>NZ_JAAARL010000013.1:0-222507 GCF_009908205.1 Pseudomonas sp. Fl5BN2 | reverse complement strand
CATCTCCACGACCAAGCGAATGGCTTCAGCCTTTTCTTCAGCGGTAACGACCCGAAATCCCATGATGCTTCCTTAGGTTGAAACTCCTACAGAGTGGTCCAGGAACATTGAGCCACAACAGCTTGCCGGCGAAGAGGCCTGAAGGTTCTGCACAAGGCTCGATGACGCCTTCGCTGGCAAGCCAGCTCCTACGAGTCGGGATGCCGCGGGCTGTTGTAGGAGCCGGCTTGCCGGCGAAGGGGGCTGAAGGTTCTGCACAGGGCTCGATGACGCCTTCGCTGGCAAGCCAGCTCCTACGAGGCGGGGTGCCGGGGGCGGTTGTAGGAGCCGGCTTGCCGGCGAAGGGGCCCGAAGGTTTTGCACAAGGCTCGATGACGCCTTCGCTGGCAAGCCAGCTCCTACGAGGCGGGATGCCGCGGGCTGTTGTAGGAGCCGGCTTGCCGGCGAAGAGGCCCGAAGGTTTTGCACAAGGCTCGATGACGCCTTCGCTGGCAAGCCAGCTCCTACGAGGCGGGATGCCGCGGGCTGTTGTAGGAGCCGGCTTGCCGGCGATGGGGCCCGAAGGTTCTGCACAAGGCTCGATGACGCCTTCGCTGGCAAGCCAGCTCCTACGAGGCGGGGTGCCGCGGGCTGTTGTAGGAGCCGGCTTGCCGGCGAAGGGGCCTGAAGGTTTTGCACAAGGCTTGATGCCCCCTACGCCAGCCAGCGCCAACAAGCGAGGGCCCTTGCAGTGAAACTGTCATCCGCCTCAACTAGGCTCGGCCACTGACGTCATTCGAGGCTCATCCATGGTCAAAGGTCCGATCCTGCTGGCGTTGCTTGCATGTCTCTGCATGCCGGCCCGGGCCGAGGAGTGGCCGGCGCAACAATGGAGTCGGGGCCCGGCCGTCGATAGCCCGGCGCTCAAGGCTCTGGAGGACTACGCCTTCGTGCCCAGGGACGACCAGTCCCACGAAGGCATTCGCACTGACGCCTTGCTGGTGATCCGCGATGGCCAGGTGCTTTACGAACGTTATGCCGGCGCCACCGGACCACAGACCCCTCATCTCATCTGGTCTGCCAGCAAAAGTCTGTTGGCGGTGGTGTTGGGCGTAGCCTTCGGTGAAGGCCGCTTCCAGCTCCAGGACCCGGCGACGAAGTATTACCCGGCGCTGCAGCAGCATCCGGCTATCACCCTGGAGCACTTGCTGCACTGGGCCTCGGGCCTGGACTGGCAGGAAGACTACGAATACGCCCCGCTCAATTCCTCGGTGGTGGCCATGCTCTACACCCGCGGGCACCAGGACATGGCCGCGTTTGCCGCACAACAACAGGCCGCCAGCCCACCAGGCCAGGACTTCCGTTACTCCAGCGGCGACAGCAACCTGCTGGCCGCCAGTCTGCGAGGCATGGTGGGCAGCGAGCAGTATGCAAACTATCCCTGGCAGGCCCTGTTCGAACCTCTGGGCATTACCCAGGCGGTGTGGGAGCGTGATGCCGCAGGTACTTTCGTCGCCTCGTCCTACCTCTATCTGACTGCTCGTGACCTGGCGCGTGTCGGTCTGCTGATGCAGCGCGAGGGCCGCTGGCGCGACCGGCAACTGTTGCCCAAGGCTTGGGTCGACTTCTGCCGCACGCCGTTCACGGGTTACCGGGCCAACCAGGATGTGGCTGTGGCGGGCGGACACTGGTGGCTCAACCGCTCGGTGGACGGCGCCCCCCAGCCCTGGCCAGATGCGCCAGCGGATACCTACGCCGCCCTGGGACACTGGGGGCAGGCGTTGTACGTGCTGCCCGCAGAACGCCTGGTGATCGTGCGATACGGCGACGATCGCGACGACAGCTATCAGCACAATGAACTGCTCAAGCGTGTCCTCGCTGCGTTTGTCGTCCCGGAGCAACCATGAAGCGCCGGGCCTTTGTCCGTCGTCGCCCATGGCTCAGTCTGCTGTTGCTGGGGCTGATCCTGCTGCTGGGCTGGACCTGGCAACAGCGGGTGGCCTTGCAGGCCTTTCCGGATATCCTCGGCGCCTACACCGCCAAGGAGTACTGCTCCTGTCGTTACGTCATGCAACAACCCGCCGACTACTGTCGCTCCTATGTGCACCAGTACCTGCCCATCAGCGGGTTTGCCGATGAAGTGCAGTCGCTGCGTGTCACCGCCAGCGCCCTGGGGCGTACCCACAGCGCCATCTGGCTGGGCCCGCGGGAAGGTTGCCGTCTCGCGCCCTGATGCTGGCTGATCCGTTGCTGGCACATTTGTGTTCCATCCAGTGGAACCACATTTGATTGTCCTGTGCTCTGGCTCGCGGTTATCTGGCGCAGAGCTTCGAGTGCGCCTTGGCATCTCGTGCATCGCTCCAAAAAAAGAACGGGAACCCACCCGGCCCAGAGGAGATACGCCATGACCCGACACCAGCACATCCTTGCCTGGCTTAGCGACATTGCCAGTGACCTGCGAGCCATCCGCCACGACATTCATGCCCATCCCGAGTTGGGTTTCGAGGAGAATCGCACCGCAGCGCTGGTAGCCCGTTGCCTTGAAGAGTGGGGCTACGAAGTGCACACCGGCGTCGGCAGGACCGGGGTTGTTGGCGTGCTGCGCAACGGCAGTGGCTCGCGCACCCTGGGGTTGCGGGCGGACATGGATGCCTTGCCGATCATCGAGAACACCGGAGTGCCCTACAGCAGCCGCTTCAGCGGTTGCATGCATGCCTGCGGACATGATGGCCACACCACCATCCTGCTGGGGGCGGCCCGTTATCTGGCGGCCACTCGCCAGTTCGACGGCACCCTGAACCTGATCTTCCAGCCGGCGGAAGAGGGCCAGGGCGGCGCCGAGGCGATGCTTGCCGATGGCCTGCTGGAGCGCTTTCCCTGTGATGCACTGTTCGGCCTGCACAACATGCCAGGGCTGTCGGCCGGGCACCTGGGCTTTCGCGAGGGGCCGATGATGGCTTCCCAGGACTTGCTCAATGTGATCGTCGAAGGTGTCGGTGGCCATGGTTCCATGCCGCACCTGGCGGTGGATCCGTTGGTGGCGGCGGCTAGCATGGTCATGGCCTTGCAGACCGTAGTGGCGCGCAATATCGATGCCCAGGAAGCGGCAGTGGTGACCGTCGGCGCCCTGCAGGCCGGTGAGGCGGCTAACGTGATTCCCCAGCAGGCGCTGCTGCGTCTGAGCCTGCGGGCCCTCAATGCGCCGGTGCGCGAGCTGATGCTGGAGCGGGTCAAGGCCATTATCCAGACCCAGGCCGAGAGCTTCGGTTGCCGCGCCAGCATCGACCATCGCCCGGCGTATCCGGTGCTGGTCAACAGCCCGGAAGAAACCGAGTTCGCCCGGCGGGTCGGCGTCGAGCTGGTGGGGGCCGAGGCGGTCAACGGCAACACGCCGAAGCTGATGGGCAGTGAAGACTTCGGCTGGATGCTGCAACGCTGTCCCGGCAGCTACCTGTTCATCGGCAATGGCGTGGCGCAGCCGATGGTGCATAACCCGGGTTACGACTTCAACGACGACATTCTCCTGACGGGCGCAGCCTATTGGGGCGCCCTGGCGGAAAGCTGGCTCAAACCCTCCTGACCCTTCCTGTTCCTGTGTTGCTGACCGCCCCGGGGCTTAGTTTGCACCCGGCACTTTTCCGAGCCCGGCAGAAGGCTCAAAAGTATCCAAGGAACATCCTATGAGTGTCTCGATACCCTCTGTTTCCAAGACTCGGCAGGTGGTAGCCGCCGTCGTTGGCAACGCTCTGGAATGGTATGACTTCATCGTCTACGGCTTTCTCGCCAGTGTTATCGCCCGCCAGTTCTTCCCGGCAGAGGATGAGTACATCTCGCTGCTGATGGCCCTGGCCACCTTCGGTGTGGGTTTTTTCATGCGCCCGGTAGGCGGCGTGCTGCTGGGGATCTATTCCGATCGCAAGGGCCGCAAGGCGGCGATGCTGGTGATCATCCAACTGATGACCCTGGCCATCGCGATGATTGTGTTCGCCCCCAACTACGCCGCCATCGGCCTCGGGGCGCCGCTGCTGATCGTGGTGGCGCGCATGCTCCAGGGCTTTGCCACCGGCGGTGAGTACGCCAGTGCCACGGCCTACCTGGTGGAGAGTGCCCCCCCCCACAGAAAAGGCCTGTACGGCTCCTGGCAGTTGGTGGGGCAGTGCCTGGCGGTGTTCAGCGGCGCGGCGATGGTGGCGGCGGTGACGCATTTCTTCTCGCCGCAGACCCTGGATCTCTGGGGCTGGCGCCTGCCGTTCGTGATCGGTCTGTTGATCGGGCCGGTGGGTCTGTGGATCCGCAAGTACATGGAAGAGCCGGAGGCGTTTCTTGAGGCGCGCAAACAGGTGCGCGGCAACGGCCCTGGGCTGTGGCAGGTGGTGTCGGCCTATCGCCGGGCGATCCTGGTGTCCATGGGCATGTGTTGCGGCGGCACGGTGTCCTTTTATGTGGTGCTGGTGAACATGCCGACGTTCGCCCATACCAACCTCGGCCTGCCCCTGGACCAGGTGTTGCTGGTGCAGATGTTCGCCGTGGCCCTGATGACCCTGGTGATTCCCTTTGCCGGGGCGCTGTCCGACCGCATTGGTCGACGCCCGGTACTGATGGCTTTCACCCTGGCGTTCTTCGTCATGGTCTATCCCTTGTATGTGTGGGTCGCCGCGGCGCCGTCCATCGAGCGCCTGTTGGTGATGCAGATATTGTTGTGTGGTGCCATTGGCGGTTTCTTCGGCCCCGGCCCCACGGCCCTGGCCGAGCAGTTTCCCATCGAGGTGCGCTCCACGGGGGTATCGGTGGCGTATAACGTCACAGTGATGCTGTTCGGTGGCTTCGCGCCACTGATCGTGACCTGGCTGAGCAAGGTCATGGCCACCCCGGTGGCTCCCGCTTTCTACGTCTTGCTGACCTCGGTCCTCAGCCTGCTGGGTACTTATTGCATGTATGACGCAGTCAGAGACGACAAACCCGACGCCGTGACCCTGGGAGGCTAATCTTGAGCAACCACCCCGAACCGACCGACTCCATCGTCGATCTGGATGCCCTGGAGTTGTCCAGGGCGATCCATGCCCGCGAGCTGTCCTGTCGCGAAGTGATGCAGGCCTATCTGGCGCAGATCGAGCGTTTCAACCCGCAGGTCAACGCCCTGGTGTCCCTGTGCGCTCCCGAAGTCCTGCTGGCCCAGGCCGACGAGCGTGACCGGCAGCTGGATCAGGGGCAGTCCATGGGCTGGATGCACGGCATGCCCCAGGCGATCAAGGACCTGGCGGCCACCGCCGGGTTGACCACCAGCATGGGTTCGCCGTTGTTCGCCGAGCAGGTGCCGGCCGTGGACGCCATCAGTGTGGCGCGGGTCCGGGCCAGCGGCGCGATCATCGTCGGCAAGAGCAACGTGCCGGAGTTTGGCCTCGGCTCACATACCTATAACCAACTGTTCGGCACCACCGGCAATGCCTATGACAGCACCTTGAGTGCTGGCGGCAGCAGCGGTGGGGCCGCGGTGGCCCTGGCCCTGCGCATGCTGCCGGTGGCCGATGGCAGCGACATGATGGGTTCGCTGCGCAATCCGGCGGCGTTCAATAACGTGTTCGGCATGCGTCCCTCCCAGGGCCGGGTACCATTCGGCCCGACTCCGGAATTGTTCGTGCAGCAACTGGCTACCGAGGGGCCGATGGGGCGCACTGTTGCCGATGTGGCGCGGCTGCTGGGGACCCAGGCCGGTTACGACCCGCGGGTGCCCTTGTCGCTCACGGATGATCCGGCGCTGTTGAATGCTCCCCTGCAACGCGACGTGCGGGGCCTGCGCCTGGGCTGGATGGGCGACTACAACGGTTACCTGGCCATGGAGCAAGGTGTGCTGGGGCTGTGCGAAAAAGCCTTGGCGGACTTCACCAGCCTGGGCTGCGAAGTGGAGAACTGCCAGCCGGAGTTCTCCCTGGCGCAGCTGTGGGACTGTTGGCTGGTGCACCGGCATTGGCTGGTCCAGGGCTCTTTGGGGCTGCTGCACAGCGACCCGGACAAACGCCGTTGGCTCAAGCCCGAGGCACGCTGGGAGGTGGAGGGCGCGGCGAACCTGAGTGCCGCGGATGTGTACCGCGCTTCCCAGAGCCGCAGCGATTGGTATCGCGCCCTGCAGCGGCTGTTTGAACGTTACGATTTTCTGCTGCTGCCCACTGCTCAGGTGTTCCCTTTCGATGCACGACAGGCTTGGCCAAGGCAGATCGATGGGCAGGAAATGGACACTTATCACCGCTGGATGGAAGTGGTGATCGGTCCGACCCTGGCCGGTCTGCCCAGTATCAGCATTCCGGTGGGGTTCAACCTGGCCGGCTTGCCCATGGGCTTGCAGATCATCGGCCCGGCCCAGGCCGACCACGCGGTGCTGCAACTGGCTCATGCCCACGAACAGCTCACGCAATGGGTACGGCAACGGCCCCCGGGCAACCTGCTGTAACCAAGCAAGTGCTATTGAACAGGCGGTAAAGCCTTTACCCATCTTCTGTCAGGGAGTTCGGACTATGGCCAGCAAGGTAGAAAGCGGCGGCGTGCGTTCTGTGGAACGGGCGCTGGCCATCGTCGAGTTGCTGGGCCAGCACCAGGCCCTGGGCCTGGAGGAGCTGCACTACCTGACGTGCCTGCCCAAGGCCACCGTGTCGCGCATGTTGCTGACCTTACAGGAGCAGGGCTGGATCTACCGTGGCCTGAGTGACCGGCGTTATCACCTGAGTGCGCGAAGCCTGTTCGGTGACCATCGGCAGCGTTTCAAGCGCCACCTGGTAGAGCAGGCGGCGCCCTGGCTGTTGGAATTGAGTGCACGCACTGGGCTGGTCAGTGACCTGTCGAGTTTCGATGGCGATTGCCTGGAAGTCCTGGAAAGCTCGGTGCCCGCAGTGTTGCGCAAGCGCTACCCGAACAACAGCCGGATTGTCGGTCAGCACGCCAGCCTGTTTCACTCGGCCATGGGCAAGGCCTGCCTGGGAGGCCTGGCCCGCGATGAAGTCGAGCGCCTGGCCGCACGTGAGCGGGTGCCCACCGAGGATCAGCTGCAGACCTGCGCCGAGTCCCAGCAGTTGGGGTTCGGCCAGCGTACGGAAGGCCATTGGGAGTATCCGGTGCGCCTGCCTTTTCTGATTCGTGCGGTGGCCTTGCCGTTGCAGGCTGAAGGTCGAGTGATCGGCAGCATTGCCCTGCATTGGCCGATGGACCTGACCTGTGTCGAACAGGTGCGCAGTCGTCACTTGGGGCTGCTGGCCGAAACCATCGAGCAACTGCAGAAAACCCTCGCCTGAGCCATTCCTCGCCCTCAGCGCTTGGCCCCGAACCGCGCGTAAAACCGCGCTGCCCCTTCGGGTTCCATCCTGTGGAACCTATAGCGATTGCCCTTTGCCCCGCGGCTCCGAGAATGAAGCCTGGTCCGCCATCGGCGGCCATGACGCCACTTCCAATAATAAGAACAGGTGATCTCATGTGGGCTGAACAACGTTATATGACGGGGTTGTTGTGCTGTCTGGTATGCACCGGGGCAGGAGCTGAAGGGTTTCTCGAGGATAGCCGCACGTCCTTGCGCTACAGCCAATCCTATTGGAAGGAAAATGACGGGGGAGGGTTCGGCCCGACCCGGGATGAATGGGTGCAGGCCACCCAGTTCAGTTTCAGTTCAGGCTGGTACCGCGACGTGCTGGGCATCGATTACAGCTACGGCCTGGCAGATGCGCTGCATGTAGGGCGTGAGGCCAACAGCATCAGCAACCTGCGGGCCGATCGCAGCGTGCAGCAGCCCCACGGCATCGCCAAACCCCTGGAGCTGTACCTGCGCGGACGTTGGGTCGACGAGAACGGAACCTTGAGTGGTGGCGTGGGGAAAAAAAGCCGGCAATACGAGCTGTACCGCGATGACCGCTATTCGCGCATCCTGCCGGCGGCCACTCTGGGCCAGGACCTGGGCTACGAGTACGGTGCCCTGAGCTTGAACCTGAGCCGTATCGACGGCTTCAGTCCGCGCAACGAATCAGGCTGGAGCCAGGACTTGCGCAATCACCAGGGGCGCACGATCGAAGACCTGCGGCTCTATGCCCTGGGTTACGTACTGCCCGATGGCAGTCGCTTGCAACTGGAACACGGCGTAGCCCGGGACTACCTGCGCAGCTCCTCGGTGAAGCTGGCCCATGGCTTCGAGCTGGCTCCCGGGCGCGGCATCGACATCCATGCCATCTGGGGCCGCCAGCAGGACGCCGGCAAGCGCTTCGAGTACGGCGGCGTGCGCGGGTTTTATGAGGCGGAGTCTTCCCACGATGCCCGTCACCTGGACCTGTCCTTCAAGTACCGGTTCAGTCGCTATTACACCGGGCTGACCTGGAACAAGGTCTGGGGCGATGACTTTGACCGCACCTTCTTCGCCCAGGACCACGGCACCTGGAACAGCAGCGGCAAGTTGTTCTACTACTTCGGTCTGGAAAACGAGGAGATGGTCAAGTTGCTGGGGGGCATGGATTTCGCCGATGTCGGCCTGCCGCGGCTCAAGCTCGACCTGCATTACGCCTTCTCCGATCACGCTCGGGGCTACCAGGGATTTTCCCGGCGGGAGTTCCAGAGCGTGCTGCAATACCAGTTCGACGGTGCGCTCAAGGGCCTGGACCTGGCCTGGCTGCACGGACGTTTCCGCACCCAGGGCGAACCCGATGGGGTCCAGCGCCAGAGCATCTCCCGGGGGCCGGCGGGCATCATCAGTCACAGCGCCGAACGCTTCTACCTGAACTATACCTATCGCTTCTAGCTCTATTGCGCCGCCTGCCGCGAAGTTTGCCAGCCCCCTGGTGTCCGGTTAAGGTGGCGCCTTCTGTTCTAGGGAGCTTGCATGCGTACGCCGATCCGCCTTCTTCTCAGCCTGCTCGGGGTGCTGGCTCTGCCGGTCCAGGCCAACTGGTACCTGGATAACGAGTCTTCCCGGGTGTCCTTCGTCACTACCAAGAACGCCAATATTTCCGAGGTCCAGCGCTTCCTGGTGCTGCACGGCAAGGTCGATGGCAAAGGCCAGGCCCAGCTGCAGATCGAGATGGATTCGGTCAGCAGCGGCATTCCCCTGCGCGACGAGCGCATGCGCCAGGAGCTGTTCCAGGTCCAGCAGTTTCCCGACGCGCTGATTACCGCAAAGATCAACCTGCGCCCGATCAATGACCTGGCCCCCGGGGCACAGATCGAGTTGTTGCTGCCGATCACCGTGACCCTGCACGGCCAGGAACACACCTACAACGCCGAACTGCTGGCCACCCGGCTGGATGATCGGCGCTTCCAGGTGGTGACCCTGGAGCCCTTGGTGCTCAACGCTGAAGACTTCAACCTGGCCCCCGGCCTCGACAGCCTGCGCAAGGTTGCTGGCCTGTCGGCCATCAGTTTTTCGGTGCCGGTGGGTGCGGTACTGATCTTCACGGAGCGTTGAAATGCGCGGCGCGGTGTTCCCCTGGCGTGAAGGCAACCGCTTCGAGTTACTGATCGACGGCCCCGAGTTCTTTCCGCGCATGCTGGTGGCGATTGCCCGGGCCCAGCAGCAAGTGGAACTGGAGCTGTACCTGGTGGAAGCCGGGGCCTGCGCCGAAGCCATGGTCCAGGCGCTGGTGCTGGCCGCCGAGCGGGGAGTGCGGGTGCGTTGCCTGTTTGACGACTATGGCAGCCTGGCTTTTACCCAGGCGCTGCGTCAGAGCCTGACGCAAGCGGGTGTCGAATTGCGTTTCTATAACCGCCTGAAATGGCGCCAGGGCTTTCTCAACCTGTACCGCGACCATCGCAAACTGCTGTTGGTGGACCAGACCTTGGCAATGGTCGGCGGCACTGGGGTTACCGATGAGTTTTGGCAGCCCGAGGACAACAGTTGCGACTGGCATGAGGTGATGGTGGAGATTGCCGGGCCCATGGTGGGCGATTGGCAAAGGCTGTTCGATCGCCAGTGGAGCGCCAACCTGCATCGTGGCGCCTGGAAGCCCGGCGCCGATTTCGGTCTGCCACGCCTGCCGCGTTTGCCTGAAACCGGCGAGGGCATGGGCCGGGTGGCTTATGCCGACGCCCGCCAGCATCGCGACATCCTGCATTCATTGATCCGTGCCCTGCACAGTGGCCAGCGGCGCATTTGGCTGGCCACCCCCTATTTCCTGCCGACCTGGTCGGTGCGTCGCTCGTTGCGCAAGGCTGCGGCTCGGGGTATCGATGTGCGCCTGTTGCTGACCGGGCCATGCACCGATCACCCGGCAGTGCGTTATGCCGGGCACCGCTACTATCCGCGCTTGATCAAGGCTGGGGTGCGGATCTTCGAATACCAGCCGCGCTTCCTGCACCTGAAGATGGCCCTGGTGGATGACTGGGTGAGTGTCGGTTCCTGTAACTTCGACCACTGGAACCTGCGCTTCAACCTGGATGCCAACCTGGAAGCCCTGGACCCGCAACTGACCCGCGCCGTGGCAGCCAGCTTTGAGGCGGACTTCGCCCAGAGCGAAGAGGTCAATCTGGCAGCCTGGCGCAATCGTCCCCTGTGGCGGCGAGTAAAACAGCGCGTCTGGGGTTGGATCGATCGGTTGGTGGTCAACTTGCTGGACCGTCGCGGTTAGCATTTGTTCGACCCAAAACGGCCTTCTTGCAGTCGTTGCCGCAGTGCGCGGACGAGCAGGCATAAACCTGGGGACCTGCTCTTCCAGGCAGCATTTTCTGCTTTGTGGCGCACACAGCGTCGCCCAAACGAGTCGCCCAGATGTGGCTCGGGTCTTCGGTAGTGCTTGCAAGAGGGGAATAGCAGGGCGGTCCGCCGGCCTGGGTCCAGAGCCGGCGGTTGCAGGAGATCAGAGCAGTTCGAAGCTCTGTTGCTTGACGTCCTGGGAGTCCAGGCCGATCTGCACATTGAAGTCGCCCGGTTCCGCGGCGTACTTGAGCTGCGCGTTGTAGAACTTCAGGTCGTCCTCGCTGATGGTGAAGTGAATGGCTTTCTCTTCACCGGCCTTGAGCATGACTTTCTGGAAGTTCTTCAACTCCTTGATCGGGCGGATCATCGAGCCGGCCACGTCCTGGATATACAGCTGTACCACGGTTTCGCCGTCACGCTGGCCGGTGTTCTTCACGGTCACGCTGGCGTCGAGCGTGCCGCTCTTGTTCAGGGTGGTGGAGGACAAGGCCATATTCGACAGGCTGAAGCTGGTATAGCTCAAGCCGTAGCCGAAGGGGAACAGCGGGCCGGTGGTGTCATCGAAGTACTGCGAGGTGTAGTTGCCCGGCTTGCCCGGGGTGAACGGACGGCCAATGGTCAGGTGGTTGTAGTAAGTCGGAATCTGCCCCACGGAACGGGGGAAGGTGATCGGCAGCTTGCCCGACGGGTTGTAGTCGCCAAACAGCACGTCGGCGATGGCGTTGCCGCCTTCGGTGCCGCTGAACCAGGTTTCCAGGATCGCGTCGGCCTGCTGGTTTTCTTCCAGCAGCGACAGCGGACGGCCGTTCATCAGCACCAGTACCAGGGGCTTGCCGGTGGCCTTGAGGGCCTTGATCAGTTCGCGCTGGTTGGCCGGGATGTGCAGGTCGGTGCGGCTCGAGGACTCGTGGGACATGCCACGGGATTCGCCCACTGCAGCAACGATCACGTCGGATTTTTTCGCGGCCTTCACTGCTTCATCGATCATCTGCTGCGCCGAACGCGGATCATCTACCACCTCCGGGGCATCGAAGTTGAGGAAGTTCAGGTAGTCCACGACCTTCTTGTCGGCGGTGATGTTGGAGCCCCGGGCATAGGTCAGCTTGGCCTTGTCGCCCAGGACATTGCGCATGCCGTCGTACAGGGTCACCGACTGCGCCGGCACTCCGGCCGCGGCCCAGCTGCCCATCATGTCGATCGGCGCCTTGGCCAATGGGCCCACAAGGACGATCTTCGCGGTCTTCTTCAGCGGCAGGGTTTCATTCTGGTTCTTCAGCAGCACCATGCTGCGCCGGGCAATATCCCGGGCGTCACTGCGGTGCAGGCGGCTTTCGGCGTTGGTGTCGGCCGGGTCGTCCTCAGCCTTGCCGATGCGCACGTACGGGTCCTTGAACAGGCCCATGTCGTACTTGGCGGCCAGCACTTCACGTACCGCGTTGTCGATATCCTTCTGCTCGATCTCGCCGGACTTGAGCAGCCCCGGCAGTTCCTTGCCGTACAGCGAGTCGTTCATGCTCATGTCGATGCCAGCCTTGATCGCCAGCTTGGCCGCTTCGCGACCGTCCTTGGCGACGCCATGGCGGATCAGCTCGATGATCGCCCCGTGGTCGCTCACCGCCAGGCCCTTGAAGCCCCATTCCTTGCGCAACAGGTCGTTCATCAGCCAGGTATTGGAGGTGGCAGGCACGCCGTTGATCGAGTTCAGGGCCACCATCACCCCGCCGGCACCGGCGTCGATCGCCGCGCGGTAGGGCGGCAGGTAGTCCTGGTACATCTTCACCGGGCTCATGTCGACGATGTTGTAGTCGCGACCGCCTTCCACCGCGCCGTACAGGGCGAAGTGCTTGACGCTGGCCATGATGCTGTCCGACAGGGCCGGGCTCTGGCCCTGGTAGGCCTTGACCATGACCTTGGCAATCCGCGAGACCAGGTAGGTGTCCTCGCCGAAGCCTTCGGAGGTACGGCCCCAGCGCGGATCGCGGGAGATATCGACCATCGGTGCGAAGGTGATATCGAGGCTGTCGGCGCTGGCTTCCTTGGCGGCGATGCGCCCGGAGCGCCCGATGGCGTCCATGTCCCAGCTGGAAGCCAGGGCCAGGCTGATGGGGAAGATGGTCCGGTGGCCGTGGATCACGTCATAGGCGAAGAACATCGGGATCTTCAGCCGGCTGCGCATGGCCGCGTCCTGCATCGGCCGGTTTTCCGGACGGGTGATCGAGTTGAAGGTGCCGCCGATGTTGCCGGCGGCAATCTCCTTGCGGATCAGCTCCCGAGGCATTTCCGGACCAATGCTGATCAGGCGCAACTGGCCGATCTTTTCTTCCAGGGTCATGCGCTGGAGCAGATCGCTGATAAAGGCTTCTTTGTTTTCCAGGGGGACCGGGGCAACTTCGGCCAACACCGGGTGACTGGCCAGGCTGACCAGCAGGCCCAGCAAACACAGCTTCTTCATGAATATTGTTCTCAAGGGCTCAAGACCGACGCTCTAGTGAGGCGTCGAACAGCCAAAATTTAGGGAGCGACTATTGTTGTGCAGATAATTCCCGCACACTTCTGAACTCTTTTTCGCGCTGGGCATCTTTTAGCCCATCAGCCCGATGCATTCCAGTGGTGCAGGCAGATTTTGCCCCACCGGGTGTGTCAAACCGGGCAAAAGATTCATTTCAATCAGGTTGTGCAAGGAGCCCCACCCATGAACATTTCCCAAAACCTGCGCCAGAGCTGGCCCGTCGTCGCTTTGCTGATGCTGACCAGCCTGCTTGGTGGCTGCGGCATCAACAACATTCCGACCCTCGACGAGCAGGTCAAGGCCGATTGGGGCCAGGTGCAGAACCAGTACCAGCGCCGTGCCGACCTGATCCCCAACCTGGTGGAAACCGTCAAGGGCTACGCCAAGCATGAGGAAGAGACCCTGACCGCAGTGATCGAGGCGCGGGCCAAGGCCACTTCGATCCAGGTGGACGCCAACACCCTGGACAACCCGGAAAAACTCAAGCAGTTCCAGCAAGCCCAGGATCAGTTGAGTGGTGCCCTGAGCCGCCTGATGGTGGTTTCCGAGCGCTACCCGGACCTCAAGGCCAACCAGAACTTCCTGGCCCTGCAATCCCAACTGGAAGGCACCGAGAACCGCATCGCCGTGGCCCGTCGCGACTTCATCCTCGCGGTGCAGAAGTACAACACCGAGATCCGTACCTTCCCCGGTCGCCTGTGGCACAGCCTTATGTACAGCGATATGCCGGTGCGTGAGTCGTTCGAGGCCACCAGCCCCGACGCCGACAAAGCCCCGCAAGTCAAATTCTGATGCGTGGGGTACAGCGCGCACTACAAGGTGCGCTGCTGTCGCTGTGGCTGGTGAGCGGCGGCGCCCTGATGGCGCAGTCTGCAGTTGCAACGCCCACGGACGGGCTGGCAGTGAGCCAGGCCGCACCGCAGGCGGCCAGCCCGGCGCCAGTGCCGATTGAAAGCCTGTTTCCCACGTTGACCGGGCGCGTGGTGGACACCGCGCAGTTGCTCACGCCTTCGGCGCAGGTCTACCTGACGCAGATGCTCGAACGGCTTGAGCAGAGCACCACCGACCAGGTGGTAGTGGTCACCGTGCCGAGCCTGGGCGGCTACAGTATCGAAGAGTTCGGCCTGCAACTGGGCCGGCACTGGGGCATCGGCCAGAAGGACAAGAACAACGGCGTCCTGCTGCTGGTGGCCAAGGACGATCGCAAGGTGCGGATCGAAGTGGGCTACGGTCTGGAAGGACGGATCGACGATATATGGGCGCACCTCATCATCAACGACTCGATCATTCCGTACTTCAAGGATGAGCTGTACTCCTCCGGGATCATTACCGGCACCACCTCTATCGTGCGTCTGCTGGAGCCCAACAGCACGCGGATGCTGGCGCACCGCTGGGTGGTGCAGAGTTGGTACCAACAGATCGAATGGATGTGGTGGTTCAAACTGGTGTTTTTCTCGGTGTTTGTCGGCGTGCCGCTGGCCGGGCTCTTGCTCTCCAGGCGCGACGACGGTGAAGCGGCAGGCGATGGTCGGCCCTACACCAGCGATGACTCGCCCAAGCGCGAGTCCAAAGCGGAGCGCGATTCAAGTTCGAGCAGCAGTTCATTCGACTGGTTCGATTCCAGCAGTTCGAGTTCCAGCTCCAGCTCGGATTCGGACAGCTTCAGAGGCGGCGGTGGCGGTTTTGGCGGTGGCGGGGCGTCTGGTAGCTGGTAGCCCAAGCGGACAAACATTAAGGACGAGGTGCTGATGCGACTCTATAAAATCGGCCTGGTGCTGTTGCTCTGGGTCTTCGCGGTCACGGCCCAGGCCGAGCTTAAATTCCCGGCCCTGAGCGGGCGGGTGGTGGATGATGCGCAACTGCTCGAACCGGCCACCCGGGCCCAGTTGAGCCAGGAACTGCAGGCCCATGAACAGGCCACCGGCGAGCAAGTGGTGGTGGTGACCCTGCCGGACCTGCAAGGCGCCAGCATCGAGGACTTCGGCTACCAACTGGGTCGGCACTGGGGCATTGGCCAGAAGGACAAGAACAACGGCGCGTTGCTGATCGTCGCCCGCGATGAGCGCAAGCTGCGCATCGAAGTCGGCTACGGCCTGGAAGACCGGCTGACCGACGCCCAATCCTCGGTGATCATCAACCAGGTGATCACCCCGGCGTTCAAGACCGGGCAGTTCAGCAAGGGCATCAGCGACGGCGTTTCGGCCATGTTGCTGGTGCTCGGCGGCACGCCGCTGGATGAGCCGGCCACGGTGTACGGCAGTGGCGAGGGCGCAGGCCAGCCTGATTTTGTCGAGCGTCATCCGTTGTTGTTCATCTTCCTGGTGCTGCTGTTGATCCTCACGGCGATAGTCGCGCAGATGCTCGGTATCCTGCCCAGTGGCAGCGGACGGGGGGGCTCCGGTGGTTTCGGTGGCGGTGGTTTTGGGGGTGGCTCCGGTGGCGGCTTCAGCGGCGGTGGCGGTAGCTTCGGCGGCGGCGGTTCGTCCGGCGGCTGGTAACTGAATATAAAAAGCGGATATCCAACGACATGGCATTACTGAGTGAGTACGAACAGCGGCAAGTGGCCGAAGCCATTGCCCGTGTCGAGCAGCATACCGACGCTGAACTGGTGACGGTGCTGGCGGCCCGGGCCGACGACTACGCCTACATCCCGCTGCTCTGGGCCAGCCTGCTGGCGCTGGTGGTGCCGGGGCTGGTGCACTACGCCACCGGCTGGCTGAACATGCACCTGTTGCTGCTGGCGCAATGGGCGACCTTTATCGTGTTGTGCCTGGTGTTTCGCCTGCCACGCATCACCACCCGACTGATCCCGCGGTCGGTACGCCACTGGCGCGCCTCGAACCTGGCCCGGCGGCAGTTTCTTGAACAGAACCTGCACCACACCGTGGGCGGCACCGGGGTGTTGATCTTTGTCAGCGAGGCTGAGCGATACGTGGAGATTCTGGTGGACGAGGGCATCTCCAAGCGCCTCGACGACCGCGAATGGGGTGCCATCGTCCAGACCTTCACCCAACAGGTGAAGCAGGGCCAGACCCTGCAGGGTTTCCTCGACTGCATCGAGGCCAGCGGCGAACTGCTCAAAACCCACGTGCCCCTGACCCAGGTGCGCAACGAGTTGCCCAACCGCCTGGTGGTGCTCAACTGACCCTCCCGCCGTAGGAGCCGGCTTGCCGGCGAAGAGGCCCCCGAGTTTTGCACCACCCTTGAGGACGCCTTCGCTGGCAAGCCAGCTCCTACGGCTGGCGCGATATCGGTGTTGTTCATGTAGAAGAGGCCCCCGAGTCTTGCACCGTCCTTGAGGACGCCTTCGCTGGCAAGCCAGCTCCTACGGCTGGCGCGATATCGGTGTTGTTCTTGTAGGAGCCGGCTTGCCGGCGAAGAGGCCCCCGAGTCTTGCACCGTCCTTGAGGACGCCTTCGCTGGCAAGCCAGCTCCTACGGCTGGCGCGATATCGGTGTTGTTCATGCAGGAGCCGGCTTGCCGGCGCATGGCCCCTGAGCCTTGCACCGCCTTCGGGCGACGATTTTTTACCGTCGGGTGAATAACTTCGTGCCCCGACGGGGCTTGCTCCCTAAAATACCCGCCATTCCCTGATCGACACCGCGCATCGCCCGAGGCTCCTGCTCCCATGTCTGTTACCGCACCTTCCGCTCTCTCCGCGCCGGATCATCACGCTCAGTTCCTGCAATTGCTCGACACCAGCCTCACGCAGAACGCCTTTATCAAGCTGGTACTGGCCAAGTACGTGGGCAGCGAGGCGGACCTGCAGCGCCTGATCATCAAGCAGCTGACGGTCAAGGAGCAGCCGTGCCTGTCCCTGGTCTACCGCTACAAGACCCGCGACATCACCAAGAACTTCCCCCTGGCCGAGGGCGTGGCGCTGATTGCCGAGCTGCTGCCGGCGTCGTTCAAGAACGCCCACCTTTTGACCCTCAGCGATGAAGTGCAGCTGGAGTACAGCAAGAAGGGCAAGAGCTCGCTGTTCAAGGGCAAGCCGCAACAGCCGCGCGAGGTGCCGTCCGCCGAGCACAATCGCGAGAAGAACCGCTTCCTCGATCTGAGCCGGCCGTTCCTCGCTGATCTTGGGGTGACCAACAAGCAGCATGAGCTGATTCCGGCGATGTCGCGCAAGTGGAAGCAGATCAACAAGTTCATCGAAGTCTTCAGCCATGCCCTGAGCAACTCGCCGATCAAGCTCGACCAGCCGGTGCGGGTCGCCGACTTCGGCTCAGGCAAGGGCTACCTGACCTTCGCCATCCACGACTACCTGTGCAACACCTTGCAGGCGCAGGGGCAAGTGACGGGCGTGGAACTGCGCGAAGACATGGTGAGCCTGTGCAACGCCGCGGCGGCGCGCCTCGATCATCAGGGCCTGGAGTTCAAATGTGGCGACGTGCGCAGCGTGGCCCCCAGCCAGCTGGAAGTGATGATCGCCCTGCATGCCTGCGACATTGCCACCGACTATGCAATCCACACCGGTATCCGCTCCGGCGCCGCGATCATCATGTGCTCGCCGTGCTGCCACAAACAGATCCGCCTGCAGATCCAGAGCCCGGCGCTGCTCAAGCCGATGCTGCAATACGGCCTGCACCTGGGGCAGCAGGCGGAAATGGTCACCGACAGCTTGCGGGCGCTGTTCCTCGAAGCCTGTGGTTATGAAACCAAGGTTTTCGAATTCATCTCCCTGGAACACACCAACAAGAACAAGATGATCCTCGCGGTCAAACGCGCCGAGCCCGTGGACCCACAGCAACTGCTGGCCAGGATCGAAGAGCTCAAGGCCTTCTACCAGATCAGCGAACACTGCCTGGAAACCCTGCTCAAGGCCGACGGTTACTTGAGCTGAGTCTTCTTTAGCTGCGCCGGCACCGCCGGCTGCACTGCGGTCTTGCGCCCGAGCATCACCGTAAGGATCACCCCCACCGCGAACACCCAGGTAATGGGTTCCACCTGTTCACCGAAGAACAGCGCGGAAAAGGCGATGGTGAAGAAGATCTGCAGCAGCTGCACCTGGCTGACCCGGGCGATGCCGCCCATGGCCAGGCCGGCGTACCAGGCGAAGAAGCCGAGGAACTGCGAGAACAGCGCCACATAACCAAAGGCCCACCAGGTCTTGCTGGAAATCATCCCCTGATGCTGCGCCGCCAGGTACCACACCGGCCCGATCAGCAGCGGCGTCGACAGCACCAGTGCCCAGCAGATCACCTGCCAGCCGCCCATCTCCCTGGCCAGCCGGCCGCCTTCGGCATAGCCCAGGCCGCCCACGGCAATCGCCCCGAGCATCAGCAAGTCGCCGGCCTGGATGCTCCCGGCGCCGCTGATCAGCGCATACCCGAGCACCAATGCACTGCCCAGGGCGGCGCAGGCCCAGAAGGCTTTTGACGGTCGCTCATGGGACAGCCAGGCTGCGTACAGCGCCACGCACAGCGGCTGCAGGCCATTGACCAGGGCGCCATGGGAGGCGGGCAGGGTTTGCATGGCCCAGGCTGAGAGCACCGGGAAACCGAGGATCACCCCGAGAATCACCAGGCTCAGGCCCTTGACCTGCTTCCAGCTCGGCCACTTTTCCCGGCGCCAGAGCAACAACAGGGCCGCCGGAATCGCCGCGACCAACGCACGGCCCAAACCGTTGAGCAATGGATGGATTTCTTCCACCACGATGCGAGTGAAGGGCAGGGTCAGGCTGAAAATCACCACACCCAGCAGGCCCAGGGCCATGCCGGTATTTTCGCGGGAAGACATAAGGGTTACCAGAATTCGTACGTGGACACAGGTACAGCCATCTAGCCACAAAGCACCGCCGAGGCACTGCTACAGCTAGGGACAGACTTCACCTAACAGTTAAGGGCCGCGGCAAGTTTCAAGCGGTCAACTGCAAGGTGGCGTCGAGCTGGGCGGGTAGCTTGTGGCTGAGCACTTGCCGTTTGCCGCTGTAGTACCTGGCTATTACCTGTGGCTGTGGATTAGGACTACCTTGAATACTTCTTCTGCCCACGTCTGTTCTTGAAAGGAGTCCACTCCATGGCCGCGAAAAAGATCCTCATGCTGGTCGGCGATTACGTCGAAGACTATGAAGTGATGGTGCCGTTCCAGGCGCTGTTGATGGTCGGTCATACGGTGCACGCGGTGTGCCCGGACAAGAACGCCGGGCAGACGGTGCGCACGGCGATCCATGATTTCGAGGGCGACCAGACCTACAGCGAAAAGCCGGGCCATCTGTTTGCCTTGAACTTCGATTTTGCCAAGGTCCAGTCCGCTGATTACGACGCGCTGCTGATCCCGGGCGGACGGGCACCGGAGTACCTGCGGTTGAACGAAAAAGTCCTGCTACTGGTCAGGGAATTCGATCAGGCCGGCAAGCCGATTGCCGCGGTGTGCCACGGCGCGCAGTTGCTGGCGGCGGCGGGGATTCTTGAGGGCCGCGAATGCAGTGCCTACCCGGCCTGTGCCCCGGAAGTGCGCCTGGCGGGCGGTACTTACATCGATATCCCAGTGACGGAAGGCCACGTTCAAGGCAATCTGGCCACTGCCCCGGCGTGGCCGGCACACCCTAGCTGGCTGGCGGGTTTCCTCGGGCTGCTGGGCACCCGGATCACGCTGTAAACGAGGACCACGTCATGTGCGAGTTGTACGTCAAGGCCGATCCGATTCTCTACGAGTCGCGTTCGCGCTCGCTGCGCATCTGTGGCGTGGTCACCACCCTGCGCCTGGAAAACCAGTTCTGGGACATCCTCCGCGAGATCGCCGAGGTGGACGGCATGACCACCAACCAGCTGATCGCCAAGCTGTATGAAGAGGTCATGGACTATCGCGGCGAAGTGGTGAACTTCGCCTCCTTCCTGCGGGTCAGTTGCACCCGCTACCTGAGCCAGCGCCGCAGTGGCGCGCCCGACCTGAGCCTGGTGCGCGGCAACGCAAAATCCCTGTAGCCGCTGCCGAGCCAGCGACAGCGGTTACAGGGCTCGTTTCAGGTCAAGGCGCTGGGCGGCTGTCATCGAGCAAGGCATCCACCACCGCCCGGGCCATTTTCACGGAATGCACCATGGACCAGATCAGCCCGCGCTCGATGCCGCTGGCGCGTTCGGTGATTTCATCGGACACCTCTTCGGCGCATTTGAGCAGCAGCGAGACGTGCATCAGGGCGTCTTCGGCATTCACTCCCGGTTGTACGGCAAACAGTGGATGGCCCCGGCCATCGCGCAGTCCGAAGGGGCGACGGCGAGTACCTTGCAGGGCGGCAAGCAGGCTGGCGTTGGCGCGGTCCAGTTCCGGGTCGCGGAGTTTGCGTGGGGATTGCAGAGGTGGATCGGGGACCAGCTTTTTCATGAGACTGGTTCCTTTCGCGTTTAGGAAACCGCCAGATCTCACTTCCACATGAGAGGGTGGCAGCCGTGCGCAGGTGTGGAAGACCGGGCTAAAGGAACCGGCGCACCCGAAGATGCCCTACGCACAGCCGCCATAAATCGAGGCCACCCCTACCGAGTCGGTAGTGGTGTTCGAATGAAGCGACTGCACGCCCCTAGCTCCGGACTTCCACATCCGGGCCGCTGATTTTGCAGCGACCCAGCGAGACTGCCTGATCGGACTGAGGGGGACAAGGCGCTCAAAGGCGTTGGGGATTCTCTCGGATATGCCTTACAAAACAAAGCGAAACCTCTTTACCACTCGGCAGCGTTCCCTGACAAAACGGCTTTCTGTGGCGGCAGACCGCGAACAACGAAGTGCGATATCCATGATCGAGCGACAGACTGCGAGGTCAGGTTGGCGGCCCCTGCGGTGCTGATCGCAGCCTGGGTTGGAGCGGTTTCAACTGAGCTTGCTGAGGAACCCGGGCAGCTCCTGCTCGGGCAATACCGACAACACTTTCAAGCGTTGCAGCATGCGCTGGCGGGCTCGTTGCAGGTGTTCCTTGAGGTTCAGGGCGGCAGCGTCGAAGGCACCGTGCAGTAGCAGTTCGAGAATCAGCCGGTGTTCGGCGAGCATCGCCGGGTCGGCACCGATGCCCAGCAGGCGGTAGAAGATCCGGTTGATGATCATCGGGCTTTGGGCCTGGCGGATCAGCGCGGCCATCTTGCGATTCTGCAAGCCGCCGAGGCAGTGCTGGTGCAGGTCTTCTTCCAGGCGCTCAAGCACTTCCAGGCCGCAATGCTCGGCCTGCTGCGCCTGGGTCACCCGCTCCAGCATCTGCTCCAATTGTTCGCGGCTCAGTCCCGGGGCGCTCTGGCGCAGGGCCTCGGGCTCCAGGCAGGCGCGCAGTTCGTAGTCTTCGGTGACTTCCCGGGCGGTCAGCGGCCCGGCCAGCCATTGTGAATAAGGCTCCTTTTCCACCAGCCCGCGATCGCGCAGGCGCATCAGCGCTTCGCGCACCACTGCGCGGCTGACGCCGTAATGCTCGGCGGCGGCCTGTTCGTCGAGGCGGAAATGGCCGAAGGCGATGCAGGTGGACAGGGCGCTGCCGATTTCCTCGTAGATCCGTTCCCCCAGGGGCCGGGTGTCCACCAGTTCTTCGTCGCTGGCCAGGCCCAGGTGGGCGTGGCTCAGGGGCAGGCGCAGCGGTTCGATCTCCAGGCCCTGGGGGTTGATCAGGTAGCCGCGGCCATCGAAGCGGCTGATCAGGCCTTCGCCGTGCAGCAGGTCCAGAGCCTTGCGCACCGGCACCCGGCTGGTGCCGAACAGTTCCGCCAGGGGCGCTTCCAGCAGCACCAGGCCCTGCAGGGCGGTGCCCTGGAGGATGGCGTCACGCAATACCTGACGAATCATGGCGTAGCGCGATGCGGTGCGCGGGTCCTCTGCTGACACTGCTTTCATCGGTTCCTCTAGGGTCTGCTGCCGTTCTGGTGACGGCCGGGGATTCTCTCACAGTTGCCCAGTGTCACTGAGTGCCACGTTTGCTGCCCTGTCCTGGGGCCGTATTCGTGGGATTGTTACCTTTCTGCACTAAAATGTACTTTTTAATAGAAGATACATTATTTCATTTGCCGCCTATCGCCCAAGCTTTTTTCCGTCGGTCGCTGACCCGCTTCGACCATCGAAGCACTCTGGCTCGGTAATGCTGGGCGATGCGAGGACTTTCAGTGGGCTTGGCGGCTGTGAGGTTGGGTTGAAGTGGCACGGAACCTGCTCTGTTAAAAATGTACATTTTAATAATTAGTACATTTTTATGCTTCTGCGGAGTGCGCCATGATCCCTGAATCACTGAACGATGCCACGGCCCTGGCCGAAGCCTTCGCCCAAGGCCGCAACGACCCGGTGCAGGCACTGGAGCAGGCCCTGGAACTGGCAGAGGGTTCATCCCATGTGTTCATTTCCCTGTGCCCGTCCCGGGCCCGGCGCGAGGCCGAGGCCGCCGCTGCACGCTGGCGCGATCAGCAGCCCCTGAGCCTATTTGACGGCGTGCCCCTGGCCTGGAAGGACCTGTTCGATGTGGCCGGCAGCGTCACCACCGCGGCCGCCCAGGTGCGTCGCGAGGCACCGCCGGCACTTACGGATGCCCCCAGCGTCGGCCGTCTATGCCGTGCCGGGATGCTCAGCCTGGGCAAGACCAACCTCAGCGAACTCGCCTATTCCGGGCTCGGCCTGAACCCGCATTTCGGCACCCCGATCAACCCCTGCAGCGATGCCCAGCCTCGGATTCCCGGGGGCTCCTCGGCGGGGTCGGCGGTGGCCGTGGCCGCTGGCATCGTGCCCATCGCCATGGGCACCGACACCGCCGGTTCAATCCGCATTCCCGCCGCCTTCAACGGCCTGGTGGGTTATCGCGCCAGTTGCCAGCGCTACAACCGTGACGGCGTCTTCCCCCTGGCCCAGAGCCTCGACAGCCTCGGCCCGCTGACCCGTAGCGTGCGCGATGCCTGGGTTATCGATGAACTGCTGCGCGGCGCTGATCCACGGTCGCTGCCGGTGCCGCGGACTCTGGCTGGGCAACGTTTCTGGGCCGATCAACAGGTGCTGGACGACAAGCGCACCGAACCTGCGGTCAGGGCCAATCTGCTGGACGCCATCGGCCGCCTGCAACAGGCCGGAGCGCGGGTGGAGCTGCGTCCGTTGCACAGCCTGCAAGCCACTCTGCAACTGATTCAGGAGCAGGGCTGGCTCGGCGCCGCCGAGGCCTTTGCCCTGCACCAGCCGCTGCTCGACAGCGAGTACGCCGAGCAGCTCGATCCACGGGTCCGCCGGCGTCTGGAAAGTGCCCGGCAGATGCCCGCCAGCCAGTTGCTGCGGCTGTATGAAGCGCGACGCCAGTTGCAGCGCGAACTGCGCGACGAGCTGGATGGCGCGGTACTGATCACCCCGACCGTGGCCCACGTGGCACCGCCCCTGGCACCCCTGGAGGCCGACGACGAACTGTTCGCCCGCACCAACCTGGCGACCCTGCGCCTGACCATGCCCGGGAGTTTTCTCGACATGCCCGGCGTGGCCCTGCCCAGCGGCCGCGACGCCCAGGGCCTGCCCACCAGCCTGCTGCTGAGCCTGCCTCAGGGTGAGGACGCGCAGCTGCTGGCCACGGCCCTGGCGGTGGAAGCGGTGCTACGCCGCTGAGCCCCTTTTCCAACAACAAGCAAACACTGGAGGCCACTCATGGCTAAAGAAATTCTCTGTGCATTTGGTGTCGATGTGGACGCGGTGGCCGGCTGGCTCGGCTCTTACGGCGGCGAGGATTCGCCGGACGACATCTCCCGCGGCCTGTTCGCCGGGGAGGTCGGCGCGCCACGCCTGCTCAAGCTGTTCGAGCGCTACGGCCTGCGCACCACCTGGTTCATTCCCGGGCACTCGATGGAAACCTTCCCCGAGCAGATGAAGGCCGTGGCCGAAGCCGGCCATGAAATCGGCGTGCACGGCTACAGCCATGAAAACCCCATCGCCATGACCGCGGAACAGGAGGAGATCGTCCTCGACAAGTCCATCGAACTGATCACCCAGGTCACCGGCAAGCGCCCCACCGGCTACGTCGCACCCTGGTGGGAATTCAGCAAGGTGACCAACGAGCTGCTGCTGAAAAAGGGCATCAAGTACGACCACAGCCTGATGCACAACGACTTCCATCCCTACTACGTGCGGGTCGGCGACAGCTGGACCAAGATCGACTACAGCCAGCACCCCGACACCTGGATGAAACCCCTGGTGCGCGGCGAGGAAACCGACCTGGTGGAGATCCCGGCCAACTGGTACCTGGACGACCTGCCGCCCATGATGTTCATCAAGAAAGCCCCCAACAGCCACGGTTTCGTCAACCCGCGGCACCTGGAAGAAATGTGGCGCGACCAGTTCGACTGGGTCTACCGCGAGCATGAGCACGCGGTGTTCACCATGACCATCCACCCCGATGTGTCTGGCCGCCCGCAAGTGCTGCTGATGCTCGAACGCCTGATCGAACACATCCAGAGCCATGCCGGCGTGCGCTTCGTCACCTTCGACGAGATCGCCGACGACTTTATCCGCCGCAACCCCCGTAACCGCTGATCCCGGCGACTTCATCGAGGCGTGATCGATGTCTATCTATAACAAGCTCGACCTGACTGGCTGGAAACCCCAGCAACTGACCCCGGCCCAAGTGCGCTTCGCCACCTGGATCGCGTTCTTCGCCTGGGTCTTCGCCGTGTACGACTTCATTCTGTTCGGCACCCTGTTGCCGGAGATCGGTCGCCACTTTGGCTGGGGCGAGGTCGAACAAGCGGAGATCGCCACCTGGGTGGCCGTGGGCACCGCAGTGGTGGCCCTGGCCATCGGCCCGCTGGTGGATAAGCTGGGCCGGCGCATGGGCATCATCTTCACCGTCAGTGGCTCGGCCATCTGTTCGGCGTTGACCGCCATCGGTGGTTCCTGGGGCAAGTCGCCGCTGATCCTGATCCGCTCCCTGGGCGGCCTGGGTTATGCCGAGGAGACGGTGAACGCCACTTACCTCAGCGAGCTGTATGCGGCTTCCGATGACCCGAAACTGGCCAAGCGCCGGGGCTTTATCTACAGCCTGGTGCAGGGTGGCTGGCCGGTGGGGGCGTTGATCGCCGCGGGCCTGACCGCAGTGCTGCTGCCGATCATCGGCTGGCAGGGTTGCTTCATCTTCGCCGCGATCCCGGCCATCGTGATCGCGATCATGGCGCGCAAGCTCAAGGAGAGCCCGCAGTTCCAGATTCACCAACGCATCAACCAACTGCGCAAGAGCGGCTCGGTCAGCGAGGCCCAGGCCGTCGCCGCGACCTACGGCGTGGACTACGACGAACACAGCAAGGCCGGCCTGGCCGCGGCGTTTCGCGGCAGTTCGCGGCGCGCGACCCTGGTGATCGGCGCGGCGATCCTGCTCAACTGGGCGGCGATCCAGGTGTTCAGTGTGCTGGGTACCTCGGTGATCGTCAGCGTGCACCACATTTCGTTCGAGAACTCGCTGATCATCCTGGTGCTGTCCAACCTGGTGGGTTACTGCGGCTACCTGTGCCATGGCTGGATGGGCGACAAGATCGGCCGGCGCAACGTCATTGGCCTAGGCTGGATGCTTGGCGGCCTGTCGTTTGCCGGGATGCTCTACGGCCCGAGCAACATGCCGATGGTGGTCGGGCTCTACAGCCTGGGCCTGTTCTTCCTGATCGGTCCCTACTCAGCGGCACTGTTCTTCATCAGCGAAAGCTTTCCCACCAGCATCCGCGCCACCGGCGGCGCGATCATCCATGCCATGGGCCCGATCGGTGCGGTGGTGGCCGGTTTCGGTGCGACCCAGGTGTTGTCCGCCGGTGGGGACTGGCAGACCTCGGCGCTGTATTTCGGCGCGCTGCCTTGCTTCCTCTCCGGCGCCTTGATGTTTGCTGCACGCCACGTGCGCCCTGAAACCGTGAAATAAGGACTGTTTGTCATGACCCTTAAAGTCGCTTTGATTACCGGTGCCGCCAGCGGCATCGGCCAGGCCCTGGCCGTGGCTTATGCCCAGCGTGGCGTAGCGGTGGTTGGCGGGTATTTCCCGGCTGACCCGCATGATCCGCAAACCACTCGGGACCTGGTGGCAGACGCGGGTGGACAGTGCCTGATGCTGCCCCTGGATGTGACCGACAGCGGTTCGGTAGACGCCCTGGCCCAGCAGGCCGTGGCGCAGTTCGGCCGCCTCGATTACGCCGTGGCCAACGCTGGACTGCTGCGCCGCGCGCCCTTGCTGGAAATGACCGACGCGGCCTGGAACAGCATGCTCGACGTCGACCTTACGGGGGTGATGCGCACCTTCCGTGCGGCGGTACGGCACATGAACGAGGGCGGCGCCCTGGTGGCGATTTCCTCGATTGCCGGCGGCGTCTATGGCTGGCAGGACCATGCCCACTACGCTGCGGCCAAGGCTGGGGTGCCGGGGCTGTGCCGGTCGCTGGCGGTGGAGCTGGCAGGCAAGGGCATTCGTTGCAATGCGGTGATCCCGGGGTTGATCGAGACCCCGCAATCCCTCGACAGCCAGAACTCCCTGGGGCCGGAAGGCCTGGCCAGGGCGGCCAGGGCCATTCCCCTGGGCCGGGTCGGTCGGGCGGATGAGGTGGCGTCCCTGGTGCGTTTTCTCAGCAGTGACGAGTCCAGTTACCTGACCGGGCAGAGCATCGTCATCGATGGCGGCCTGACGGTGCGCTGGCCGGATTGAAGCGCTTCGCCAGCCAGCCGGCTCCTGCATGCAGGTCAGCGCCTGCGTAGGAGCTGGCTTGCCAGCGAACCGGACACCCTTGAAGGAGAAAGTCCCATGCAACACCTGCACAACCGCCGCGCCGTGATCACCGGCGCTGGCAGCGGCATCGGTGCCGCCATCGCCCGGGCTTATGCCCTTGAAGGCGCGTGCCTGCTGCTGGCCGACCGCGACCCCGTGCGCCTGGCCGAGAGCGCCCAGGCCTGCCGTGAACTCGGGGCCGAAGTCTTCGAATGCGTGGCCGATGTTGGCAGCGTCGAAGGAGCCCAGGCCGGGGTCGATGCTTGCGTCGAGCACTTCGGCGGCATCGATATCCTGGTCAACAACGCCGGCATGCTGACCCAGGCCCGTTGCGTGGACCTGAGTATCGAGATGTGGAACGACATGCTGCGGGTCGACCTCACCAGCGTCTTCGTCGCCAGCCAGCGGGCCTTGCCGCACATGCTGGCCCAGCGTTGGGGACGGATCATCAACGTCGCCTCGCAACTGGGGATCAAGGGCGGTGCCGAGTTGACTCATTACGCCGCGGCCAAGGCTGGGGTCATCGGTTTCACCAAGTCCCTGGCCCTGGAAGTGGCCAAGGACAATGTGCTGGTCAACGCCATTGCCCCGGGTCCGATCGAGACGCCGCTGGTGTCCGGTATCAGCAGTGCCTGGAAAACCGCCAAGGCCGCCGAGCTGCCCCTGGGGCGTTTCGGGCAGGCGGATGAAGTGGCGCCGACGGCGGTGCTGCTGGCCAGCGAGCCGGGGGGAAATCTGTTTGTGGGCCAGACCCTGGGACCGAATTCCGGCGACGTCATGCCATGAAGGAGGGCTGAAGATGTGCGGGCTTTGCGGGCTGCTGGGAGAGGATGTGCACTGGAGCGATCCGCTGGGGGACGAGTTGCCCCGGCGCCGCGAGCGCTTGCGCCGGATCGCCGCGATCAACCGAGTGCTGGCGCCGTTCCGGCTCAAGGTCGAGGATTTCCAGGGCTCGGCCTACCTATTGTTGGGGGCCACCGGACGCCAGGAACTGGCCAACGGCCTGGAACAACTCTGGGCCTTGGCGCAAGCCATGCTCGGGCGCCCGCTGGATCCTCTGGATCCGCTGGTGCTCAACCATCTGGAGCAACAGCCTTGAGCTTGCTGGAGTCACAACCATGAGCATTGCCCTGAACGTCATCACCGGGTTTCTCGGCAGCGGCAAGACCACCTTGCTCAACCGCCTGTTGCAGGGCGAAAGCCTGGGGGACACGGCGCTGTTGATCAACGAGTTCGGTGACGTCGGCATCGATCACCTGCTGGTGGAAGAGGTGGCGCCGGACACCGTGCTGCTGCCCAGCGGCTGCGTCTGCTGCTCGATTCGCGGCGAGCTGAAAGAGGCGCTATTGGGGTTGCTGGCGCGGCGCAGCCGGGGTGAGATCCCGGCCTTTCGCCGGATATTGCTGGAGACCACCGGGCTGGCGGACCCGGCACCGATCCTGGCGACGCTGAACAACGATCCGCAGTTGCGTGGGCGGGTGCACATCGGCCTGTTGGTGACCCTGGTGGATGCCAGCCACGCGGCGCTGCAGGAGCGCATTCACCCGGAGTGGCTGGCTCAGGTGGCGGCCGCTGACCGTTTGCTGTTGAGCAAGACCGACTGTGTCGACGAGGCCAGCCAGTGCGCCCTGCGCGAGCATTTGCAGCGGCTCAACCCGGGAGCGCCGTTGCTGCTGACAGCAGAAATCCACAGCGGCGATCAGTTGCTGCTGGGGGAGGGCGTGCGCGGCGCGATGGCGGAGCAGGAGGTGGCGCGTTGGCAGTTGCGGCGCCCGGTGACGGCGGGCGTGGCGCAGCATGGCGCGGCCCAGGTCTGCTGCCTGGAGTTCGAGCGGCCGCTGGATTGGGTGGGCTTCGGGGTCTGGCTGTCGATGCTGCTAAGATGCCACGGCGAACGAATTCTGCGGGTGAAAGGATTGCTCAACGTCAACGCCAGCCAGGCCCCCATCGTCATTCATGGTGTGCAGCATTGCCTGCATGCACCCGTGCACCTGTCCCGTTGGCCCGGCGAAGATCGCCGCTCGCGGCTGGTGTTTATCCTGCGGGGGTTGGAGCCAGCGCTGTTGCAGCGCTCGTTCGAGGTGTTCGCCCATAGCTTCGCCCCGGCTGCCGGGGAGTGTGCCTGATGGCGGCGACGCAACCGATCACCCTGCGGGTGCTGGGCACCTCGGTGACCTTGCTGGAATCCTTGCGGGTTCGCGCTGAACAGGACCTGGGCATTCGCCTGGTGTACCAGGTGCACGATGTGGAGCAGGCCCAACGCATCGCGGTGATGCAACCGGACAGCTACGACCTCTATGACCAGTGGTTTCATAACGTCGACTTCGTCTGGCCGGCCCAGGCGATCCAGCCCATCGACACCCGGCGCATTGCTTTGTGGCACGAGATCAATGACCTGCCCAAGCGCGGACGGCTGTCCCCGGGCGATCGACTGGGCAGCGGCAGTGTGCCCAGCGAGCGACTGTATGTGCAGCACGACGGCAGCCTCGGTAGCACCGTCAGCGAGCGTATCAGCATGCTGCCGCTGACCCACAACGCCGACAGTTTCGCTTACCGCCCGGAGCGCCTGCCGGCGGGTTTCTCCAGTGCCAACGAGAGCTGGGGCTGGTTGCTGGAGCCGGCCTGGAGCGGGCGCATCGCCTTGCAAAGCGACGCGGCGATTGGCGCCCTGGATGCTGCTTTGGCGATCCAGGGGTGTGGCCTGGCCTCGTTCAAGGACATCGGCAACCTGAGCATCGAAGAGATCGACCAACTGGCGGACATCCTGGTGCGCAAGCAGCGCGAAGGGCATTTCGCCGCGTTCTGGTCGGACGATGAAGAGGCCGCGCAACTGATGCTCAGCCCGCGCATCGATATCCAGAGCTTGTGGTCGCCGACCCTGATGCGCCTGCATCGGGCCGGGGTCAAATATCGCCTGGCGGTACCCCGCGAGGGTTATCGCGCCTGGTTTGGCGGCCTGTCACTGTCGCGCCATGCCAAGGGCGCAGTGCTGGATGCGGCCTATGCCTACCTCAACTGGTGGCTGTCGGGCTGGCCCGGTGCGGTGATGGCGCGCCAGGGCTACTACATCGGCAACCCGGCCCGCAGTCGTGATTACCTGAGCAGCGCCGAGTGGGACTACTGGTACGCAGGCTTGCCTGCGCGGGAGGAGTTGCCGGGCAGCGATGGCCAGCCGCTGATCGATATCGGCGAAACCCGCGATGGCGGTTCCTACCCGCAGCGCATGGGGCATATCGCGGTGTGGAACTCGGTGATGGACGAGCACAACTACCTGGTGCGGCGCTGGGGGGATTTCCTCCGGGCGGGCCGGGTGGCGGGCCGAGGCAAGGGCTGAGCGGCTACAGGGCCAGGCGCGCCAGTCTGCGCAGGTCGGCGATCACCGTCGGGTTGCCGCCTTCGAGCACATCCTCGCGTATCTGCGCGATCAGCGATTTCAGCAGTTCGGTCTGGGTCATCCGGGTTGCCTCCAAGAGGCGGGCGAGATCCTCGGCCACATAGTGGTTCACTTTCAGCGACAGGCGTTTCATCAAATGCGCGGCCGGTAGCTGGCGGACTTTGGCTTGCTCCGCCAGGTACGCGACGAAACCGCGATGAACCCGCTCCAGGCATGGAGCGTCCTGCGCCCCAGGCTCGGCCTGGGCACTGAAGTAGTAGCTGAAAAACAGTTTGCGCATCTGCACTCCGGCGTCTGCGGCCACTGAGTGCATGGCGGCGTCCAGCACGTCGAGGTAGACCGCCGGCAGCCGTGCCTCGATGGCGGTCAGTTGCTGCTTGCGCGCTTCCTTGATCGCCGGTGTCGACTGGGGCGGGATGGCCACGATGGTGGTGCAGTGGTCGCAGACCCCCACCAGGATCTCCCTGGCCTGGCCATGGCCATCACTGAAGGGAACATCGCGACGGGCGTAGGTGATGCCTACCACCTGCTGGCAATGCTCACAGAGCGCCTTGCCCTGGTCGCCTTGCAGAAAGAGTTTCATGGGTTGCCCTCATCGGTGAACGCTGATGAACCACGTATCTGGCTCGATAAAGTAGAACTTGATGTACCAGCCCGCCTGTTTCAGCACATGGACCGCGATGCCCGGGACGCTGTGATGGGCGCTGCAACTGTGGTTCGTGCCCTTGCAAGTGCCGATGACTTCGATCAATTGCCGGGCCGAGACCTCGCCGGTGGCCAGCAGGTTCTTGATCTCGATCGAACCACGGGCCGCGTGCAGATAGTTGCCCGTCTGCAGCGCGCTGATCAGGTCCCGCTTGGCCTGCTTGAAGCCTCTGTCCATGACACTCCCCTGTTTGTACGACAATTTTCGTACGCGATCAATGGGTAATCGACTGAAAGCGCCCGAAGGCATCTCAGTGGTTTTCAGGGGGAGGTCGATCTTAGCCCGGTAGCGGCGGGCAGGAAGGCTTGGCTAAAGGCTTGCAATACATCCGTAGTGGCCAGCGCTGGGAATGAGGCTCGCTCGCGATCTGCAGGCCAGGGTGTTGCGGACACCAGGCAATGAGCTCCGCGTCGGCACGGGGAGCATTAGCCGGTGGGTAGACGCCGCGGTGCATCGACTGCACCGCAGGCGGGTGTCGATCAGAAGAACCGGGTGACGCTGACCTTGGCGTTACGGCCCAGGCTCGAGGCGTTTTCGCCGCTCAGCGGCGGGCGGTAGTCGCGGTTGAACATGTTATCCAGGGTGAAGCTGACTTCAGTACCCTTGAGGTACGCCTGCTGTGGTTTCCAGTTGGCGAACAGGCCGTGCACGTTGTAGCGGTCGTTCTCGTACTGGTCCCAGGCGGAGTCGCCCGAGGCACTGAGCAGGCCGCCCGCGTAGATGTCGCTGGGCACCCGGTCGGTCTGGCGTACCCACTGGCCCTGCCAGCCCACTTGCGCATCCCATTGCGGGATTTTCACCCCCAGGGTGGCGACCCATTTGCGTGGCGGGATGTCCCGGGCCCAGACGTTCGGTCCCCAGGGATTGGTGTAGGCACCTTCGTGCTTGCCGGTGATCCAGGAGTAGGACAGCGAGCCGAACAGGTAGGTCGAATCGTAGAAACTCTCGACTTCGAAGCCCTTGATGGTCAGGTCGCCGATATTACGGTAGACCCCGATCGTTGGCTGGTTGCACACCTCGCCGATGCTCTTGCCGGTGGTCAACTGCTCGGCGCAGCCGATCCCCAGGTTCTTCATGATTTCGTTTTTGATGTCGTTGCGGAACACCGTGGTGCGGATCTGCACGCTGTCGGTTTTGCTCAAGACATCGGAGAAGCTGGTGATGTTACCGGCGCGCAAGGCAGTGATGCTTTCCGGATCAAGGTCGCGGCTGGTGGCGGAGCGGGTGGTGCCGGCCGACTGGACTTCGTATTGTTCGTCGATCACCGGCGCGCGCCAGGTCTTGCTGTAATCGGCAAACAGGGCGAATTGCGGGGTCACCGTCCAGAATGCCGACAGCCTTGGCGACCAGCCGGTGTAGGTCTTGTCGCGATAGTCGTGACCGACCACCGGGTTAGGGCTGTTGTAGATCGGCGCGTCGTTTTTCTCCCCTCGATTGCGTACATAGTCGTAGCGCAGGGACGGGGTCAGGGTGAAGTCGCCCAGGGTAATGGCGTCCTGGATGTAGAAGGCGTTGTTGTCGACCTTGCCGTGGGGCATGAAGCCCGGCTGGTAGTAGCCGTAGTTGTACTTGGCTGTGCCATAGGTCTTGCCCGGAATCCACATATCCACTTCGCGGGTGTGCTTGCGGATCTGGATGCCATTGGTCAGGGCGTGTTCCAGCGGGCCGGTGCTGAAGCGGCTGGTGTTTTTCAGGGTAAGGATGCGGTCCTCGTAGCCTACGGTGATCTTGCGTCCACCGGAGGTGGGCTGGGCGTAAGAGTTCGGGCCACGCTCATCGGTCTGGTCGGTGATGGAGTTGGAGTACTGGGCTTCGAAGTCGATCCACGGGTTGTCCACTGGCGTGTACTGATATTTGGTCAGCCAGGTGGTGTCGATGGTGTTGCGCTGGGCCAGGTAGCGCTGGGTGGCAACGTCATAACCGAAGGTCTTGATGTCGCTTCGTTTCGGCGGCGTCGGGTAGCTCTTGGCCGAGAAGGGCGCCCAGATATTGCTGTCAGAACGCATGTAGGTGAAGCCCAGGCGATGTTCGTCGGTCAACTGCATGTTCAGTTTGAACAGCTCGCCTTCCAGGCCCTGGGCGGTATTGGGCAGGCGCTTGGGGTTGACCGGGTACTCATTGCGCGGGTCCGGTTGGGCACTGGCCAGCTTCATGTCATCGCCGTCGCGCTTGGTCCAGTAGGCCAGGGCGTCGAAGCGCTGGTCGTCGGTACGGCCGTACACCGCGCCGGTGTAGCCCTGTTCATGGCTGTTGCTGCTGTAGCTGTACTTGAGCATGGCGCCGGTGTTGCGGCCTTCCTGCAGCAGGTCCGGGGCGTCCTTGGTCTCCATGTGCACGGTGCCGCCGAAACCGCCGTTGCCGGTCTCGGGCGAGTGCGGGCCCTTTTCCACCACGATGCGCTTGATCATTTCCGGTTCGATGAAGATCGAACCCTGCTGGTAGCGCTCGAAGCCACTCTTGGTGGCGCCATCGACGCTCAGAGGCACGTCTTCGGCATCGCCCAGGCCCCAGATGTTGATGGTCTGGCCGCCGGGTTTCAGCGAACCGCCCAGGCTGACGCCGGGCAGGGTGTCGATCAGGCTGGCGACGTTGGTGGCTTGGTGACGGTCGATCTCCTCCTGGTTCAGGGTCGAACGGCCAACGCTGGTGGAGTCGACCTCTGTGCCGTTGCCGATCACGCTCATGGCCCCCAACTGCAAGGCCGAACCGCTGCTGGTGCTGGTGCTGGTGCTGGTGCTGGTCTCGGCGGGACGGACGATGTAGGTGTTGTCGACCTTCATCAGGGTGAACCGGCCGTCCTGCAGCAGTCGGCGAATCGCCTCTTCCGGGCTGTAGTCGCCTTGCAGGGTGGGTGCCTTGGCATTGCGCAGCAGTTGCTCATCGAACAACAGCTGGATTTTCGCCTGCTGGGCGATCTGGCTCAGGGACGCCGCCAGGGGCTGCGCCGGCAACTGAAAATGGATCGGAGCGGCATGGGCCTGCAGGCTGAACGCCAGGCAGGCGGCGAGCAGGGTCGGGCGGGTACGGACTAACGGAACAGGCAAGAACGCGCAAAACATGACTTCCCCCAGGGCGGCTTAAAGGCCAGAAAAGCGCTGCAGACAGATCGCAGACAGGAGGAAGACGCGACAGTGAAAAAAAACCTCATATGCGAATGAAAAATATTCTCATATGTATCGGTCAGCGGGCTTCGATCTTCAACTGACCGTTGGCCTGGGTCACGGTTTTCACCGGGATCAGGGCGGGCAGGGCCTTGACCAGGGCATCCGGATCGTTGACATCCAGGTTGCCCGAAACCTTGTAGGCGCCCAGGGAACCTTCGGCTAGCTGCACCGGCTGATGGCGGTAGAGGTTCAACTCGTCCACCAGGCTGGCCAGTTCGCGGTTGCGAAAGGCCAGGTGACCGCTGCGCCAGTCCGCGACCTGATCGCTGTCCAGGTTTTGTTGGCGCAGGGTGCCTTTTTGCAGGTCATAGGTGGCCTGTTGCCGGGCGCCCAGCAGGGTCATCTCCCCAGGCTTGCCGTCCGGGCTGAAGGCCACCTGGCCGTGGGCGACACTGACCACCAACTGGCGCTGGCCGCGACGCACGTCGAAGGCCGTGCCGACTACCCGCACCTGGGCCGCACCGCTGTGCACCCACAGTGGGCTCTCCTTGTCGGCGGCAACCTCCAGGTACAGCTGACCCTGCTGCAGGTAGATATCCCGCTGCTGGGCACTGAAGTCGACTTTCACCTGGGTATTGGCATTCACGTACAAGGTGCTGCCATCGGGCAGCTTGAAGGCTCGTGCGCCTTTTTCCTGGGCCGCGACCTGTTGAATGTAGGGCGCCTGCGAGGTGCCCAGGTTGGCCGCCTGCACCGCGCACAGCACGGCTGCGGCCACCGCCAGGGCCGGGCGCCAGCGTGGGGGCTGGCGTCGGGGCAGCGGTATCGGCCGACTGAGTTGCTGCAGCTGCGCCAGATCGACCCACAATTGCTCGAATTGCGCGTAGGCCCGGGCATGGGCCGGGTCGCTGATCCAGGCGTCGAACGCCTTGCGGGCGGCGCGGTCCGGGTCATTGCGGTTACGGGCGAACCAACTGGCGGCCTGGGTATCGATCTGTTCGCTGTCGAGGTCGTCGTGGGGGCCGGAAAAGTGGGTCATTCAGGCTGCTCCTTGCCATTTTCTCGTTGTAGGTGCTGCTTGCAGTGCAACAGGGCAAAGGCGATGTGTTTCTCCACCATGCTCACGGAAATGCCCATGCGTTCGGCAATCTGCGCCTGGCTCAGCCCTTCGAAGCGGTGCAGCATAAGGGCTTCGCGGCGGCGCGGCGAGAGCTGGGCGAGGACTTCTTTCAACTGCTCCAGGCGTTGCAGGCGCTGGGCGGCGGGCAGCGGCTCGTGCTGTTCATCGGCCATGGGTTCGTTGTCGAAGGTTTCCTGGTGCTGCGCTTCCTGGTGGACCTTGTGGCGCACCTGCTGGCGCCGCCAGTGATCACGCAGCAGATTGCGCGCCATCTGGAACAGAAAGGCACGGGGTTGCTCGACCTGGGCCCGGTCACGGTAGTCGAGCCATTGGGTGAACACATCCTGGGTCATGTCCGCCGCGTCGCTGGCGTTATCCGTGCGTTTACGCAGGAAATGCAGGATGTCCGCATAGAACCCGCGAACAGAGTCCACCGATGCAGAGTCGGGTTTGGAGCGAGACATGGATATCCTTCTTGACGACGCAGCGAGCACAAGGTTGAGAATGATATCGAGAATTATTACCAATTGTAATCTTGAGTGATTAATGGCCTCTAGGCGCAGCCAGATCGCCAAAGGCCCTCAAGGCATCGGCTTGCCAGCGAAGGTGCCCTTGACGGTGATGCAAGGCTCAAAGGTTCTTCGCCGGCAAGTCGACTCTTGACCCGCGAAGAGCTCCCGAGGTCGGTTTACCGGGCCGTCTCAGATGGTGAAAAAGCCATGACTGGCGTCGCGTCGCAACTGCTCCACCAGGCCGAATTCCCAGTCCAGGTAACCCTGCATGGCTTCCTTGGGGTTGTCGGTGCCTTCATAGGGGCGCCGGTAGCGGTCGATCCGCGGTGAGGCCAGTTGCTGCCGGCTCTCTTCCAAGGGCAGGCCGGCGTCGATCCAGGCCGCAGTGCCGCCGCTGAGGAGGAACACCGGACGCTGGGTCAGGGCCTGCAGTTGCGGCACCACAAAGCGCGCCAGCAGGCTGCTGCCGCAGGTCAGGACAAAGCGCTCGGGCTGTGGCAACCGGGCCAGGGATTCGCGCAACTGGCTGCGCAGCACCCACCAGGCACCGGGGATATGCCGCTGCACATAATGGGCACTGGCGGTGAAGTCCAGCACCAGGGTGCCGGGCTCCTGCAGCCAGCAGGCGAGGGTCCGTGGGCTGATCTCTTCAGCCGCCGGGGCCTGGGGCAGCGGCGCCTGCCAGGCACCGTGGACGCTGAAGTCGTTGTTGCGCAGGCCGTCGAGCACGGCTACCTGCCAGCCCATCTGCGCCAGCCAGGAGGCGCTCATGTTGGCCCGTACGCCGTCGTTGTCCACCAGTACCAGGCGCGCCCCGCGAACGCTGGCGAAGTGATCGGTTTCCTGCACCAACTGGCCCCCAGGTGTGGAACGGGCGCCGGGCAGGTGGCCGGCGGCATATTCCTCCGGGGTACGCACATCGAACAGGTAGCTGGTGCGCTTGGGGTCGGCCTGCCAGCGACGCCACTGAGCCAGGTCGATGCGGGTCACGTCGGCCCGGTCTGCCACGGCCCGGGCGCTGGCCTGGGCTTCTGCCAGCCCGGCCGGGTTGACCGGTTGGAAGCGTCGGCTCTGGCCGTGTTGCAGCTTCTGGCCGGCCAGGGTCCAGCCGATGGTGCCATTGCGCAGGGCCGCCACCGGGTTGGGAATCCCGGCGTTCACCAGGGACTGGGTGCCAATGATGCTGCGGGTACGTCCTGCGCAGTTGACCACTACCCGGGTCTGCGGATCGGGGGCCAGTTCGCGCACCCGCAGCACCAGCTCGGCGCCGGGCACGCTGGTGCTGCCGGGAATGCTCATGGTTTGGTATTCGTCGAAACGCCGGGCATCCAGCACCACCAGGTCGGCCTGCTGGTCGATCAGCGCCTGGAGTTCTTCGGCGGCCAGTGACGGGGTCTGGCGCTCGGCCTCCAGCAGTTCGCCAAAGGCCTTGCTCGGCACGTTGACGTCCTTGAACAGCTCGCCGCCTGCGTCGCGCCAGCCATCGAGGCCGCCCTGCAGCAGGGCGACATCGCTGTAGCCCAGTTGCTGCAGGCGGGTCGCAGCGCGCAGGGCCAGCCCCTCGCCCTGGTCATACAGGGTGACGGGGGTATCGAGCCGGGGGATGCGCGGGTACACCTCCAGCTCCAGTTTCGACAGCGGGATGTTGGCCGCAAACAGGGGGTGGGCCTCGGCGAAGGGCGCCTCTTCACGCACATCGATCAAGGCCAGTTCCTGGCGGTCGAGCAGGGCCTGGCGAATCTGCGCCGGGCTGCGAGTGGGGAAATCGGTCATTGCAGGGGCTCCTTCGACAAGTCCCAGAGGTTAGGCAGCAAACGGTTGGAGTAACCGGAGACAAAGGGTTTTTCCTGGCCATCCAGGTCATACACGGCGCGCTGCACCGCGCCGATATTGGCGCCGTACACATGGATGCTGATGGACACCCGGTCGGCGTAGGCATTGCTCACCTGATGGATGTCACCGATGCGTGGCGACAGCGCTTCCACCTGGCCCGGCACCAGGCGTATCGCCTCTGCAGCAGGTTGCAGGCGGCCATCGGCCAGGCGCTCGAACCCCTGGGAGTCCTCGGCACCGCGGAGCATGCCAATCAATCCCCAGACCCGGTGATCGTGGATCGGCGTGCGCTGCCCGGGGCCCCAGACAAAGCTGACGATGGAGAAGCGCTGGCGCGAGTCGGCGTGCAGCAGAAATTGCTGATAGCGCTGCGGGTCCGGCTGGGCGAAGGCGTCGGGCAGCCAGTCGTCCTGGCTCACCAGGCTGTGCAATAGCGCAGCACCCTGGTCCAGCACCCGGGCTTCATCGGGGTTGCTGTCCAGCAGCTCGGCCAGGGCCGCGATGAAATCTCGCAAGCGGGCGAAGTTGGCTGATTCGATGGAAACGATTGAGGCGTTGTGGGGCATGGGCTCCCTCCGTGGACACTGGACAAGTGACGCGAACTACACCGGCGAGCTAAAAGGTATTATTCTTCTCGAACATTTTTCCAGTCATTTATTATGCGAAAAAAGAATGAAGATAGATGATCTGAACGCGTTCGTAGCGGTGATCCGTTGTCAGACCATCAGCCAGGCGGCCGATGCCCTGCAGTTGACCCAGCCAGCCATCACCCGTCGGGTGCAGAATTTCGAGGAAGCCCTCGGAGTGGAGTTGCTGGACCGCAATACCAAGCCGCTCAAGCCCACCAGCATGGGCTTGCGGGTCTATGGCCAGTGCCTGGAAGTGCTGCGCAGCATCGATGCCCTGAATGAGCTGGTGGCCAATGATGGCGCCCCCAGCGGAGCCTTGCGCATTGGTGTGCCACAGACCATCGGCGACGTGGTGCTGCTGGATGCCCTGAGCCAGTTGAAGGCGCTCTACCCGCAGTTGCAGACCTCGGTGGCCACGGGCTGGGGCAGTCACCTGTTGAGCAAGGTCGAGAACGCTGAGCTGGACGTGGTGGCTGCGCTGTTTCCTGCCGGCAAGGTGTTCCCGGAAGGCGTGGTCGGGCGCTCCCTGGGCAGCATGAAACTGGTGGTAGTGGCGGCCAAGGGCGAGGTGCGCAAGCGTTCCTGCAAACTGGCTGACTGTTACCAGCGCGGCTGGGTGTTGAACCCCGACGGCTGTGGCTTTCGCGCCGGCCTGCAGCGGGCCTTGAGCGCTCAGGGGCTGTCGCTGCAGATCAACCTGGAGACCTTTGGCACGGAGTTGCAACTGGGGCTGATCGCCAACGGCCTGGGTTACGGCCTGGTGCCGCTGCCGTTGCTGGAGAACAGCAGCCATCGGGACAAACTGGAAGTGGTGCCGGTCAGTGACTTCAAACCGGTGATCGATCTGTGGCTGATCCATCCGCGTTTCCTGGGCAACCTCCAGGAACCGGTGAGTATGTTCGGCGACATGGTTGCCGCCCGCGTCGGCTAGGTTCGGGTTGTGCAGGAGCCGAAAAGGCGGCTCCTACAGCTATTTGTTCATCATTGATTTGCATGTCGTTGCATCTGCTGAATGCATTTTTTGTATATTAAGTTAGAACCAAAACGAATTTCACGGACGTTTTTTATGTAGTTAGCATGGGGCTCGAACGCGCTGAAATAGGGATGTTGAAATGCCTGCGCAAGCCCCGCTCACCTTGTCCTCCCGCTGCACCGGGCATCCCGGATTCAAACTCCTGGGCCATCTGCTGCTACGTCTGCTCAGCCCGCTGTTGCTCCTGCTCTTCTGGGAACTGGCTTCTCGTACCGGGTTGTTGCCGACGCGGATCATCGCCGCGCCCAGCACCATCGGCGACACCCTGTGGCAGATGCTCGGCAGCGGTGAATTGGGCGGGCACCTGTGGGTGTCTCTCAAGCGTGCCCTCAGTGGCTTGGCGATCGGTGTCAGCCTTGGCACGCTCCTGGCGCTGGTGTCCGGTCTGTCCCGACGTGGCGAAATCGCCATCGACTCACCCATGCAGATGCTGCGCACCTTGCCGTTTCTGGCCATCGTGCCGCTGTTCATTCTCTGGTTCGGCGTTGGCGAGACGCCGAAGATCGCCCTGATTGCCCTGGGCACCACCTTTCCCATCTACCTCACGCTGTTCTCCGGGATCCGCAGCCTCGACCCCAAGCTGGTGGAAGCCGCGACTCTGCTCGGCCTCAAGCGTTGGGAGTTGATCGTTCACGTCATCCTGCCCGGCGCCTTGCCGGCGTTCTTCGTCGGCTTGCGCTATGCCTTCGGCATCAGCTGGCTGGGGTTGGTGGTGGTCGAGCAGATCAACGCCAGTGCCGGCATCGGTTACCTGGTCAATGACGCTCGCGACTTCATGCGTACCGACGTGATCGTCATCTGCCTGCTGGTCTACAGCGTGCTCGGCCTGGGCATTGACGGGCTGGTGCGGGGCCTCGAACGGTTTGCCCTGGCCTGGCGGCCGACTTTTATCAGGAACTGATCATGAGCGTGTTATTGCCCCAGCCTGCCCGCGTGCGCGCGGCTGTCGAATGTCGCCGGGTCACTCGGCGTTTTGCCGGGCAGGCAGTGCTCGATGGCCTGGACCTGGACATCGCTCCCGGGGAGTTCGTTGCCCTGCTGGGCAGCAGCGGTTCGGGCAAGACCACTTTGCTGCGAGCCCTGGCCGGGCTGGAACCCATAGATGCTGGCCAGCTGCAGGTGCCGACGGCCATGGCGGCGGTGTTCCAGGAACCGCGGTTGATGCCCTGGAAGCGGGTGTGGCGCAACGTTGCGCTGGGCGTGCGCGGGGCCCAGGTGCGTGAACGGGCCCTGGCGGCATTGGCAGAGGTGGGCCTGGGGCATCGGCTTGGCGCCTGGCCCGCCACCCTGTCCGGTGGCGAGGCCCAGCGCGTGGCGCTGGCTCGGGCCCTGGTACGCGCGCCGCAATTGCTACTGCTGGACGAGCCCTTCGCTGCCCTTGATGCCTTGACCCGGATTCGCATGCATCAATTGATCATCCGTCTGTGGCGGGTGCATACCCCGGCGGTGCTGCTGGTGACCCACGATGTCGACGAGGCGCTGCTGCTGGCCGACCGGGTACTGGTGCTGGCCAACGGCAGCATTGCCGAGCAACTGCCGATCCGCCTGCCGCGTCCGCGACAGGCAAGCACCCCCGGGTTCCAGCAACTGCGCACGCGGCTGCTGCAACTGCTGGGGGTTGAAACCGAGGCCGAAGCGGCCGTCAACGTCCCCCCACCCTTGAACAGGAGTGCCAGCCGATGAGCCTTTCCAGTGTGCAAGCGTCCTCGTCCGTGTCCTGCGCCAGCCATGACCTGGACTCTGCCGAGTTCGCTGATCTGCTGCAGCAACTGAGCGAGGAGTTCGCCGTCACCGCAGCTCACTACGACCGCCACAGCGAGTTTCCCCACGCCAACCTGCAGCGTTTGCATGAGCATGGCCTGCTGGCCCTGACGGTGCCTCGGGCCCTGGGCGGCAGCGAGGCGAGCCTGGCCCAGGCGCGCCGGGTGATCGGTGCCGTGGCCCGGGGCGAACCTTCCACCGCGCTGGTGCTGGTGATGCAGTATTTGCAGCACACACGCCTGCAACAGAACAGCGCCTGGCCGCTGCACCTGCGCCAGCAACTGGCGCGTGAAGCGGTGCAGCAGGGCGCCTTGATCAACGCGTTGCGGGTCGAGCCAGACCTGGGTACTCCGGCCCGGGGCGGTTTACCGGCGACCCTGGCACGGCGGGTCGAAGGCGGCTGGCGCCTGAGCGGGCGCAAGATCTACTCCACCGGCATTCCCGGGCTGACCTGGCTCTCGGTCTGGGCCCGCAGCGATGACCCCGAACCGCAAGTGGGCACCTGGCTGGTGCACCGTGACAGCCCGGGGATCGTGATCGAGGACACCTGGGACCACCTGGGCATGCGCGCCACCGGCAGCCACGATGTGATCTTCGATGAGGTGTTCGTGCCCGCAGAGCAGGCAGTGGATATCCAGCCGGCCAACCTCCCGCGCCCCTCGGAGCTGGACAGCCAGGGCGTGCTCTGGCTGGCGGTGCTGCTGTCGGCGATCTATGACGGTGTGGCCCGTGCTGCCCGCGACTGGCTGCTGGGCTGGCTGGCCCAGCGCACTCCGGCCAACCTCGGCGCGCCGTTGTCGAGCCTGCCGCGTTTCCAGGAACTGCTCGGGCGGATCGACGCCTTGCTGCTGAGCAATCGCCTGTTGCTGGATGCCGCCGCCGAAGGGCGGATCGCCCCGGGGGAAGCGACCCAGATCAAGTACCTGGTCACCAGCAATGCCATCAGCGCCGTGGAGTTGGGCATCGAAGCCATCGGCAACCCCGGGCTGGCCCGGGGCAATCCCATCGAACGGCATTACCGCGATGTGTTGTGCAGCCGTATTCACACGCCACAGAACGATGCGATTCTCGGCGCCGCCGGGCGTGCCGCCTTTGCCTTGCCCAGCCGCGGAGCCCAGGCATGACACGGGTCGCCAGCCAGCTCGACGATACTTTCAACCGGCAGTTGCGCCAGTGGCTGCCGGGTGTCGAGGTGCTGAGCCTGCCCCGGGGCCTGCCGATGGATCTGCCTGGGGACGTCGAGGTGCTGCTGGCCGCGCCCCATGCCGATTTTCGGGACGCACCCGCGCCGCCGCCGGGCTGGCCCTTCGGCCTGCGTTGGGTGCAACTGGTGAGCTCGGGCCTGGATTATTTTCCCCACTGGCTGTTCCACGGCGTACCGGTGGCCAGCGCCCGTGGTTGCACCGCTGAGAGCATTGCCGAGTTTGCCCTGGCGGCGATCTTTGCCGCCGCCAAGGACCTGCCCCAGGTGTGGATCGATGCCCCCGGTGACTGGCGGCAACGGCCGCTGGCGGCGGTGGCCGGCAGTACCTTGGGGCTGCTTGGGTTTGGCAGCATTGCCCGCGAACTGGCACCCAAGGCCCAGGCCTTGGGCATGCAGGTGCTGGCTCTGCGGCGTTCGCGCGAGCCTTTCGCGGTGGCTGGAGTGGAGGCCGTAGCCGACCTGCATGAGTTGTTCGCCCGTAGCGATCATCTACTGCTGGCGCTGCCGCTGACCGAGCAGACCCGGCACATCATCGGCGCCGAGGTATTGGCCGTGGCCAAGCCGGGGTTGCACCTGATCAACATCGCCCGGGGTGCGCTGATCGATCAGCCGGCCCTGTTGCAAGCCCTGGATACCGGACGTATCGGCCTTGCCAGCCTGGACGTGGCCGATCCTGAGCCGCTGCCTGAAGGTCACCCTTTCTACCGCCATCCAGGCATTCGCCTGTCGCCTCACACCTCGGCCAATTCACCTCGGGTCTACCTGAACATTGCCCGTTTGCTGGAGCGCAATATCCAGCGTCAGCGCGACGGTCTGCCCTTGGAAAACCCGGTGGAGATCGCGCGTGGTTATTAGCCTTGTGATCCATTTTTCCGACAGCCGATTTGAAGGAGAGCAGCCATGACGGCGCATTTTCGTCCCGCGGTGTATGACTTGCCCCGCGACGGTCACACGGTGTTTCGCTGGGAGCAGCCGCCGCAGCAAGCCAGCGTCGAACTGGAGCGCTTGCAGCGCAAGCAAAGCCTCGCCGCGGCCTTCCGGGTATTCGCCCGGCTGGGTTTCGACATGGGCGGCGCTGGGCATATCACGGTGCGTGACCCGGGGCGCCCGGAGCATTTCTGGGTCAACCCGGTGGGGGTGTATTTCGGCCATGTCCGGGTGTCCGACCTGCTGCTGGTGGACCCCGATGGGGCCATTGTCGAAGGCGAAGGCGCCCTCAATCTGGCGGCCTTCGCCATCCATGCGGCGCTGCATCAGGCCCATCCGCAGGTGGTGGCCGCCGCCCATGCCCACTCGCTGCATGGCAAGGCCTGGTCGAGCCTGGGCCGCTTGCTGGACCCGCTGACCCAAGACGCCTGCGCCTTCTATGAAAGGCACGGGCTGTTCGACAACTTCTCCGGGGTGGTGCTGGAAGCCAGTGAAGGTGCGCGGATCGCCACGGCGCTGCAGGGCCACAAGGCATTGATCCTGCAGAACCACGGCTTGCTCACCGTTGGTGAAACCGTCGAGGCGGCGGCCTGGCGTTTCATTGCCATGGACAATGCCGCCCAGACCCAACTGCTGGCGGAAGCGGCCGGCACCCCGCGACTGATTCCCCATGCTGTGGCGCGCCACACCGCGCGCCAGGTGGGCAGCGAATTCGGCGGCTGGTTCAGTTTCCAGCCTTACCGCGAGCGGATCGTGCGCGAAGAACCGGACTTTCTCGATTAAGGACAAGCCGCCATGCAACGTCGTCGTTTTCTGCAACTCTCGGCCCTGGCCGGTCTCGCCGGCGCCTTGCCGCAACTGGGCCTGGGAGCCTCTTCGGAGCTGGCCGGGGTGACCCTGAGTGTCGCCACCTACAAGGGCGCGGCGCCGAGCTTCTTTACCGAGGCCGGCATCGAAGCGCCGCCTTACCAGGTCAAGTACGCCGAGTTCAGCGGCGGCAACCTGAGCTTCGAGGCCCTGGTCAGTGGCACCCTGGATATTTCACCGATGAGCGAGATCCCACCGATTTTCGGGATCAAGAATCACGCGCCGGTGAAGCTCATCGCGGTGCTCACCGGCGACGTCAACAACCAGGCCTTTATCCTGCCCAAGGGCTCCACGGTGCAGTCGGTGGCCGAGCTCAAGGGCAAGCGCATCGGCTATATCCGCTCCACCAGCTCGCATTACTTTTTGCTCAAGGCATTGAAGGAACAGGGGCTGGGTTTTGCCGACATCGTGCCCATGGCGCTGAGCCCCCAGGACGGTTTTGCCGCGCTGCAGAACGGTGCCCTGGATGCCTGGGTCAGCTTTGGCTACTTCATTCAGTTGGCCGAACTGCGGGCCGGCGCCCGGGTACTGAAGACCGGCCAGGGCTACCTGTCCGGCAACTACGTGATTGCTGCCAACCAGCAGAGCATTGCCGACCCGCTGAAGCATGCGGCGATCACCGACTACATCCTGCGCGAGTACCGCTCTTGGCAATGGATCGCCAGCCATCCCGAAGAGTGGGCGAGCAAGAGTGCGAAGATCCTCGGCATGCCCCGGGAAGTGTTTCTCGCCCAATACCGGGCCCAGAGCGGCCCGCGCCTGCTGCAACCGGTGGACGACGCAGCGGTGAAATCCCAGCAGGACGTGGCCGACCTGTTCTTCGAGGCAGGAGTGCTGCCCCAGCCGCTGGACGTTTCCGGCCTGTGGGACCGCAGCTTCCACTGGACCTGACTGTAGGAGCCGGCTTGCCGGCGAATAGTCCCTCAAGCCATGCACGGCCCCGGAGGACGCCTTCGCTGGCAAGCCAGCTCCTACAGAACACCTGACACCCCATGTAGGAGCCGGCTTGCCGGCGAATAGTCCCTCAAGCCATGCACGGCCCCGGAGGGCGCCTTCGCTGGCAAGCCAGCTCCTACAGAACACCCGACACCCCATGTAGGAGCCGGCTTGCCGGCGAATAGTCCCTCAAGCCATGCACGGCCCCGGAGGACGCCTTCGCTGGCAAGCCAGCTCCTACAGAACACCTGACACCCATGTAGGAGCCGGCTTGCCGGCGAATAGTCCCTCAAACCATGCACGGCCCCGGAGGACGCCTTCGCTGGCAAGCCAGCTCCTACAGAACACCCGACACCCCATGTAGGAGCCGGCTTGCCGGCGAAGAGGCCCTCAAGCCTTGCACGGCCCCGGAGAACGCCTTCGCTGGCCAGCCAGCTCATACCATCCGAAGGGGAGATTTCTTTCATTGGCCAGGAGGCCGCATGTTTACCCGAACCTTGCTGTGCCTGGCGCTGGCCAGCCCCTGGGCCTTGGCCGACAGCCCCGCCCAAGCCCTGCACCAGCGCCTTACGGTGCTCGACAGCCACCTCGATACGCCCATGCAACTGGCCCGCCCCGGTTGGGACATCACCCAGCGCCATGGCTACCAGGACGACCTGTCCCAGGTCGATCTGCCGCGCATGAAAGAGGGCGGTCTGGACGGTGGTTTCTGGGCCATCTTCACCCCTCAGGGGCCGCTCACCGCCGAAGGCCGGACCCTGGCCAGCGAGCACGGCCTGGCGGTGCTCGGGCGTATTCTCGACCTGGTCGCAGCCCATCCCAAGGACTTCGCCCTGGCCCTGAGCGCTGCCGATGTGCCGGCTATCGTCGCCGCAGGCCAGCGGGTGGTGTTCATCAGCATGGAAAACGCCGAGCCCCTGGCGGCTGATCCTGCACGCTTGCACACCTACTATCGCCAGGGCCTGCGCATGCTCGGCCTGGTGCATTCGGCCAACAACGATTTCGCCGACTCGGCCACGGCCCTGCCGCAATGGCAGGGCCTGAGCCCGGCGGGCCGCGAGCTGGTGGTCGAGGCCAATCGCCTGGGTATCTTGCTGGATGTGTCCCATGCCTCGGATCAGGTGTTTGATCAGGTGCTGACACTGTCCACGGCGCCGATCATTGCTTCGCACTCCAGCAGTAGGGCGGTCACCCATCATCCACGCAACCTGGATGACCAGCGCTTGCGGCAACTGGCGGCCAAGGGCGGGGTGGTGCAGGTCAACAGTTTCCCCAGTGACTTGATCAACCTTGCGCCCAATCCCGAGCGGGACAAGGCCCTGGGCCCGCTGTACCGCGAGTTTCGCCTGGCCGCCAGCCTGAGCCCGGCACAGGTGGCAGACCTGGCCGGGCGCATTCGCCAGGTCGAGGCCCGCTACCCGCAGCCCCGCGCCAGCCTGGACGACTACATGCGCCACCTGCTGCACATCCTCGACGTGGTCGGCCCCGAGCATGTGGGCATAGGTGCCGATTGGGACGGCGGCGGTGGCGTGCAGGGGCTGGAGGACGTGACGCAATTGCCGCAGATCACCGAACGACTGCTGGCGGCAGGCTATAGCGAAGCGGACCTGGAGAAGATCTGGGGCGGCAACTTGTTGCGCGTCCTCGACGCCGCCCAGGTCGTAGGAGCCGGCTTGCCGGCGAAGGGGCGCTGATGCCTGCGCGGGCTGTGGGGCCTCTTCGCTGGCAAGCCAGCTACTGGCGGGGCGAGGGTGGCGAGGCTAGGCGCAGGGCTATGCGCGGGACGCAGAATCTTTTGGCTTGAATATGAAACAAAGTAATATTTGCATATGCTTAAAATGTATTTCTCTTATTAAATGAGCGCCCCTAGGATGGCTTCCCATAGACCCAAGTGACTGCATAAATTCGTGGGCTATAACCGAACGCACTATCCATCCGCAGCAGGGAGCGCTGGCATGCCGCTGACCAGAAGACAATTGATCGCCCGTATCGCCGCTGTCGGCGGGGTCCAGGCGGCGAGCGCGGTCATGGGCCTGTTTGGCGCCTCGGGCAACGCCGAGGCCTTCGAGGAGAACTATGCTTCGCTGCCCACAGCAGCAGTGGGCAAGGGCGCCAGCGTGGTGGTGATCGGTGCCGGAATCGGTGGTCTGGTCAGCGCCTACGAGCTGCAAAAGGCCGGGTTCAAGGTCACCCTGCTGGAAGCCCGCGACCGGGTCGGCGGGCGCAACTGGACAGTGCGTCGCGGTGATCGGGTGGAGTACGGCGATGGCAGTGTGCAGCTGGCACAATTCGATGATGGCTTCTATCTCAACGCCGGGGCCGGTCGCTTGCCCAGTCACCATCAACTGATGCTCGGCTATTGCCGTGAGCTGGGGGTGGAGCTGGAAGTGCTGGTCAACACCAGTCGCAATGCCCTGGTGCGCCCGGACCTGAACCAGCCAGCGCTGCAGATCCGCCAGGCGGTCAACGACAGTCGCGGGCATTTCTCCGAGCTGCTGGCCAAGGCGGTCAATCGCCATGCCCTGGATCAGGAACTGAGTGTCGCCGACCGCAGCAACCTGCTGAGTTTCCTCAAGACCTGGGGCGATCTCTCGGACAAGCTGGAGTACCTGGGTTCGGCCCGTTCCGGCTACAAGGTCTGGCCTGGGGCTGGCGACCAGCTGGCGCAGAAGAACGATCCGCTGCCGCTGCAGACCCTGCTCAACCCGGCACTGACCACTGCGCTGATGATCGATGAGTACCCGGAGTTCTCGCCCACCATGTTCCAGCCGGTGGGCGGCATGGACCGCATACCCCAGGCCTTTGCCCGGCGCCTGCAAGGGCCCCTGCGGCTGCACAGCGAGGTGCGCTCGATCACCAATCATGCCGACCACGCCGAGGTGGTGTACCTGGATCGGCGCAGTGGCCGTACCCAGCACTTGAAGGCCGACTATGTGATCAGCTCCTTGCCCCTGCCGCTGCTGGCCAAGGTCGCGAACAACTTCAGCGCCCCGGTACGCCAGGCCATCGACAGTGTGCAGTTCGGCTACGCCAACAAGGTCGCCTGGCAGTCCCGGCGCTTCTGGGAAAGCCAGTACCAGATCTATGGCGGGCTGTCCTTCATCAACCAGGAAGCGTCCGGGCTGTGGTACCCCAGCGGCGGCTTCAACCAGGCCGAAGGGGTGTTGGTGGCGGCCTACAACAACGGTGAAACCGCACGCCAGTTCGGTGAGAAAACCCTGGCCCAACAGATCGAGATTTCCCGCCAGGCGGTGGAGCTGCTGCACCCTGGCCACAGCCATGAATTGCGCAATCCCCTGGTGATTGCCTGGAGCAAGATCCCCTACAACTTCGGCCCCTGGATCAACCACGAAGTGGCCGAGCCGGACTACAGCCTGCTCAACCAGCCCCAGGGCCGGGTCTACCTGACCAGCGACGGCCTGGCCCACAGCGGCGTGGGCATCTGGCAGGAGGCCGCCGCCGGCGCGGCACGGCGAGTGGTGCGGCATCTTTTCGAGCGGGCGCAAGGCTCGTCGCTGCAGCAAACGGCCTGAAAAAGCCGAGCATTCAATAAGCAGTCACCCTGCCGGGTAGCGGACCTCCGAGGCTGGCATTCATAACCTTGGAGCGTCTTTGCATGTCGATAAAACACACCGCCGTGGGGCTGGGGCTGCTGATTGCCGCCAGCAGCAGCTGGGCCGCTGGTATTCAGCGGGTTCCGTCCACCTATCCCAACTCGCCGATCCTGCAATCGGTGACCCTGCCCGCCAACAGCGAGCTGACTTACCTCTCCGGCCTGCTGCCGGACCCGGTTGATCCCAAGGCGTCCAAGGAACAGGTGCGCGCGGTGGGCAACACCGAGGCACAGACCCGGGTGGTGCTGCGCAAGGTCGAGTCGATTCTTGCCAGCCAGGGCCTGGGCCTGGCCGACGTGGTGCAGCTGCGGATCTACCTGGTAGGGGACCCGGCCCTGGGCGGCAAGCTGGATTTCGACGGCCTGCAAGTGGCCTTTCGCGAGTTCTTCGGCAGCGAGAAACAGCCGGTGAAACCGGCCAGGACCACGGTGCAAGTGGCGGGTCTGGTACTGCCCGGTGCGCTGATCGAAGTTGAAACCGTCGCCGCCCGGTCGCGCTGAGCGCCATTGATAAGGATCTGAAGTCATGGGTATTTCCTTGCATAAAATCGTTCTCGGCGCCGCCCCCCTGAGCCTTGGCCTATTGGGCCTGGCAACCCCTGTGGAACTGCTGGCCGCGGATGAAACCCTGGGCACGGTGGTGGTCACCGGGGTCCGTGGCAGTCAGCAGCGCACCGTCACCAACAGTCCTGCGCCGATCGATGTGATCGACAGCGAGCAACTGCGCAGCATTGGCCAGAACGGCTTGAAAGAAATGCTCGGGCGGCTGCTGCCGTCGTTCAACGTGCCGACCATCAATGGCGGCGGCACCGCCTTTCTGGTGCGCGGGGTGAGCATGCGCGGCCTGGGGGGCGACCAGGTGCTGGTGCTGATCAACGGCAAGCGGCGGCACAACTCGGCGTTGATCAACAACGGTGCGCGGGTCGGCAATGCCTCGGTGCCGGTGGACCTGGACCTGATTCCCACCGCCGCCATCGAGCGCATCGAAGTACTGCGCGATGGTGCGGCAGCGCAGTACGGTTCGGACGCTATCGCCGGGGTGATCAACATCATCCTCAAGCGCAACGCCGAGGGCCTGACCTCCGACACCAGCCTGGGCCAGTACTACGACGGTGACGGCACCACCGGCCACGAAGCCTTCAACTGGGGCAGCAAGCTGGGGGAGGCCGGCGGCTTCTTCAACCTATCCTGGGATGCCAAGATCCAGGAGCCCTATGAGCGCTCCAGCGCCGCCAGCGGGCAACTGTATTTCAAGCAGCCCGACGGCTCGCCAGACCCTCGGGAAGGCAATCGCCAGGGCTGGGGGACCGAATACGGCCTGGGCCGTGACCGCACCAGCAGCCTGGCCTACAACGCCGAGCTGCCCCTGGCCGACGACCTCAAGCTGTATTCGTTCTCGACCCTGAGCTATCGCAACAGCAACAAGAACCTGGGGCACCGCAAGCCCACCGACATCACCAGCCTGGCAGGCGTACCCAATTCGCCGTACCCCAACGGCGGCCAGGCGCGGCGGGAGATCCGCGAGACCGACTTCCAGGTCGCCGGTGGTGCCAAGGGCCTGGCCGGTGGCTGGGACTGGGACCTGTCGAGCACCTATGGCAAGGATCGCGGGGTGCTCGATACCGCCAACAACCTGAACATTTCCAACGGGCCCTACGGCCAGCATGACTTCCACCTGGGCAACCTGGTGTTCGACCAGTGGACCAACAACCTGGATTTCTCCCGGGCCTTGGACATCGGTTGGAGCAGCCCGCTGCAAACCTCTTTCGGCGTGGAATACCGCTGGGAGAAATATGCGCTGGAGGAGGGTGAACCCAACGCCTATAACCAGGGCAGCTACGTGCCTGCCACGGGCCCCTTTGCCGGTGTGGTGCCCGACCCCGGGTTGTTCTCGGTCAACGGCACCACCCCGGAAGATGCCTACAGCCTCAAGCGTCACAGCGAAGCCGCCTATGTGGATCTGGGCCTGAACATTACCTCCAACTGGTACGTGGGGGCTGCCGCGCGCTACGAGAAGTACAACCTCGGCGTGGGCGACACCACCAGTGGCAAGCTCACCACCCGCTACGAGTTCCTCCCCGGCTATGCGGTGCGGGCGGCGGTGAGCAACGGCTTTCGCGCACCGTCCCTGGCCCAGAGCGTGTTCTCCACCACCAGCACCGTGACCCAGTTCGGCGCCGGCGGCACCACCAGCTCGGTACGCACCAAGCAGATGCGCCCCAACTCGCCGGAAGCCATCGCCCTGGGGGCCAAGGACCTGGAGCCGGAAACCTCGCGCAACTACAGCCTGGGGTTCACCGCCGAACCCACCGAGCGCCTGCGCCTGACCGCCGACTTCTACCTGATCGATATCGACAAGCGGATCCTTCAGACCGGCATCCTCAAGGGCCCGGCGGTGTCGCAGATCCTGGTGGAAAACGGCCTGTCGCCGAACCTCGCCGGGCAGTACTACACCAACGCCGCGGACACCCGGACCAAGGGCGTGGACCTGGTGGCGGACTATCGCCAGTCGTTCGGCGAATACGGCACGGCGAAGTGGAGCGTTGCCTACAACCACAACAAGACCACCATCCGCGACCTGGCAGACACCCCGGCGGCCCTGTCGCGCCTGGGGGCCGGCTATGTGCTGTTCGACCGCCAGCAGCAGATCGACCTGACCCAATCCACGCCCAAGGACAAATGGATTCTCTCCACCAACTACAAGGTCGGTGACTGGACCACCAACCTGCAGTTGACCCGCTTTGGCGAGTACACCGAAGGCTCGAACATTGCGGCCAACGACCGCACCTACAGCGCCAAGTGGATCACCGATCTGGACGTGGCCTACGACGTGACGCAGAACCTCACCGTGGCGGTGGGGGCCAACAACCTGTTCGACGTGTACCCGGACAAGATCGGCCTCAAGGCCTGGGCGGGGACTTATGAATACGGCATGTTCTCGCCTTATGGCCTGGGCGGTGGTTATTACTACAGCCGCGTCAGCCTGGCGTTCTGAGCATGAGCGGTATCTATCTCGTAGGAGCTGGCTTGCCAGCGAAGGCGGCCGCATGACCAGTGCAGGGTTCAGAGGCCATTCGCCGGCAAGCCGGCTCCTACAGCAGCCGCGTCAGCCTGGCGTTCTGAGCATGACCGGTATCTATTTCCGTAGGAGCTGGCTTGCCAGCGAAGGCGGTCGTATGACCAGTGCAGGGTTCTGGGGCCATTCGCCGGCAAGCCGGCTCCTACAGCAGCCGCGTCAGCCTGGCGTTCTGAGCATGACCACGATCACTTTCGTAGGAGCTGGCTTGCCAGCGAAGGCGGCCGCATGACCAGTGCAGGGTTCAGAGGCCATTCGCCGGCAAGCCGGCTCCTACAGCAGCTGCATCAGCCTGGTGTTCTGAGCATGAGCGGTATCTATCTCGTAGGAGCTGGCTTGCCAGCGAAGGCGGCCGTATGAGTGGCGCAGGGTTCAGAGGCCATTCGCCGGCAAGCCGGCTCCTACAGCAGCTGCATCAGCCTGGTGTTCTGAGCATGAGCGGTATCTATCTCGTAGGAGCTGGCTTGCCAGCGAAGGCGGTCGTATGAGTGGCGCAGGGTTCAGGGGCCATTCGCCGGCAAGCCGGCTCCTACAGCAGCTGCGTCAGCCTGGTGTTCTGAGCATGAGCGGTATCTATTTCGTAGGAGCTGGCTTGCCAGCGAAGGCGGTCGTATGAGTGGCGCAGGGTTCAGGGGCCATTCGCCGGCAAGCCGGCTCCTACAAGGAGCGGTGTTGTGTTTGTGGCTGGCGCAGCCGGCATTGAGGGTCTCCAGCCAGAAGCAGTCGCTGAAGATCCTGCTGCAAGCCGCCGGCGAACTGGAGCAGGTGCCGTATCCCATCGAGTTCGCCTCCTTCGCCGCGGCAGCGCCTACCGCCGAGGCCCTGGCCGCCGGAGCGGTGGACATCGGCAGCCTGGGCGATGCGCCGTTCGTGTTCGCTGCGGCAGCCGGGGCACCGATCAAGACCGTGGGGGTGATCAAACTCAAGGTCACACCGACGGCGGTGGCGATTGTGGTCAAGGACGATTCACCGCTGCACGATGCCGCTAGCCTCCAGGGCCGGCGCATCACCACCACGCGGGGCTCCATCGGCCACTTCCTGGCCTTGGCGGCCTTGCGCTCCGTGGGCCTGCACGGCTCGGATGCGCAGTTCATCTTTCTCCAGCCGGCCGAGTCCCGCAGCCTGTTGAGCAACGGCCAGGCCGATGCCTGGTCGACCTGGGACCCGTACACCAGCATGGTGCAGATGGAGGGCACAACCCGGGTACTGGTCAGCGGCGAGGGGCTGTTCGCTGGGCATATGTTGCTGGTGGCCAATGACCAGGCGATCCGAGACAAGCCGCTGCAGATCGGCGATTTCCTTCGGCGCCTGGACCGCGCCTATGCCTGGGCCAATCAGCATCAAGCCGAGTATTCGCGGATCCAGGCCGGCTACAGCGGCCTGCCGGTGGCGATCCATGAGCGCTCCAATCGCTACTCCGTGCCCCGGCGCATTGCCGTAGGCCCCTCGGTAGTCGATGACGTGCAGCACACGGCTGATCTTTATCGCGAGGAAGGGATTATTCAGAAGTCGTTCAATGCCTCGGATTACATGGATGCCCGGTTTAACGAAGTTGAATGAATACATGGCATTTTCATTAATTAAGCTCGGGAGTGATGAATAAATAAAATATCAATAATGTCCGTTGTTTAAGTTAACTATCAGTAAATTTAATAATCCTCGAGCAGTCGCTTGCGAGTGTCTCTCATGGCAGCTATTTGTCTGATTTTCGATACGTTTTTAAGTTTGGATATTAGAGATAAAGGTTATTTCACAAGGCTTTCGCAACTGCCTAAGGTGGCTCTGAAACAAATTATTACGCTCCACCAAAGATGCACTTAAACGCTACTTCCAGGGAATAAGGGAGCTTGCATGTTCACAGTAACTACGGCCGACAAACTTGAAGTGCGGCATATTATCGATGTCGTCGAAAAACGTTCCTACGGCGTCCAGCTCAAAGGCTTTTGCCCGCCGGACACCTTGCAGGTGGCGCGCGACCATCTGTATCAGCAGGAGCTGCGCAGTGCCTTCAGCCAACAGCAGGAGTTCGTCCGTGTCGGCAAGGCCTACATCGAGATCCAGGATGAACAGAGCCGGGCCGAGTACCACGCCCTGGCACTGCCGAATATCCGCAAGATCCGCAATCTGTTCCGCCCGCTGGCCTCACCCATTGACGAGTTGCGCCTGTTGCTGGACGAGGTCTGGCCCCAGGGCGCGCAGTTGCTGCAGGTGGACGGGCAGAAGTGCTTTGTCGGCATCGCCCGTTTCCAGGGGGCCGGAGTTGATCTCACCCCGCACACCGACAAGCTCGAACGCAATGCCCCCGAGGGCCACAGCCCGCCGTTGCTGACCCAGCTGTCCAGCAACATTTACCTGGAACTCCCCGAGGACGGCGGAGAGCTGGAGATCTGGGGCATCGAGCCGGATGAGCAGGAGTACAACCGCCTGCGTGGCGAACGGGCCTATGGCATCGAGCGCCACCTGCTACCGCCGCCGGACTTCGTGATCAAGCCCGAGCCCGGCGATCTGATCCTGCTCAACCCACGGCTGATCCACGCGGTACGCCCTTCGGCCAGCAGCACCCGGGTCACCCTCGGGGTCTTTATCGGTTACTACGGTGAACAACAGCCTTTGGCCTACTGGAGCTGAACACATGAGCAAGGTGCAGGAAATCAACCTCAAGGCCTACTTCAACAAGGGCGGCGAGGAACACGCATTCGATGGCAAGCGAGTGGTGCTGGCGGTCAGCGTCGGCCAGGAATATCACGAAGACCAGAAGCTGCGCTCGACCATTCACCTGATCAACCAATCCGGCTTCAGCCACGTCAAGGTTGTGGTGGCCGACACCCTGCAACGCCACAACAAGCACGGTAAGTCCCCGGGGGAGGCGCTGTCGGCCTCGATCCGTGACGGTGACGCCTGGCTGGCGCGCAACCAGGACATTCTCGATGGCCTGCGGGTGCCCTATCACATCACCCGCTGGAACCAGGAACTGGCCAGCGACCGCTATGCCGAATTGCGCCAGCAGTTGAACCTGATCTATCAGCAGCGGGCCGAATTGCGCGAGGCCATCGACAGCACCATCGGTGTGTTCACCGAGCGCTTGCGCCTGCGAGACGAAGACGCGGATATCGAACGGGCCGCGGCCCAGTGCCGTGAATACATCCTTGAGGAGATCCCCATCATCCTGCCGTTGTGGGCCGATGAGGGTTATCACTACGTGCTCTATCCGCAGCAGATGACCACGGCCATGGCCATCAGTCGCGAGTTGTTGATCGAACCCCACAGCCCGGACCGGGTGCGCTGGTTGCCGCTGAAGTTCAAGAAACGCGGGATTCCGATCCCGTTCACTTTGCCCGGGGCCATTCACCCGAACTGGACCAGTGGCGCCATCGCCATCTGAGCCGCCCGGGCCCGTGGTTTTCGCTGACCTACGTGGGAGCTGGCTTGCCAGCGAAGGCGTCCTTGCCGGCAGTGCTGGGCTCAAGGGCCTGTTCGCCGGCAAGCGGAGGCTCCTGCAGTGCTGTTTTTTTATGACTGACAAGGAGTTTCCATGGGCGTTTTTGCGCAACAGCAACGCAAATGGTGGGCATTGCTCGGGGTGAGCATCGCCAGTTTTCTCGGCTGTGTGGATTTCACCATCGTCAATACCGCGCTGCCGGCGCTGCAGGCCGATCTCGGGGCGTCGCTGGACAGCCTGCAGTGGGTGATCAACGGTTTCATCCTGGCGCTGTCGAGCTTCATGGTGCTGGTGGGGCGCCTGGCCGACTTGCAGGGACGCAAGCGGGTGCTGTTTATCGGCCTGAGCGTGTTTGGCCTGGCGTCACTGGCGGCGGGGCTGGCGGGGCAGATCGAGACCCTGATCGGCGCTCGGGTGCTGCAGGGCCTGGCCTGTGCGGTGCTCTATACCGCGTCGGGGGCGATTGTCTCCAGTACCTTCGACAGCACCGAGCAGGGCAAGGCCTTTGGCGTGCTGTTTGGGGTCAATGGCGTGGGGCTGGCGGTCGGGCCGGTGCTGGGGGGGCTGATCACCAGTGGCTTTGGCTGGCAGTGGATCTTCCTGATCAATGTGCCCTTTGTGCTGTTGAGCCTGGCCATTTGCAGTTTCAGCGTGCAGGAGTCGCGTTCGACCGAGGTCGATGCGCGGTTGGATGTATGGGGCGCGTTGCTGTTGCTGATCGGTTTGCCGAGCCTGGTGCTGGTGATCGTCCAGGGTGGAGGCTGGGGCTGGGGTTCGAGCCTGAGCCTGAGCCTGATCGCCGTGACGGTGCTGGCTTTGGGGGCTTTCCTGGTGCTGGAGAAACGCGTTGCCGCGCCGATCATCGACCTCCAACTGTTCGCTAATCGACGCTTTGTCGCCGCCGTGGCGGCGAGTTTCGGCCTGGCGCTGTTCTACTGCGTGGCGTTTTTCGTCATGCCGCTGTACCTGGCGCAAATCCGTGGTGAAACCTTGCAGGCCAGCGGCCTGTTGTTGCTGCCCACCACCCTCGGGGTGGCGCTGCTGTCGCCGCTGGTGGGGCGGCTGGTGGATCGCAGAGGGCCGGCGCTGTTGATCAAGGTCGGGCTGCTGCTGCTTGTGCTGTCGGCGCTGTTGCAGGCCGGTTTCGACCGGCAGACTTCACTGCCGTATCTGCTGGGCGCCTTCGTCATCATGGGCTTGGGCTGGGCAAGCATTCTCGGGCCGTCGACGGTGCTGGGCATTTCCTCGGTACCCCAGGAAGTGGGCTCGGTGGCCATGGGCTCGCTGATGACCTTGCACAATGTCGGCGGTGGTATCGGGCTGGCGCTGGGGGTGGGGCTGTTCCACCATTTTTCCGCGACGCCGCTGGACGATACCCAGGGAGCGTTTCTTAACGGCTATCGCGTGGTGATGGTGTTTTTAGCAGGCGTGACCCTGGCGGTCTGGGCGGTGGTGAGTGTGTTGCTGCGTAAGTCGCCAGCACTCGCCCGGGGAGCCGTGCAAGAGGGCAGAGCCGTGGCTGAGGAGTCGGGCGGCTAGACAAGAGCCCCGGCTGCCGAATCAAGGATCAGACCGCACCAGCGCGCTGATCCTTGCCTGGCTGAGGCGCGTCACCCGCGGTGACGGCGAGCCCTGGCCCGATCCGCGTGGAGGCGCCGGTGGATTGACGACTGGATTCTGGCGAAATGCCATCACTTGCTTTATGCTCCGCGCCCGTCACAGGGAGGTGGGGATGCCTGACACCCTGGTTGACGTTACTGATCATCGTCCAAGGGACCTGCGACCTCATGATTCGTCCTCTCGTAATACTCGCCGCGCTGCTGGCCCTGAGCGGTTGCTATAGCCTGCCCGCCACGAAAATCTCCGACAGCATGAGCCCTGACCCGCAGTCGGGAGTGGCCTATGTAGTGGGTGTGGTGGGTATCTGGCCGCAGGCGGTGCACACCGCCGACGAGCAGATGCTGCTGATTCGTCCACGGGGTGGCGACGGGTTCGCCTCGGCGCGCTTGTACAACCAGTTCTATGCCCGCACCCCGCGTGATGTGCGTGAGACTTGGCACGGCATCGGCAGCCTGTTCGTGATGCCGCTCAAACCTGGGCGCTACGAGATCTACAACCTGCATTTCGACCGCGGCAATGCCACTTCCTGGAGTCGTGAAGACTTCTCCATTCCCCTGGAACTGGAAGCCGGCAAGGCTTATTACCTTGGCGATTTCCGTGCCGGCTGCCTGTCGGCGTCTGGGGCCAAGTGCATCTTCCTGCACAGTGATCACCTGGAGCGCGACGCCGCCCTGGTCCGTGCCAAATACCCGCAGGTGCCGAACCTGCAGCGGGTCGATCTGGAGAAAATGGAAGAGACCACCGCGTTGATCGTCAAGGAGCAGGGACCCAAGGCTTCGATGCTCAAAGCCATGCTTTCGGGAGACCTGTAATGCGTACCAGACTCTTGTTGCTGATGGTCCTGATGCTGGGGCTCGGCGGTTGCCAGACCAGCCATAGCCTGAAACCGGCCGAGGTGGATTATCAGCAGTCGTTGCCAGCGATCAAGGTCAGTGTGATCGGGCCCATCCCCGGGGGGCTGATCCGCAATGAGTTGCGCCGCCGTGGCACCTTCGAGCAGGTGTTGGATGGCTACAGTGCCGACGGCTACAACGTGATCGTGGTGGCTAACAGTGATTATTTTGGCTGGCAGAATATTCCCCTGGGGCTGCTCAGTGCGCTGACCTTGTTTATCGTGCCGGCCCCGGCCACCTGGGACAGCCGGGTGATCTTCCATGTCAGCCGTGGCGAGCAGCCAGTGGCCAAGTACCTGGTGAGCAACCACACCCGCTCATGGCGCGGCTGGGTCAATCTCGATGGCGGCCAATACCAGCATGTGCAGCGCATCACCGATGACTTTATCGCGCAGATGCTCCGGGACCCGATCTTCAAGCCCAAGGCCCCAGTGGCGTCGAACACCCGCTGATCGACGGCTGAAAAATGCTCTATTTCAAAGCCTGGGCGAGGTTATCCGCCCGGGCTTTTTTGTGCTCTGGATTCAACCCAGGAATGGATCTGGGCGTGCAGTTGGCTGCGTCCGGCCGGTATCAGTCCAAGGACTTTTATCCCGGGCTCAAGGAATGACTTCCCCATGCCGCTGGCCATGCCGGGCAGTTGAAAATCTTCCCGGGGATCGCGCCGGCTGTTGGCCGCATCCTCAGACGCCGCCTGCGTGAACACCTGAAGCAGGCCCGGGTGAAATATCTTTTTTCCAGTCACCGGGGCAATGGCTGAATCGCCGTAACGGTCTTTACTCTCAAAGCGCAACGCCCATCGATCACCCAAGGAGCAACAACATGTCCGGATGGTATGAGTTGAAGAAAAGCAGCAATGGTCAGTTCCGCTTCGTGCTCAAGGCGGCCAATGCCGAGATCATTCTCACCAGTGAGCTATACACCACGCGCGTTGCGGCAGAGAACGGGATTGCCTCGGTGCAGGCCAATAGTCCTCTGGAGGAGCGCTACGAGCGCAAGAGCGCCAAGGATGGCAAGCCCTATTTCAACCTGAAGGCGGCCAATCACCAGATCATCGGTAGCAGCGAAACCTATTCGGCGGACGCGGCCCGGGAGAAGGGCATTGCCAGCGTCAAGGCTAATGGTCCGACCCATAACATCAAGGACCTGACGTCGCTCTAGGTGTTGCTCCGCAGGCCGGCGAAAGCACCAAGCCCAAACGGCGTACAGCGTTCGGGCTTGGTGCTTTCAGCAGGGGATCAACTCAGTGTCTGTAACAGCTTCTGCAGTTGCTCGCGCCCGGCCTCCGCCAGGGGGAACACCGGCCGGCGCGGTTCGCCGGTGGCCAGCCCGGTGAGTGCCAGCCCCGCCTTGACCGTGGCTGGCAAACCGCCCTTGAGGATGAAGTCCAGCAGTGGCAACTGCTGGTAGAAGAGTGCCCGGGCACGCTGCAGATCGTTGGCCAGGACTGCTTGGTAGAGGTCGATATTGAGCTGTGGAATCAGGTTCGCCGCAGCTGTGCACCAGCCGCTGGCGCCGGCGGCGAACGCTTCCAGGGCCAGGGGGTTGCAGCCGTTGTAGAACGGCACCTGGCCTTCGCCCAGTTGCTGCAGCTTGTGCATGCGCTGGATATCCCCCGTGCTTTCCTTGACCAGGGTGACGTTCTCCACGCTGTGGAAAATCTTCAGGATCAACTCCACCGACATGTCGGTGCCGCTGGTGGCCGGGTTGTTGTAGAGCATGATCGGCACGCCGATGCTGGCGCCGATGGCCTGGTAGTGGGCGAGGATCTCGGCTTCGCTGAGTTTCCAGTAGGAGGCGGGCAGCACCATCACCACATCGGCGCCCTTGGCCTCGGCGAAACGGGCGCGGCGGATGGCCTTGGCGGTGGTCAGGTCGGAAACGCTGACGATGGTCGGCACGCGCCGGGCGACGTGGCGGATGCTGAATTCGCTGACCTGATCCCATTCGGCGTCGCTCAGGTAGGCGCCTTCGCCGGTGCTGCCCAGCGGCGCGATGGCGTGGACGCCGGCGTCGATCATGCGGTCGATGGAGCGCCCGAGGGCGTCCAGGTCCAGGCCTTCGCCGTGACTGCTGAACGGAGTGACGGTGTAGCCGATGATGCCGTGGATCTTGGGTGTGGACATGGGGTAACTCCTGCAAGGCATAAGAGGGGAGATCAGTTCAGGCAGTCGGCGTGTTGTTTGAGGTTTTGCCGAGCGTAGTAGTTGAAGGCGGCGCCGTGGCGCTTGGGCTTGGAGATCCAGTCGTGGGCTTCGCGGCCCAGCTCGGGGAGGATCGGCTTGATGCTGCCGGCGGCCATGGCCAACAGTTGCAGCTTGGCCGCGCGCTCGATCAGTTGGGCGATCACGCAGGCTTCCTCGATGCTCGCCCCGGTGGACAGCTGGCCGTGGTGGGAGAGCAGGATCGCGCGCTTGTCGCCCAGGGCCGCGGCGATGATTTCACCTTCTTCGTTGCCCACCGGCACCCCCGGCCAGGCTTCGAGAAAGGCGCAGTCCTCATACAATGGGCAGAGGTCCATGTGCGAGATCGTCAGCGGCACTTCGAGCATCGACAATGCGGCGACGTGGGTCGGGTGGGTATGGATGATGCAGTTCACGTCCGGCCGGGCGCGGTACACCCAGCTGTGGAAGCGGTTGGCCGGGTTGGGCATGCCGTGGCCTTCCAGGACTTCCAGGTCCTCGTTGACCAGCAGCAGGTTGCTGGCGCTGATTTCATCGAAACCCAGGCCCAGTTGCTGGGTGTAATAGGTGCCGGGCTGCGGGCCGCGGGCGGTGATCTGCCCGGCGAGGCCGGAGTCATGACCGTTCTCGAACAGAATGCGGCAGGTCAAGGCCAGCTTTTGCCGGTCGGTCCACGTATTATCCGCCAGGGTATTGTGCATCTGGGTCAGGGCTTGCTTGACCAGTTGGTCTTTGGGCAATGCTAATGTCTTGGCCATATCGGGGTCCTTTGAGAGGTGCAATGGACGTCGGGTCTGCGGCTCACCTGCTGCTTGCGAGGTCGTTGGGTGAACGCTGATGACACTAAAGAGGCTATATGACACATTGTGTCATTGGCAAGCGCCAATCGTTTCTTTCTAGATGGATTAACCGCTCTACATGTCTATCCGTTTGAAATTACTGAGAAAAAAACTGGGCGTGACCCTGGAGGCCCTGGCCGAAAAATCCGGGATGACCAAGAGTTACCTGTCGAAAGTCGAGCGTGGGTTGAACACCCCGTCGATTGCCGCGGCCTTGAAGCTGGCCAAGGCTCTGAACGTCAAGGTCGAGGAATTGTTCGCCGAGGACAGCATCAACCTCGATGGCTACAGCCTGGTGCGCAGCGACGAGCGCCAGTCACTGGCGGCCAACGACCAGACTCCGGGTTATGCGGTGCTGGCCCACCAGGTCAGCGAGCGCAACCTGCTGCCGTTCATCATCTACCCGGCCAGGGAGTTCAGTGACAAGACCTTCAAGGAGCACCTGGGGGAGGAGTTCCTGTTTGTCCATGAAGGCCAGGTGGAAGTGGATTTTGTCAACGAACGGGTGATTCTCAACCGGGGCGACGCGCTGCATTTCAATGCACAGAAACCCCACCGCATTCGTTCCCTGGGGGATCAGCAGGCGCAGTTGCTAGTGGTGGTGCACAGCAGCGAGGACTGAAGGCATTCATCTGCTGTAGGAGCCAGCCGGCGGTGGAGTCTTGTGTTGCTTCTGCGGCCGCCTTCGCTGGCAAGCCAGCTCCTACGCCAGTCGTGAGATCTGCGGGGCTGATCAGTGTTCCACGGGGACTGACAGGGCCGGGTTGCCCAGGGCGTGGGTCTTGGCATTGAAGAAACGCAGGCTCAGGTCCAGTCCTTCGAACAGCTTGCTGTAGTGGCGCTTCTGGTGCTGGATGAACGCCGCGCTGCGCGGAAAAATGGAGATCGCCAGGGTCTTCGCCGCCGACTGGCGGATCGCCTGGACCAGGTGGTTGTCCTGGGGCCCGAGGTTGTGCCCGAAGATGCACAAGGCACCGCTGTGGTCCAACAGTTGCTGGTAGCAGAACGACAGGTAATCCGAGCTGCGGATGGTCTTGAGTTTGTCCGCCAATGGCCCTTCGCTGACGAATAGCGGCACGTCGTCCAGGGTCTTGAGGGTGTTGTTGATGGCGAAGCTGCCCAGCAGGGTGCCTTCGGTGGAGGTCAGCTTGCGCGCGCTGCCGTCCAGGTTGCGCACCAGGTGCAGGCCTCCGTGCAGATAGAGAATGCGCGTTTGCACGGTGTTGTCGGCGCTCAGTTCGAAGGTCGGGTCAGCGCCCTGGAACAGGTCGCTGAGGCCTTCTGCATCCTGTTGCACCGCCCAGTAGTTGAGCAGGTCGTAGTTGCTGGTGAATACCGTGGGATAGCGCCGCAGTTCCTGGTTGATCGCTACCAGGCTTGGCTCCTGCACCAGGCGCCAAGGGATGTGCACCGCGTGCACGGTGTTGATCAGCGCTTCCTTGATCGCGTAGTAGCGATTGCGCGGTGCCGCCGAACTGACCGCCAGGGCCTTGTTGACCCGGCTAGTGGTTTTCAGGGCGCCGAGCACCTGTTCGAAGCTGCGGGTCTGCAAGGCCTCGAACACGCTGAGCTCGGATTGGCTGAGGGGTTTTTCTTCCACTGTGCGAGCATTTTCGAACAGCGAGTCGTAGGCAAAGTCTTCCCACACGGCGCGGCTGGCGCCATTGCCGATCAACAGGCCGGTGAATGGAATGCTTGCGCCCAGGGCGTTCCAGTCTTCAAGTTCGGCGTCAAATTCCTGGAAATCCATCATCGCGGTCATCGGTCTCAAGGCAGAAGGTATTCAGGGCGCCGACTTTATCACGACCGACCCTTGAGCCAGATCAAGATCGCCAGTGACCGATCGGTCGATCCTGTTTCACAAACATTGAATCGACACCGTGCAATCGGCATTCGCCTGGAGACCTCCTCATGAGCAGCACCTTTTTTATTCCGGCCGTCAACATCATGGGCACTGACTGTCTTGACGAGGCCATGAGCGCCATTCGCAATTATGCTTTTCGCAAGGCGCTGATCGTCACCGATGCCGGTCTGGCCAAGGCTGGAGTGGCCAGCATGATCGCCGAGAAGCTGGCCATGCAGGACATCGACTCGGTGATCTTCGACGGCGCCAAGCCCAATCCGAGCATCGCCAACGTCGAACAGGGGCTGGTGCAGTTGCAAGAGCACCGGTGTGACTTCGTCATCTCCCTGGGGGGTGGCTCGCCTCACGACTGCGCCAAGGGCATTGCCCTGTGCGCGACCAACGGCGGGCACATTCGTGATTACGAAGGGGTCGACCAGTCGGCCAAGCCGCAACTGCCGCTGGTCGCCATCAACACCACTGCCGGTACCGCCAGTGAGATGACCCGCTTCTGCATCATCACCGACGAGTCGCGCCACGTGAAAATGGCCATCGTCGACCGCAACGTCACGCCGCTGCTGTCGGTCAACGACCCGGCGCTGATGGTGGCAATGCCCAAGGCCCTGACGGCCGCTACCGGCATGGATGCCCTGACCCACGCCGTCGAGGCTTATGTCTCCACCGCGGCGAACCCGATCACTGACGCCTGCGCGTTGAAGGCCATCAGTATGATCAGCAGCAACCTGCGCCAGGCCGTGCACGATGGCAGCGACTTGCTGGCGCGGGAGAACATGGCCTATGCGCAGTTCCTTGCCGGCATGGCCTTCAACAACGCTTCCCTGGGATTCGTGCATGCCATGGCCCACCAACTGGGCGGTTTCTACGACCTGCCCCATGGTGTGTGCAACGCGGTGCTGCTGCCCCATGTGCAGAGCTTCAATGCCAGTGTCTGCGCCGAGCGCCTGACCGATGTGGCCCACGCCCTGGGAGCAGACATTCGTGGTTTCAGCCCGGAAGAGGGCGCCCAGTCCGCGATTGCCGCGATTCGCACGTTGGCCCGCGATGTGGAAATTCCTGGCGGTTTGCGTGAACTGGGCGCCAAGCTGCAGGACATTCCGCTGCTCGCGGCCAATGCCCTGAAAGATGCCTGCGGCCTGACCAACCCGCGTCCGGCGGAGCAGCGGCAGATCGAGGAGATCTTTCGCAACGCGTTCTAAAAAGGGCAGGGGGGCTGGGCTGCCTTCGCTGGCAAATCAGCTCCAAGGTTAAATGGCTCAAGCGTTTTCTGGGGGCAGGCGGCAAGAGTGGAACATTCGCAACACCGTGGCGCAGGACAGGCCATTCGTCTGGCTGGGGGGTGTTCCCAACCAAGGCCCATTCCGGCTAGGACTGCCGGCGTTGAAAGCCCTTGCGTAGGGGAGGATAGTGCGGCCTTGAATGACGCCGCACCTGTCTGTCACAAGGAACCGTGAATGATCCGTCCATCCTCGCTGATTGCCGCTCTGGGCAGCCTTGCGCTGCTGCTGGGCACTGCCTCGGCCCTCGGCCAATGCCTGCCGCCCCCGCGTAACGCGGACGTGCCGGGCTTTTCCCTGTGCAAGGACTGGCCGGCCTTTGCCGACCAGAGCATCAGCTTGCTGTCCGAACTGACGCCGGACTCTGGCAGCCCCGTAGCCTTCGCAGAAGGTACCTACAACCTGCAACTGGCAGTGTTGAACCGCACGACCGGGCAGACGCTGGCTTCCTATCAGCAGGCCCGGGCCTTTGTCTCCGATGCGTTCCGCCTGGAGAGTGTGACGCTCGATACCGGGCGCTTCCAGTTGGCGCCGCAGGTGCGGGCGTTCGGGGTCAGGGCCTCCTTCCAGGGTTCCTCGCGGGTCAATCCGCTGAATGAGGTGTGGCTCAGCCTCTACGTGCGCGAAGGCAGCCAGTTGCGTCCGGTGATGGAGAAGTTCCTGGCGTATTCCTACAGTGGCGAGTGGGATGGCCAGTGCGCCGGGGAGCGCAGCGAAACCACCCGCACCCTGGATATCGCCAAGACCCGCAGCCACGGCTATGCCGACCTGATCGTGCGTTCGGTGAGCATCGACACCCGCAGCGAAGGCCAGGGCGAGCAATGCCAGTCCCGTTCCGTGACCGCCAAACCGGTATTCACGACTCTGCATTACGACGGCCAGCGGTATGTGCTGCCCAATGGTTTCAGCGGTATCTGAAGGCGCCTTGATGAAGTCATTTGAACAAGGGGGCCATGCACTGCTGCTGTGCGCTTTGCTGGGTGTCGCTACGGCAGTGCAGGCGGAGTGTGACAGCAGCGTGGATATTCCCGGGGAGCTTCACGTTTGTAAATCCTGGCCAGCGGAGCCGGGGATGAGCATCAGTGCTCGGGCGATCCCGATGCCCGGGAATGACAGTGACGATACACGTAGCTACAGCCTGGATGTGGCGCTGCTGTATGACGACCCAGGCCTGGCCGTGGCCAGCAATTACCAGGAATCGGCACTGTTTTCCGATGCCGTGGCCCTGCAGGGGATGGAGATCGACACTGCACGCTACAGGTTGAATGAAGAGGTGCGGGCCTTTGGCCTGCGAGTCCTTTACCACCACGGCTCCAGCGCCATTCCCTATGAGAAGAGCGTGCTGACCTTGTACCAGCGCGATGGCAAGGAAATCCTGCCGCTGCTGGAGGGGCTGGTGATGGATGAAAGTTCTGGCGAGTTCGGCTGGGACGGCCAGTGCGGGGGGCATTCCCGGACCGTGCATCGGACCCTGGAGGTCGGTACTCGCCAGCGCCACGGTTATGCCGACCTGATTGTCCGCAGCCGGGAGCTCGGAGTCGATCATTTCCAGGGCCGGGATGGCTGTGAGAGTCGCGACCTGCCGCCCAAGCTCGGTGTGGTGACCCTGCACTATGATGGCCGGCGCTACCCGCTGGCCAAGTCCCCGTAAGGAGTGTGAAGCATGCTCACCGGCCTTAATCACCTGACCCTGGCGGTCAGTGACTTGCCGCGCAGCCTGGGGTTCTATCACTCACTGTTGCAGTTGCGCCTGGAAGCCAGTTGGGACGCCGGCGCCTACCTGTCCTTGCCTGGCTTGTGGCTGTGCCTGTCCCTGGATCCGCAGCGGGATGTGTCGGCGGCAGCCGACTACACCCATTATGCCTTCAGCCTCGTCGCTGCCGATTTTGCCCCTTTCGTCCAGCGCCTGCGCGACGCGGGAGTCCGGGAGTGGCGCGACAATCGCAGCGAAGGCGCCTCGTTCTATTTCCTCGACCCCGACGGGCATCAACTCGAGGCCCATGTCGGTGATTTGGCCTCGCGATTACTAGCCTGTCGCCAGCTTCCTTACCCGGGAATGCGCTTCTACCCAGACGATTGACGCTGTGCGTCGCGCTTTTCAGCTGACGAAAGCCGCTGGTGGCAAGGGGCCTTGATCGTGCAGAATCCGCGAGGTTGATCCTGTGCCTGGCGTTCCCGTGAGGTGCATCGTTCTGGAGTCTTGCTGATGACCTCATCGCTGTTGCTAGCCGTTATCGCCTCGGGTTTCATTTACGCGATTACCCCCGGACCTGGGGTGCTGGCGGTGTTCGGCATCGGCGCCTCCCGTGGACGACAGGCCGGCGCCGGGTTTCTCTGCGGGCATATGCTCGGGGATGTGCTCTGGTGCAGCACCGCGCTGATCGCCATCGTCGGCGCCCGGGAAATCGGCAGTGATGCGTTCAACATCCTGGGCGTGCTCAGTGGCCTGTACCTGTTCTGGCTGGGGCTGCGGGCGATCCGCAGCCGTGGTAGCAATGGCGATGCGCCCCAAGGGCCGGCGCGCAATCCGTTCTGGCATGGGATTGTCTTCGGCCTGACCAACCCCAAGGCTTATCCGGTGGCGGTGGCAACCTTCACTGCGCTGCTGTCCAGCCGTGCCGAGCTGCTCACCTGGTCGATGCTCCCTGGTCTGATTGCCCTGAGCTTCCTCGGCGGACTCGGTGCATACGCTATTCTCATCGGCATTGTCGGGGCACGTCAGGTTCGCGGTTGGTATCAGCGTCACGAACTGGCGATCACCCGGGTCTGCGGTGTGATGTTCATCGGTTTTGCGATCAATGCCCTGTTGCACGCGGTGCCGGGATTGATCGGCAACAAGGCATAACGCCGCTCGCGGATTGCGACGGCGTGCAGTCGGTGGGCACCACCGGCTGACCAGGCTCAAGGGATGGGTACTCAGTGCATTTTTCATGGGTAGTAGCTTTCTCTGATGGCAACCAACAACTCCGAGCCTCTGGCCAGCTTCATCGATCTGCTCCTGGACGCCGTGTGCGCGGTGGATGTCGAGGGTCGCTTTGTATTTGTCAGCGCTGCCTGCGAGCGGATCTTCGGTTATACCGCCGATGAACTGATCGGCCGCTCGATGATCGAGCTGGTGCACCCGGCCGACCGCGAGCGCACCCTGCAGGCCGCCCGGGAAATCATGGGCGGCGTGCCCAAGCCCAATTTCGAGAACCGCTACCTGCGCAAGGACGGGCGCGTGGCGCACATCCTCTGGTCGGCGCGCTGGTCGGAAGTGGACCAACTGCGCATCGCCGTGGCCCGGGACATTACCGAGCGCAAGCAAGCGGAATCGAAACAGGCGGCGCTGTATGCGATCTCCGAGGCGGCCCATGCCACGGAGGATCTGCTGGTGCTGTTCAAGCACGTGCATCGGATCATCGGCGAGTGGTTGCCGGCGCTCAATTGTTCCCTGGCGCTATATGACGAGCGCGCCGAGAGCTTGAGTTTTCCCTACCACGTCGATGACTGTGAACGCAGCCCGGAACTGCCCGGGACCCTGATCGGGCGTTTTTGCGCCCAGGTACTCTTGCGTGGCCAACCCTTGTTACTGGCGCCGGAATGCCCACTGACCCTGTCCCTTTGGCGCGAGTTTGCGGCTATCCAGGGCCCGCGCTGCTGGTTGGGGGTGCCGTTGAATGCGCAGAAGGGCACCATCGGCGTGCTGATGGTCAAGAGCGCGCCCGGCACCGAAGGCTACGGCGAGCAGGACCAGGAGCTGTTGCAGTACGTCAGCGCGCAACTGGCCGCGGCCATCGAACGCAAGCAACTGCACGCCCGGCTGCACTACATGGCCGAGTACGACCAACTGACTCATCTGCCCAACCGCGAACTGCTGCGCGAGCGGCTCAAGTCGGCCCTGGCCCTGGCCCTGGCCCGGGCCCGGCGCGAGTCGGGGCGCATGGCCTTGCTGTATGTCGACCTGGACAAGTTCAAGGAGGTCAACGACACCTGCGGGCATGCAGTGGGCGACATGCTGTTGCAGGCAGTGGCCAACCGCCTCAAGGGCTGCGTGCGAGAAACCGACACCGTGGCCCGCATCGGCGGCGATGAGTTCGTGATCCTGCTGGAGAACGTGCAGCACTCCGAAGATGCCCAGCGAGTGGCGGACAAGATCCGTCGCGCCTTGAACGAACCGCTACGCCTGGACGGCCATTCGTTGAGCATTTTGTCGAGCATCGGCATTGGCTTGTACCCCGAGCATGGCCTGGAAGAAAAACAGCTGTTCAAGCATGCCGATGAGGCGATGTACGCAGTCAAGCGAGCGCATAAAAGCCGTTCCAGAGCTTGAGCGGACAGTGCTTGTGCGGATGTTGTGAGGCCCGCTTCGGGCGTTTTTTTCACTCGCCGTTCGTCGTTCGGGCGAGTTTTTTCTAAACCTTTGTCGTTCTGGCTTTTCCCAATGCAGGCGGGGGCTGTGGCTCCCGCCGGATTCATTTGCAACAGGAGAGCCACATCATGAACACCATGGCCACTGTCATGCGCAGCGCCGGCCTGGCGCTGCTGCTGGGGCTTGGTGCGACCAGCGCCCTGGCCCAGTCCCCCAGCGCTTTTATCGACGATGCCTCGGCCAAGGGCATGGCCGATATCGAAGCCAGCCGGCTGGCGCACCGGCAGACCTCATCCAGGGCGGTCAAGGAATACGCCATCCAGGTGATCAATGATCGCACCACGGCCAATCAACACCTGGCGAAAATCGCCCGGCAACTGGACCTGCCAGTGGCGTCCCGGGAGCAGATGATGGACCAGGCCAAGCGCCTGATACCGCCAGTGCCCGAGGGCGAGGATTTCGACCGTGCCTACGCCGCGAGCCAGGTCCAGGCCACCGAAGAGGCGATCCGGCAGATCCAGGAGCAGGCACAAGCCAGCGAGGTACCGGAGCTCAAGGCCTTTGCCGAGGAAACCCTGCCCAAGCTGGAAAACCACCTGCAGATAGCCAGGGCCCTGCAGGCCGGCCGCCAGCCCGCGCGCCAGGACGGTTGAGTCGCCGCAGGCTTTGCCCTTGGGCGCGCGGTGCTGTGTGTGAACGCTTCAACATTGATTGAGGTTGGTCTTGAGCGAGTGCTCGCGGGCCCAAGCCGACGGACCCGAAGCGTTGCTGCCTTGACCGATCGCACGGTACTCGCTGCACAGTTTTTCCAGCTGCATGAGGTCCTGCCCATCCAGGCTGAGTGTCGCGTTGTGAGTATCCTGGGTGGCCCGCAGCAACTCGTCGATCTTGATGTGCAGGACGTCAGTGACGCGGTTCTGGCTGTTCTGGATCAGGAACACCATCAGGAAGGTGATGATGGTGGTGGACGTGTTGATGATCAGTTGCCTTGGGGGTTCTGACGGCTATTGATGCAACCTTGATTTCTTCGTTTGCCTCCAGCAATCGGATGGAGACGTGTGCAGGAGTTGATGGGGCGTCTTTCTTTGTGACGGTTTGTGGCTAGTATCAATGGCGTTCAAAGTGCCAGCACGCTAATTCACGGATCGGAATCAGTCAGAGGTCTCCCATGGAATTTCTCGAAAAGTTAACCAGTCTTGCAGCCAAGTTGCGTTTGCAAGGCGTGGCTATTCAAACTGAAGAGGCAACGAAAAATGCGTTCGTCATGCCCTTTATCAGCACGGTTCTAGGGTATGACGTGTTCGACCCCATGGAAGTGACCCCCGAATTCGTCTGCGATGTCGGGACCAAGAAGGGCGAAAAGATTGATTACGCGATCATCAAGGATGGTGAGGTACAGATGCTGATTGAGTGCAAGAAGATCGGTGAGCCCTTGCATATCAATCATGCCTCTCAGTTGTTTCGTTACTTTCATGTCACCAGTGCACGTATTTCCATCCTCACCAATGGTCAGGTCTACAAGTTCTTCACTGACCTGGATGCACCGAACAAGATGGATGAGAAACCTTTCCTGGAACTTGATCTGCTGGATATCGACGAGTACTCCGTACCTGAATTGGTCAAGCTGACCAAGTCGGCCTTCGACGTTGATTCGATTCTCAGTGCGGCAGGGGAGTTGAAGTATGTCAGTCAGATCAAGAAAGTCATTGCCTCCCAGGTCAGCAAGCCTGATGACGATTTTGTTAAGGTCTTTGCGTCGCGGGTTTATGACGGTGTGATCACGCAGAAGGTCCGGGAGCAGTTTTATGAGTTGACGCGCAAAGCCATCGGACAGTTTCTCAATGACCAGATCAATGACCGTCTCAAGTCGGCAATGAGTGGTGCCAACCAGATGGTCACTCCTATGCATTCAGAGCCGATCAATGATGCGCTGGAGGCCGATCGCTCGGATGAGAAGATCTTCACGACGTTGGAGGAACTCGAGGGGTATCACATCGTACGGGCGGTGGTTCGTTCGATGGTTGATGCCAAGCGTATTGTTCAACGCGACACCCAGAGCTACTTCGGCATATTGCTCGATGACAACAATCGCAAGCCCATTTGCCGTTTGCATTTCAATCGAGCGCAGAAATACATCGGTATTTTTGATCAGGATAAAGTCGAGACTCGTCACCCGATCAGTTCTGTCGACGAGATCTACGAGTATTCGGACCACTTGAAGAAGACCGTGGGTTATTACGAATAGACGATCCAGTGGTAGCGAAAAGCGCTATCGCCGCCACTGCGACGAGAAACACACTCCTCCTGGGTGGAGTCGCCGCCACAATGGCAGCTACTCCATTCCAACCATCAAGTCGCGTGTTCAAGGCTTTCGCCCGTTGCGGCGAGCCACCGCGCTTACACCTGAAAACACTTCTTCGCAGAATAAAACAGCAAGCGGCTGGAACCCTGGGGGCTCCGAGCTTAACGTGACCCGGGTCGGGTGGCGCATGGGGCGCCGCGAGGCTCAAGGAGGCTGCAGGTGACGGATTCAGCCAATGCTGCGGTGATCGATCTGTATCACCAGGCAGAAGATTATTTCTTCGTGTCCATCTCCCAGTTCTATCGACGTTTTGGTGCCGAACTCAGTGCCTATTGCACTGGGGTCGAGGCCAGTAGCCTGAATCTGTTGATGATGAAGGGCTACAGCACCGACAGTGCGCTGCAGTTGGCCGCAGGCGTGGCCTTTGTGCAGCGCACCGGCATGCCGTTCTGTGTGGTGGTGCCAGACACCCAAGTGCCGCAGGTGTGCGAGCAGTTGCAACAGCAGCAACTGTTGCCGGCGGACAAGACCACTTGCATGGTCCTCGATCTGGCGACCTATGAGCCCCGGGAACTGCCGCTGCAACTGGCGGATATCCGTTGCACCGACGAGCGCCTGGAGGATTGGGCGCAGCCCGTGGCAAGCGCATTCGAGTCGCAAGGTGCGGCGATCGAGCAGTACCTGGCGCGGCATCGGGCGGCGTTGCTGGCCGGCAGGGCCTTGCGCCATTTCACCCTGTATGTGGAGCAGCGTCCGGTGAGTGCCCTGACCTTGTCCCTGGGGCCGGGAGTGGCGCGACTGGATGACATCGGCACTCTGCAGGAGTGCCAGGGGCGCGGCTATGCCACGGCGCTGATCCATTCGGTGTTGAGGTTCGCCCAGGCGCAGGGCGCGAGAACCTGTGTGCTCGAAGCTTCCTTCGATGGCCTGTCGATCTACCGCAAGGCCGGCTTCAATCGCCTGTTCGACTACCGCACTTTTTGCCAGCAATGATGCGCCGCTAGCGTGTGGCGTTCTGGCGGAACTGGCGCGGGCTGAGTCCGGTCAGTGCCTTGAACTGCCGGCTGAAGGCGCTGTGGTCGGTATAGCCGCATTGCAGTGCCACTTCGGTGATCGGCTCGTCGGTCACCAGCAAGCGCGAGGCCTGTTCCAGGCGCGCCTTGTGGATCATCTGCCGGGGCGTCAGGTGGAAGATCCGCTTGCAGTAGCGCTCCAGTTGGGCGGTGGACAGGTTGGCGATGCGGGTCAGGTCCTCCAGGCGAATCGCTTCGCTGTAGTGCTCGCGGATGTGCTGGTCCACCGCCGCCAGGCGTTCATAGGCCGGATGGGTGTCCTGGGGGGCCTGCAGGTCGAGGGAGATACCGGCCATGCCGATGATCTGCCCGTCACGTCCGTGCAATGGCAATTTGTGGGTCAGGCACCAGCCGGGTTCGCGACTGCCGTACAGGTGCAGCTCCAATTGGCCCTTGATGGTGATGCCCTGGCATAGCACGCGCTGATCCTGCTCGGTGTAGACCGGGCCGAGCACCGCCGGGAAGACTTCGGCGGAGGTCTTGCCCAGCAGCGGCCGGATGCTCTTGAAACCACAGCGCTGGGCCAGGGTCAGGTTGGCAATCAGGTAGCGTGCCTGCAGGTCCTTGATGAAGAACACGGCGTTGGGGATGCAGTCCAGCAGCGGTGTGAGTGGAGCTATGTTGGCCAGCAGGCTGTTGATGTCCCGGGGAGCGTGGGCGGCGATGGCCCCGGGCAAGCGGTGGAGCTGTGCGCTATCGATCATCGTCGCCTCTCTGTGGGGCTGGGGGATGGATCAGTGTCGAAACAGTTGGCAGTTGTGTTTCCGGGGCCGGGCCCAGTGCGCCAGCCCGGCGCTGGCTGGTCGTCAGCTTTCAGGCTGTTGCGGTGTGCTGTCGAGCATCAGGGGCGCGCCAGCCTTGGCAGGCCACCCATGTCGCGACGGCTCTGCAACCTGGCCGTTGGCCAGTCGGGCGCAGCCGCTACGGCGGCCTAAGGGACATCCTCGCAACGACACAGCAGAGTATCAGTTCGGGCCAGTTTGAGAATCTCCGCTTGCAGCTCGAGGCTATCGCGCAGTTGCTCGGCAAAGCGCTGCCAGTGGTGGCGCGAGTGGATCAGCGCGGCGGCCCGGTCCAGCTGGCCGCTGGCGACACAGCCGGCGATCTCGCCTTCGAGCAAGGCCAGCTCGCTGCCGCCGATGCCGGTGCATTCGTCCGCGACAAAGACCCGGTACAGGGTATGGCAGGCCAACTGGTGGCGACCGTCGCTGGTCATGCGGCATTCCTGGTAGATGCCCCTGCCGCAGAGCGGCGTTCTCGGGCGACCGCTGCGGGAGGTGAGGGTGCGCGGGTCGCCATGGCTACGGCGACACTGAGGCCGCTGGTCACTTCCCATGCTTGCTGGTCCAGGCAGATGATCACCAGGGGCTCCAGCCAGGGTGGCGAAGCGTGCGGGCGAGTGTGCCGATTTCGTCTCTTTATGGGGGAAAAGCCTCAAGCTGCGGCGGGGATAAAAGGCGACCCTTGGTGTACTCGGCCAAGCCCCAAGAGGCCGCCGCAGATTTTCGCGCCAAGGCCTTGGCCACTCGCCCAAGCCTGCCGAAGGTCGGCCTATAAGGCGATTTCGGAACAGCACAATCGCACTGCCCAGGCAGCAGTGCTGCAAGCGTCGAAAGGCCTCGCCGACGTGATATTCAATTTTTCCAGGGGGTAGCGGGTGCTGCCGCCAGCGTACCCAAGCCGCCTTTCCCTGACCTTACCGTCATTCCCCCGAAACTCTCCCGCAGGAGCGTTACCCAACAGCCATAAAGGTCTCATCATGTCTGAATACATCACCCTGTCACTGGACGAAGTCCGCAGCCTTTCGTTCCAGGTCCTTACCCGGCACGGCTTGTCCGAAGCCCACAGCCAGGCAATTGCCGATGTCATCACCCAGGGACAGCGTGACGAGTGTCACTCCCACGGTGTGTACCGCCTGTTGGGCTGCGTGCGCTCGGTGCGCGAAGGCAAGATCGATCCGCGGGCCGAGCCCAGCCTGCGCCACATTTCCCCGGGCGTGCTCGAAGTGGACGCTCACTACGGCTACTCCTTGCTGGGCTTTCACACCGGTTTGCCGATCCTGCTGGAGAAGGCGCGCAGCCAGGGGATCGCCGCCATGGTGATCAAGCGCTGCTTCCATTTTTCTGCCCTGTGGCCAGAGGTCGAGGCAATTGCCGCCGCCGGCCTGGTGGGCCTGGCGATGAACCCCAGTCACAGTTGGGTGGCTCCGGCCGGGGGACGCCACCCGGTATTCGGCACCAACCCCCTGGCCTTTGCCTGGCCACGACCGGCGGGCAACCCTTTTGTCTTCGACTTCGCTACCAGCGCCATTGCCCGCGGTGATATCGAACTGCATGCGCGCCAGGGCAAGCCGATTCCCAGCCACTGGGCCATTGATGCAGAGGGGCTGCCCACCACCGACGCCAAGGCGGCCTTGCAAGGGGCGATGCAGACCTTTGGCGGGCACAAAGGCTCGGCCCTGGCGGCGATGATCGAGTTGTTGGCCGGGGCCTTGATCGGTGACCTGACCAGCGCTGAATCCATGGCCTTCGATGAGGGTGTCGGGGCCACGCCTTGTCATGGCGAGCTGGTGCTGGCCTTCGATCCCAAGGTGTTCCTCGGGGAGGCCTATCAAGAGGGACTGCAACGGGCGGAGAGATTGTTCGAGGGCATTGCCCGGCAAGGGGCGCGGCTGCCGTCCCAGCGGCGTTTTGAAGCGCGGGAGCGGAGCCTGGAGCACGGGGTGCAGATATCCCGGGAGTTGCTGGAGGAAATTCGCGGGTTGCTCTAGCCGGAGTCCTTCGCTGGTAAACCGACGCCTGCAGGTGGCTGCAGGCGCCTGCTCCAGGCGAAGGGATCAAGGCCTCAGAAACGCACGTTGGCCGCCAGCTCTGCGGAGCGTCCCGGGGCGACTATGGCGAACATCCCTACGTGGGAAGCGTCGTAGTAGGTTTCGTCGGTGAGGTTGAGCACGTTGAGCTGCAGGTCCAGGTTCTTGTTCACCCGATAGGCCAGCATCGCGTCGTAGCGCCAGTAGGCATCGAGGCTGCGGGTGTTCTCATCGTTGGTGTAGCGCTTGTCCACGTAGTTGGCCCCGGCGCCGACTTTCCAGCGGTCGGTGAGCATGTAGGTGGTCCACACCGAGCCGCTGTTGGGAGCAATGAACTTGGCTTGCTTGCCGTTGTAGTTGGTGTCTTTTCCCGAGGCGTATTTGACCGTCTTCGCATCCAGGTAGGTGTATCCCGCCATCACTTCCCATTGGTCGGTGAGGTGGCCGGTGGCTCCCACTTCAAACCCTTTCACTTCGACGTCGCCGTCCAGGGTCACTTCATTGCTGAGTGGGTCGTAGGTACGGGCGTTGGTCTTTTCGGTCTTGAATACGGCGGCGGTCAGGGACAGGCGCTCGTTGAGCAGATCCCATTTGGTGCCCAGTTCGATGCTACGGCTCTTTTCCGGATCCAGATTATTCAATCTTCCGCCTGCTGCGCCATCGGCGCCACCCGATTGCCCGGCGGTTTCCCCGGACGGGTTGAAGGAGGTGCCGTAGGACAGGTAGATGCTGCCGTAGGGCAGGGGCTTGAAGACGATGCCGCTCTGGTAGGTCCAGATATTGTTGCGGTTGCTCTGGGCCGCATCACGCACGTGGTAGTTGTCGAAGCGCGCCCCCAGGTTCAGGTCCCATTGCTCGTGCAGGGCCAGGGTATCCATGACATAGAGCGCGCGGTTGTTGTGCTTGGTGACGTCATGCTGGCCATTGCCACGCGCCACCGGGGCATATGTATCACGAGGATTGGGGTCGTACAGGTTTCCCGAGTCCGAGCCTTTGGGTGCGTAGCGACTCTTGACGTCGATCCGCTCGCGGGAGAACTCCAGGCCGGCGCTGTAGCTGTGGCCGATGGAACCGGTGTCGAACTTGCCGAAGATGTCGGTCTGGTTGATCAACGAGGTGTTGACCACATTGCGCCCTCGCGCCGGGCCCCGCAGTACCACATTGTTCAGTTCGTTCTGCACGCTTGCCGCAGTCGTGGCGCCAAGGGTAGGCCGGCTCATGATGTAGTCCTGCATGCTGCGTCCCTGTCGGGTGGTGTTGCGCAGGGTCAGGTGCTCATTGAAATCATGCTCCAGCTGCAGGGTCGCCAGATCTGCCGAGGTCTTGCGGAAGTCGCGTTTGCTGAAGCCATAGAAATTGTCACGATCGACCTTGACCGGCTTGCCGCTGATCGCCGATACCGGAACACCCTGGTCAGGGATGTCGTCACTCTGCATGTGGTAGTAGCTGAGGGTGCCTCGGGTGTCGGTGTTCAGGCCGAAGGAGAAACTCGGTGCCAGGCCCCAGCGGGTGACCTCGACCTCGTCCCGGCCCGGGGTATCGGCCTCATGCTTCATGGCGTTCAGGCGTAGGGCCATGTTCTGCTCGGGCAGGTACTGGTTGAGGTCCAGGGTGGTGCGGCGCAACTGGTCGGTGCCCAGGCTCAAGCTGCCGGCCGCGTAGCTTTCCTTTTGTGGCACCTTGCTGACCAGGTTGATGCTGCCACCGGTGGAGCCGCGGCCTGAATAGGCCGAGCCAGGGCCCTTGACGATCTCGATCTGCTCGACGTTGAAGGCTTCGTGAGTCATGCGGCCGACGTCGCGGATGCCGTCGATCATGATGTCGGTGCTGGCTTCGAAGCCGCGAATGAACGGTCGGTCTCCCAGCGGCGTACCGCCTTCCCCGGCGCCAAAGGTGATGCCCGGGGTGGTGCGCAAGGCGTCAGCCAGGGTCGAAACCGCGCGTTCCTGCATCAGCGATTCAGTGATGATGGTCACCGACTTTGGTGTTTCCCGCAGCGGCGCAGTGAACTTCACCGAGTCCGAGGTCTCGCGCTTGTAGCCAGGTTTGTGTTCACCCTGAACCTGGGTGGGGGCGAGGGTGACCGGTGTGGCCTCGGGAGGGCGTTCGGTGTTTTCAGATGAGGCTCCCAGGCTGGCTTCGCTGAAGGCCATCAGACCGAGAGAGGTGGACCACAACTTCCAGGATTGTGGGCGGGCGGGATTGGACATTGAGATAGAACCTCCGTTTTATTTGGAATGGATTCTCATCTGTGAATAAATATCATTCAATCAGATATGTCTGAACAATCGTGTCGAAAAGTGTATGCGCGGCTGTATACCGGTCAGCTGGACTTGGCGATGTACTCCTTGAGTGAAAACCGTTGCCTATTTCTGCGCCAGGCCGTTCTCTTCTGCCGTTACCTGCTGTTATATGGGCGACCACCGACCTTGGAGATCACGGATGAACCTGCACTTTGAAACTCCCAGCCTGTTGTTGCGCCCACGCACGCTCGCGCACTTCGATGCCTGCCTGCACATGGACCTGGACCCTGAAGTCACGCGCTTCATTCCCGGCACCTGGGACGGCGGGCAATGGCATCGGGATTTCCTCCAGTCGCGCCTGAGCGAGGATTTCGGTGAGCGCTGCGGCTATTGGGCAATCTTCGCCAAAGACGCCCCGGATGAGTTGCTCGGCTGGGTTTCGTTCATTCCCTTCGATGCCGTTGGCCCCGAGCTGGAGATGGGCTGGCGTCTGGTGCGACGGGCCTGGGGCAGGGGATTTGCCTCCGAGGCGGCGGGACGCATTGTCGAACATGTGTTCGCTGACCCGGCTGTGCAGCGGATAATTGCCGATGCTCATGTCGACAATGCTGGGTCATTGGCGGTGGCCCGCAAGATCGGTTTTCGCTTCACCCACGATGCAGAGTTCGAAGGATTGCCAAGCCGTTTTTTCGAAATGACCCGTGAGGATTTTCGTCAGCGCTCCGTGGCCGGCTGAGTGCCAGCTGCTGGCAGCCAACAGGCGGGGCGCCGTTGACGGGCGCCCCTGTGGTACTGCCGTTACTGGTTCAGAGGTGACGGCTGACCCACCACAGCACCAGGAAGGCGATGCCGGCCGCCATGGCCGACAACTGGAACAGGTTGATCAGCCATTTCAGGCCCAGGGGGAAGTTCTTGTAGTCCCGCACATCCAGGCCGCCGTTGCGCAGAAAGAGATGGGGCATGGCGAACATGGCGCCGATGCACACCAGCATGAAGAATCGGCTGAGGGGATCCCTCCCCAAGAGCGGCATGCGAATGGCGATGACCCGGCACCGGGACAGGTGCTTGACCATGTCATCGATCTTGAAATAGCCCAGGTAGATCTGGATCACCAGAGACACCAGTCCGGCCATGACGACCAGGACCCAACCCGCGGTGTAAATATCTTTGGCATTGCACATATCTATTCAGTGACCTCCTCAAGCTTCACGACCAGGCGTTCAGCGTAGCGCTCCTCCAGTGGGCCCTGGCACGCAGGGCAGCCGGCCACCATAGCACCCCTGGACCGAGGCTGGGCGCAGGCAGCCCGTGGGCTGCGGTCGAAATGCCGATACCCTGTGGCGTCTGGAGTGTTGTTGCGAGCCTAGCCGGGCATGTGCCCGGCGGATGTCGGACCCGTACCAAAGACCCCATCCGGCATTGGCGAGGCTATTTAATAGCGCCAGGCGCAAGGTTCGGGGGGCAGCTGGACCGGCAAGGCTTCTTCCCATGGGGGCCTCTGGAGATCGGCCAGCAATTTCCTGATGACAGGTTCAGCAATCAGACAGTTCTGAGCTGTTAAAAGATTTGTACGTCCGGCAGGAGCAGGGCGGTGACAAGGGGGCAATGTTTCAAGCGGTCTTGCGCGTGGCGCCGAGGAGGCAGCATGTTGTTACGTTACACGGCTTTGCTGGCGGTGGTCGTAGTGGCCTCCGGATGTGTTGAGGAACGGGTGGTTCACGAGCGACGGGTGGTGGAGCGCTCGGCTCCGGTGGAGTACGTCGAGGTGGTTGCGCCACAGCCACCACCGGAGCGGGTCATCGAGGTCGAACCCGAACCGCGCCCGGGTTATCTCTGGGCCCGTGGCTACTGGCATTGGAACGGGCAGCACTATGTTGCGGTGCGTGGCCATTGGGAGCCGCAACGCCCGGGGTATCGTTATGTGCATCCCTATTGGGAGCGCCATGGCGATGGCTGGCATTGGCACGCGGGCGCCTGGGCCAACTGACCCGGCAACTTCATGTGTGACCTGCAGAGCGATCCTCGGATCGCTGTTTTTTTGCCCGCGTTTTTTGCGCTGATCGGCTCAGGCGTCAGACCAGGCCCAGGGTGTTGGCCCGGGCACCGGGAAAGACCGTCTGCAATTGAGCGCTGGACAGGCCCCAGGTGCTGCCCAGCAAGCCACCCAGTAGATCGCGGTAGTTGTTGAGCACCGGGTAGTCACGGTTCTGCAGCAGGCTCTGGGCGTTCACGGCCACTTGTTCACCGGCCACGCGCCCACCGTGGACCCGACCACCCAGTACCCAGTACACCGTGCCGTGCCCGTGATCGGTGCCCTTGGCGCCGTTCTCGCGAAAGGTCCGGCCAAACTCGGACACCACCACCACGAGGCTGTCGTTCCAGTGCTCACCCATGGCCTCGGCGTAGGCTGCCAGCCCTTGTCCGAGGTTGGCCAGGTTATTGGCCAGCTGACCCTGGGTGCTGCCCTGGTTGACGTGGGTATCCCAACCGCCGACATCGACGAAACCCAGGCGGTATTGCTCGCGCATCAAGCTGGCCATGCGCCGGGTCTGGGCGGCGAAGTTCTGTGCATTGGCCGCACCGCGATTGGCGGCGAGCATTTCTTCCTGCAGGTCCCTGGAGACTTTCTGGCGCAGTGCCAGGCCATCGCTGGCCGCTGCGGCGTAGGGCGTATGTTGGTACATGGAGGAGAGAATGGCCGCCTGGCGATCATCGAAAGTCGCCTTGCCGGCTCCGCGCAAGGACAGGTTGGGAATGTCCTGGGCACCCTGGAAACTCAGGGGCAGGGCATCGGTAAAGGCGATGGGCGCACTGTCGGGTACTTGCCGCGCCAGGCGCGCGAGGAAGCCTGAGTCGTAGTGTTTGCGCTGCTGGCTCGGCTGGCCGGACTCGATGTTGTCCTGGGTCTCGAAGTGGCTGCGGGACAGGTCGTCGGTACCGGAAAAGGGCACGAAGGCTAACTGTTTACGCTGCCACAACGGGTACAACGAATCCCTTAGCACCGGGTTCAAGCCCCAGTGACTGTCCAGGGCAATGGCGCTTTGCGCGTTGTGCGGATCGGGGCGGGCGATGGCCAGGGTCGGGCGCGACTCGTAGTAGAAGTCGCTGGCGTAAGGCACCAGCAGGTTGTTGCAGTCATAGCCGCCGCGCAGGAACACCAGCAGGGTACGCGGTGCCGAGGCCGGGGCGGCGAACAGCCGGGCGGAAAACGTCAGGCTGGGCAGGGCGGCTGCGGCAACGGCAGCCATCAGTAGTTGGCGACGATTCATCAGGGCTCCTGATCAGGCGGCGTGGCGCTCCGCCAGGGTGCGTTCAGCGATTGTTGAAGTCCGGCGAGGACAGCAGAAAAGTGTTCCATTCCTGGGGCGAAACGGCCTGGTCCAGGGCACTGCGGGTGGCGCTGGAAAGACGCGGGGAGATCGCCTGGTAAAACAGTGGTGTGGTGATCAAGGGGAAACCCGGCCCCGGCAGCGTGCTGCATTCGACGGTGAACAGGCGGTTGTCGCCCCTGCCAATGGCCCGGGCAATCTCGAAGCGCTTGGCCATTTGTCCGGAACTCGACCAGCCGCTGGCCACCAACGGCCAGCCGTCAGGGGTTATTCGGCCGAACAGCGGCTCACCCAATTGATTGAGCCAGTTGACCGGCGGCCGCGGATTGGCCAGGGGCTTACCGTCGTAGGCCAGGCGCAGCGCCGAGATCACGAACTGTTGTGGGTCCTTGAATTTGCCACCGGCACTTTGTTGCAGTTCCGGCGACTGCATCAGCGTGCGCATGACCTGGGCGATATCGCCGTCGCTGTCGCTGAAGGTCTTGGCCAGGCGCGCCACCAGGGCCGGCGGCGGGTTGTCGGCGACGAAGTATTGAGCCAGCCTGCGCGAGATGAACTGGGCGCAGGCCGGCTGCCGGGTGATGAGATCGACGGCCTGGGTAATCTCGTCAAAACCGCGGCCTTGGATGGTGTGGCCGAGCAACTGCTTGTCACTGAAGTCATGGCGTTTGGGGTTGAACTGGAACAACCCTTGTTGCACCACCAGGGGCTGCAGGGGCCGGGGGAATCGCTGTTCGCGACCGTCCAGAGGAATCAGTCCGGCTCCGGTCAGGATCAACGCCAGCTGTTGCACATCTTCCTGACTGTAGCCCGCACCGACACCGAGGCTGTGCAGCTCCATCAACTCTCGGGCGTAGTTCTCGTTGACCTTGCCCTTGGCGTTTTGCGCGTTGTCGAGGTACTCGAGCATGGCCGGGCTTTTCAGCGTGGCCAGCAGCAGGTCCTTGAACTTGCCCAGGGCATGGGGGCGGATGGCGTGTTCAACGTAATCGGTGGTCAGCACCCGCACCCGGCCTTTGCCCTGGAACACACTGAAGTGATTGAGCCAGAACAGCACCAGTTGCTCCTTGAGCTGGTTGGGGCCATATACGGCGTGTAGCAGTACGCTGGCCTGGGCTTGCTCGGCGAGGGTATTGGCTTGCTGTCGAGCGTCCTTCTGCGCGGCATTCCTGGCTTCGCCGTCGGGCATCGCCTTGATCTGTTCCTGGCGCTGTTTGAACGCCTGCAACAAGGATTGGCTGGAGTGGGTCATGGCCGGGTCGCTATGCAACAACGCTTCGATCGCCGGGGGGAGGGGGTCGTTCAGGCGATCTGCCAATTGCGCCTCCAGCAGGCCCGAGCGGCCCAGGGCATGAAGGCGCTTGAACTGCGCTGCGTCCAGATCGAAGCCATCACGCCTGAGCCATGCAATGTCCGCGGCGCTGGGTGACGCAGGCTCGGCGGCTTGGGCCAGGATCGGTAGCAACAGGGCAAAAACGCTCCACAGGTGTACACGGCGTGTGAACGGATGAAGCCATTGCATGGGCGAGTTTCCGGGATGGAAAGGGGTGGCGGGAGGAATGTTTCCGGTGTCTGCCGGTGACGTTGAAGTTTGGCTGAACAGTGCGCATTTCGCCGAATGGCTGCGGGGGTGTCGATGGATGTCCGGGCCCATGGCAGATCCTCAGGTGGGAGCCGTACCAGTGCGTGCAGGCCGGATTGCAGCTGCTCTCGCGGTTGGTGAAAATCGCTCTAGTTCAGCTGTTTCAACGATCCATCCAGGGCACTGCCGTCGACCGTTCGTCCGACGGATGGAATTGGCAAGCACTAGTCTCTGCGTCATGCTGTCGACAGGTGTCGTAGTGCCACTATTTTTGTCTAGGCCCGATTTTTCCGGGTGCCGTTTTACCCCTGCGATGGTGAGATAGGTTTTCTGATGAATGTGTTGATCCTGTCCGAGGCGCGGTATGCCCGATAAGGCGTTGGCCGAGGAGCAGCGCCTGGCTGCACTGTATGCCCTGGAACTGCTGGACACTGCTCGGTGTGAGCATTTCGATCGTATTTGCCGTTTGGCTGCAGAGTACTTCAATGTGCCCACGGCCCTGATCACCCTGGTGGATCGTGATCGGCAGTGGTTCAAGTCGCGGGTCGGTTTTGTTGCCGAACAGACCCCTATCGATCAATCGTTTTGTGCCTACACCATCAAGACTGGCGATGTCTTCGAAGTGGAAAATGCCCGCAAGGATGTGCGTTTTTACGCCAACCCTCTGGTGACCGAAGAATCGGGTATTGGTTTTTATGCCGGTGCGCCGTTGATCACCTCCAGTGGGCACGCGATTGGCAGCCTGTGTGTCATCGACAAACAGCCCCAACGCCTGAGTGACGCCGAGCGCCAGCAACTGCGTGACCTGGCGTCCATGGTGATGGAGCAGATCGAGCAGCGTCAGCGCCTGACTCGCCGCGACCCGGTCAGTGGCCTGCCCAACCGTGAGCAATTTCAGAGCGACCTGTACGACCTGGCGGACCAGCATCCGGGTGAACAGCGCGTGCTGGTGCTGGTGGATGCGGTGGACATGACCGTGGCCCACGAACTGACCCTGGCGATGGGCATGGCACCGTTCGAAACCATCGTGCGTTTTCTCGCCCAGCAACTGCTCGCTCACCTGGGCCGGCATGTGCGGGTGTATCACGTCTCGGTCAAGCGTTTCGGTTTCCTGCTGCCGCTGGGCCCTGGTATCGAGCGCTTCCTGGAGGGCCTGGTGCGGCGATTGCGGCGTCAGCCGCCGGGGCTGGAGCTGCCGATGATTCCGGGAGTCTGCGCGGGGACGGTGGAGTTTTCCACGGATCTTGATGCGGTGCCGGACGTGCTGCGCAAGGCCATGTTCGCCCTGGAACTGGCGACGCTCAATCGCAGTACCTGGGCGCCCTATGACGTGGTGCGGGACCAGGCGTTTCGGCGCGCCTTCAACCTTGCATCGGACATCAGCGAAGCCCTCGACAGCGGGCAGATCTACCTGATGTTCCAGCCGCGTTTCTCCCTGCCCGAAGGCATCCAGGTCAGTGCCGAGGCCCTGATTCGCTGGGATCATCCGTGGCTGGGGCCGATCTCTCCGGCGGAATTCATCCCGGTCATGGAGCGCAATGCACTGATCCACCGCGTGACCCATTGGGTGATCAACGCTGTGCTGCATAAACTGCATCTTTGGGGCGTTGCGGACGTACAGCGACTGTCGATCAACCTGTCGCCCCAGGATTTCGAAGACCAGGATATTGCCGACGTGCTCAAGGAAGCCTGTCAGCGCCACCGCATCGATCCGCAGCGCCTGGAAGTGGAAATTACCGAAGGCGCCTGGTTGCGTTCCAACCCACGGGTGCTGGAGCAGTTGAGCAAGATCCGCGCCTTGGGCATGGACGTGGCCATTGATGATTTTGGCACCGGATACAGCAACTTCGCCTACCTGCACCAGATCCCGGCCAATGTGGTGAAACTCGATAAATCCATGGTCACTGACCTGGAGAGCAGCGCCCAGCATCAGAAGATCACCCGTTCAGTGATCGCCCTGGCTCGGGAGTTGGGCTACCGCACCGTCGCCGAGGGTATTGAGAGCTTCAAGTGCCTGCAGATGCTCAGGACCTTTGGTTGCGACGAGGCCCAGGGGTATTTTCTGGCCCGGCCGATGGCCCAGGAAAAATTCCTCGCCCGCAGTGGGGAGCAGCGTTTTCCATTGCAGGGCGGCTTCTAGGAGGTGGGAGTGGGCGAATGCGGTGTCAGCGCTGCGCCGCTACCAATAGCAGCATCGGCCGTTCCCGTTCCTCTTCCAACGCTGGCTGATCGAGCATTTGCTGCGCGCTGGGACCCCACTCCTCGACATGCCGCAGATTGAAGCCGGTATCGATCAGGGCATTGAGCAAGGTGCCAAGGGTTCGATGCTGCTTGATCACGCCTTCCGCCAGCCAGTGGGTGACCCGCTCGCCTTCCTGCTGATAGCTGTCCAGCGGCCAGGACTTGCGTCCCTGGTCATCGACGATCCAGCCCGGGTTGCGCGGGGCCATGAAGATCGGATGCTCGATGGAAAATACCAGACGGCCCCCGGGCACCAGAGCGGCATAGATTTGGGCAAACAGGCTTTGCAAATCCTTGATGTAATGCAGGGCCAGGGAGCTGTAGGCCAGGTCGAAGCGGCAAGTGGGCAGGTCCAGTTGTTCCAGGTCCGCTCTCTGGTAGTGGATGTTTGGCGCCGAGGTGCTCTCGCGGGCAGTCGCCAGCATTTTCTCCGAGACGTCCAGCCCCAGCACCTGCTGGGCGCGGTGTTCGCTGGCCCAGCGGCAGAACCAGCCATAGCCGCAACCCAGGTCCAGCACCTTGAGGCCGTTGATCGCTGGCAGCAGAGCTTGCAGGGCGGGCCACTCCGGCGCTGCGTCGAGGCCGCCGAGGGATCGTCCCATTTGGCTATAGGCCTGGAAAAAGGTCGGGTCGTCGTAAATGTTCTGCGTCATTTCGAGAGGCTCTTTCAGGTTCGTGTGCGGTCCTGCTGTGCAGGATGGTTCAGGCAGTTGAAACGGCTGAGGGGCTTCTTCCTCGGAGGGCCCGACGCAGGCTCGTCGATGGCCGGGCCGGGTGCTAGGCATTGGGAAATGCTAGCGGCTTTGGCTGCTCACGAATACGCATTGAAGTTGTGAATTTGTAACGCGGCAACGCCAGGACAGGCGAGAGGATCTACCTTGGGCGGTGTCGCCGCGGGTTTGGACTGGAAAAATGAGGGCACAAAAAAACCGGCTGCTGGGGCCGGTTTTCTGTTTTTGCATCCCTCGTCAATGTTGCTTGACGCGGGTGCTTTGGATACTTGGAGCGGGTGAAGGGAATCGAACCCTCGTTATCAGCTTGGGAAGCTGGAGTAATGCCATTATACGACACCCGCTCGAACGGCTGACTTTGTACCAGATGTCGCCGGGGATTTGAAGTTTTTCTTTATCTGACGTGCATTTGCAGGTTTCTGAAGCGCTACAGGTCAGCCACACGCCCAGTAAAAACAGGGTGTTTTCAAGGGCGCGTGGCTGCCAGGGTGAAACGCGGTTTCAGATGGCCAGTGCATGCTGATCCTGTACGTAGTGGTAACGCGGACGGCTGTCGTGTTGACCCGGTTTGAGGAACCCCAGCAACGCCTGGCGACTGTCGTGGCAGGCCGCCTTGTGCTCCATGTCGAGGAAGTGCCCGGTGGCCTGGATCGTACTGAAGCTTGCGTGCTGCACATGGTCGGCGAACAGCTTGGCGTCATTGGCCGAGGTGTACTCGTCCCATTCGCCATTGATGAATAGCACCGGCACCTGGATGCTCTTCGCGGCCTCCAGGTAGCACTGGCGGTCGCCGTAGAGCACGTGGCTGATGTGGAAGTGCATCTGCCCGTACTCATGCTCGGCCAGGCTGCTGACATGGCGATAGTTGAAGCGCTTGAACAGCGACGGCAGGTGCTTGCCAATGGTGTCGTTGACCAAGTGCCCGACACGATGGCGATCGAGGCTGCCGAGGTAGTCGACACCGCGCTCCAGATAGTCGCGCATGGGTTCGTTGACCACCGGCGAGAACGAGCTGATTACTGCTTTCTCGATGCGTCGTGGACGCTGGGACAGCGCCTGCAAGGTGGCAGCTCCGCCCCAGGAAAACGACAGCACATGCTCGGCAGCGAAGTGCTCGATCAACTCCAGCAGGATCTGCCCCTCGACTTCCTTGGTGAGCATCCGCTCATGTTTGTTGTGGGCCTTGGAGCGGCCCGCGTAGGGCTGGTCGTAGAGCACCACGTTGAACTGCGGATGCAGGTTTTTCACGGTCTGGGCAAAAGACGCAGTGGTGGCCATTGAGCCGTTGACCAGAATGATGGTCTTGTCTGCGGCATCTGCGCGATAGAACTCCGTGTAAACCCGATACTGCCCCTGTATATCCAGCACAGCGATTTCTGGCCTCATGTCATAAGACTCCTGGCAAGCGGGTATGCGCGCAACTTGAGTGTGCACGTGCAATGTGACAGGTAGGCATACGCCTGGAATGGGAGCCCATGTCGATCCGGTAATGCAGGTCGACGGGTGTTGTTATAGGTGGGCGATTTACCGGGTTGAATGCAGAGCAGGCAGGGCTCAGGCCGGCAAAAGGTTTCTTAGATGCGCTTTCGTGACTAGTCGGTCACAATTCGGCCGACGGACTGATTCAAGCAGGGCAACCGGGAACCTGCAAGTGCATTGGGCAAATTGTTCGACAGCTTCTGCCCAGCGGTCATTCAGAGGCGAATCTGCGTCAGATCAGACGGATTTCGTCCGCAGTCAGGGGGCGGTACTCGCCGGGGGCCAGGCTGTCGTCCAGCACCAGTGGCCCCATGCTTTCGCGGTGCAGGCGCACGACCTTGTTGTTGAAGTGTCCGAACATTCGTTTGACCTGGTGATAGCGCCCTTCGACGATGCTCAGCCTGGCGCTGCGGGGACCGAGGATCTGCAACTGCGCGGGCCGGGTGGTGAGGTCCTCGAAGGCAAAGTACAGGCCCTGGGCGAAGGTCTGGATGTACTCGGGGCCTATCTCTTCTTCGGTTTCCACGTAGTAGTGCTTGGGCAGCTTGGTCTGCGGCTGGGTCAAGCGTCGCGACCAGTTGCCGTCGTTGGTGATCAGCATCAGCCCGGTGGTGTTGTAGTCCAGGCGCCCGGCGATGTGCAGCTCCTGGGGATCGGGCTCGTGGATCAGCTCCAGTACGGTCTTGTGCTCGGGGTCTCGGGTGGCGCTGACGTAGCCCATGGGCTTGTGCAGCATGAAGTAGCGCGCCGGCTTGCCGACCTGGAGCATCTCCTCATCCAGCTCCACACGGCTGAACTCGCGGACTTCGGCCTTGGGGTCGCTCACCGGCTGGCCGTCGATGCGGATGCGTCGTTGCACCAGCAACAGGCGCACCTGCTGACGGTTGAAACGGGGCAGGTTGCTGAGGAAACGGTCAATGCGCATGGTGATCGGCGGCTGGCGGCAAGGTGAGGTGGTTCAGGGGTGCGGCAAGGTGTTGGCGCGCAGTTGCGCCTCGACCCCGGCGCAGCGCGGGCACAGGCAGGACTGATTGCGCAACTGCGGCGGCAAGGCCTCGATGATCGCCGGATCGATGCTCACGCTATAGCACCAACAGGCTTGGCCGACGCTGCGCGGGTCGGCCAGGGTGCAGTCGTTGCGGGCACCGCAGGCTGGGCAAAGGTCAGGTTCATTCATGGCTGGAGTGAGGCATTTCCACACAGGTTCGATTGCGTCCTGTCTGTTTGGCACGGTACATCGCATGGTCGGCACGCGACAGCAGGCTGTGCAGAGTGTCCTCCGCTTGCAGGGTGGTCAAGCCGATACTGACGGTCAGTTGCAGGGGCTGCCCTTCATAGTGATAGCGCTGCTGCTCGGTGAGCAGGCGGATTTTCTCGGCGATCTCCAAAGCGGCACGGCTGTCGGTGTCCTTGAGCAGCACGATGAACTCCTCGCCACCCCAGCGGCAGACGATGTCGGACTGGCGCAGGCAGTCTCGCAGGTCCCGGGCAAAGCCGCTGAGCACCTGATCCCCGGCCAGGTGGCCGTAGGTATCGTTGAGGCGCTTGAAGTGATCCAGGTCCAGCAGCAGGGCACTCAACGGTGTCAGGTCACGCCGCGCCTCTTGCATGGCCTGGGCCGCCAGCAGGTCGAAGCCGCGGCGGTTGGGCAGTTGGGTCAGGCTGTCGAGGGTGGCCTGGGCCTCGATCCTGCGCTGGTAGCGACGTACCACGGCACTGAGCAGGACCAGCACGATGGCAGTGATCACCAGGCAGATCAGCAGGTTGAGGTACAGCGACTGGCGGATGCTGCTGAGGGCGCCGTCCTCGCGCTTGTCGACGAACAGATACCAGTTGAGCTCGGGAATGAAGCGCACATTGAGAAAGTGGCCCTGGCCCTGGGTCGCGTATTCGTAGCTGCCGCTGTGGGGCTTGGGCAGTTGCTCCATCAGTTCCTTGAGGCTTTCCAGTTCCTGCAGCGACTGGCCGCTCCGGGCGCCCTGGGGGCCACCGTCGGCACCGGTGAGGACGATGCGGCCAAAGGTGTCGACGAAGTACACACTGCGTTGATAGCGCTGCTGGTACTTGTCGATCAGCTTGATCACTGCATCCACCGTCAAGCCGACCCCGGCCGCACCGATGAAGCGGTCCTGGTAGTCGTAGACCTTGTAGTTGATGAAGAAGGTCAGCTTGTCCTGGTTGGCCAGGTCCGGATCGACGTTGATTTCGTACGGCGTGGCCATGTCGCGCACGCGAAAGTACCAGGCGTCCCGGGGCTCATCGACCTTGATCTTCTTCAACACACCCTTGGCCTGGTAATAGGTGAGGCTGGTGTTGGAGACAAAGAACGCGGTGTAGGCGTCGTAGTGAGTCATGACCTCGTTGAGGTAGCGGGTCATTTGGCTAGGGTCGCGTTCGCCGGCTACCACCCAGTCACGCATGAAGGTGTCGCGGGCCATCATCGAGGAGATCAGGATCGGTCGTACCAGGTCTTTCTGGATTTCCGAATACACAGTGTCGGAGGTCAGGGGCAATTCGGTGTTGACGATGTTGTCGCGGATCGAGTCCCGCGAGACGTAGTAGCTGAGCAAGGATGTGGCGAGGAAACCGCTGCCCAACAGAGCGATCAGGACCAGCACCAGCGAACGCTGCGAATACAGGGGAGAACGAAGCGGCATGGCGATTCCGTGATAGTGGCCAGATGACGCATTCTAGTGGCACGGCGCAGAAATAACTCGCTCATTGCACGATGAAATTGTCTCGGGTTTGACACGATCTAGGCTTCGCTGGAGCCACCGATAAGTTGCGCTTTGTATCGTCTCTGAAAGTATCTCCAAGTCAGCAGGAGCAAGGGGTTGCCGCCGGTCGGCAGAGTGCCGGGGGGTGTGTTGGCGGTAGCACCGGAGCGGTTTTTTACGGTCTTATGCAATGCCAGTCATTGCCGTATCGACTGGCGCCGTCCAGCGTCGCTGGCGCGGCTTGTATGCGGTCCGGGAGGCCGCCATGTACCGTCGAATCCTGCTCGGTGTCGTGCTTGGTTTGAGTTTGTCTGCCTGTGTGCCCTACTACGTCGGTCCGGGGTATTACCGCACGGATGTGTACACGGTCCCCGGGCCTTATTACTACGGTTACTACCCGTACACTGGAGGCTGGTACGGACCTCACTACTATTACCGCCCCTACTATCATGGGGGATACGGGCCGCACTATTACGGCGGTTACCGGCGTTGGCACCACTAGCCAAAAACAAGGGTGATACAACAGACCGCAGTCTCGGGCGACAAGGGGCGAAGGGTCGAGAGTCATTGCAGGTAGCGGCGTTCTGGCATCAGGCGCCGCTTTTTCATGGGCGCTGGAAACAGGCGTAGCCGATGCTTGAGGGACTTGTATCAATGTGTTGCGTAAATCGCACCAGCGGAGGTTTTTGCGGTCAGATAATTCGTCAGTCAGCCTATTGCTGATTGCCGCCTGCCAGCGTCGCTGGCGTGGCTCTTCGCGGTCCAGGAGGCCGCCATGTATCGTCGATTTCTACTGATTGCATTGCTGGGTTTGAGTCTTTCTGCGTGTGCCCCTTATTACGGAGGTTCCGGCTACTACAGTTCGGACGTCTACAGCTCCCCCGCGCCGGCCTACTACGGCGGCGGATCTTCCTATTACTCGACTGATCGCAGTTACTACGCGCCACGCTACTACCAGCCAGCACCGCGCTATTACCAGCCGGCCCCACGTTACTATCAGCCGCCGCGCGCAGCGTACCGACCCTATCCGAACCAGGGTTGGGGGGGCCATGAGCGCCCTCGCTATTGGAACAACCAGGATGGGGGCGGCCACGGCAGTCGTGACAATCATGGGCGCGGTGACCATGGCCGAGGTGGGCGCGGCCACTGATGCCGAATCGGCAGGGGCCCTGTAGTCGCAGCCTGTGGCAGCGTCTACAGGGGCCGCTCAGTAGTCCGTCAGGTCCGCCAATGGATGGCGCCCCTCCCAGGCCTTGTGGAAATGCGCCTCCACTACCGCCTCGGGCACGCTGTTGATATCCGACCAATGCCAGTGCGGCTGATGATCCTTGTCGATCAGGCGCGCTCGCACCCCTTCGGCAAACTCCGGATGCCGGCAGCAGTTCAGGCTCAGGGTGTATTCCATCTGGAAGACTTCGGCCAGGGACAGGTAGCGGGCACGGCGGATCTGCTCCCAGACCAGGTGCGCGGTCAGCGGGCAACCTTCGCTGAGGGTTTTGGCGGCGCGGCTGTAGAGAATATCGCTGTGGTTCTGCAACTGGCTGATGGCGCGCCAGGCACAGGCCACGTCACTGACATCCAGCCAGGCGTCGATCTGTTGCCGGCGTGGCAGCCACTGTGCCTCGGGCAGTTGTCCCAGGGCTTCTTGTTGCAAGGCCTTGAGCAGGCTATTGAGTTGTCGCGGGGTTTGCTCCTGCCAGTTCAATTGCAGCAAGCCCTCGATCAGCGCCTCCTGTTGCTCATCCAGCAGGAAGCGATCAGCGAGGTTCAGGTCCAGGGCATCACGGCCATTCATGTGCGCGCCGGTGAGGCCGAGGAACAGCCCGAGCTTGCCGGGCATCCGCGAAAGGAACCAACTGGCACCTACATCGGGATACAGGCCGATGCTGATTTCCGGCATCGCCAGGCGACTGCTGGGGGTGACGATCCGGATACTGGCGCCCTGCAGCAGCCCCATGCCACCGCCGAGCACGTAGCCGTGCCCCCAGCAGATCAACGGTTTGGGGTAGGTGTGCAAGTGATAGTCGAGACGGTACTCGGCCGCGAAAAAATGCCCGGCCACGGGCGGCACCTGGCCTGGCTGATCCAGGCAGGCCTGGGCCAGGCTGCGCACTTCGCCACCGGCACAGAAGGCCTTGGCACCGTTGCCCCGCAACAGCACGCAGACCACTTGCGGGTCCTTGGCCCAGGTGTCGAGGTGCTGGCTCAACTGCTGGATCATTGGCAGCGACAGGGCATTCAGGGATTTTTCCGCGTCCAGGGTGGCAATGGCGATGCGTGCGCCATCGGTGCCAGTGAGTTCTTCGACGTGCAGGTTCATCGTGACCTCGATGGAAAACATGAGCGATCAGTATGATCGCTGGTAGGGAAAGTGCTGGTTCTGTGTCAGATCAATTGACAAGCGAAGTCGGCTTTCCTAGGGTGCGGCCATTGTTTTTTCACGGGCATGGCCATGACTGCTGACGATCGTATCAAACTCGAACCGAGCTGGAAGGAGGCGCTGCGTGCCGAATTCGACCAGCCTTACATGACCGAACTGCGGGAGTTCCTGCGTCAGGAACATGCTGCCGGCAAGGAAATCTATCCGCCGGGCCCGATGATCTTCAACGCCTTGAACTCGACGCCGCTGGATCAGGTCAAGGTGGTGATCCTCGGCCAGGACCCGTACCACGGTCCGGGCCAGGCTCACGGCCTGTGCTTCTCGGTGCAGCCCGGGGTGCCGGCGCCGCCCTCGCTGGTGAACATCTATAAAGAGCTCAAGCGCGACCTGAACATCGACATTCCCACTCACGGTTACCTGCAGAGTTGGGCCGAACAGGGCGTGTTGATGCTCAACACCACCATGACGGTGGAGCGGGCCAATGCGGCGTCTCATGCGGGCAAGGGCTGGCAGTTCTTTACCGATCGGATCATCGAAGTGGTCAGCGAGCACCAGCCGCATCTGGTGTTCCTGCTGTGGGGCGCGCACGCCCAGGGCAAGCAGAAACTGATCGACGCCAGCAAACACCTGGTGCTGACCTCGGTACATCCCTCGCCCTTGTCGGCCTACCGTGGCTTTCTCGGTTGCGGGCATTTCAGCCGTACCAACAAGTACCTTGAGCAAAACGGTGAGACGCCAATCGAGTGGCGCCTGCCGCCGGTTTGATCGAGGCGCCAAACGAAAAGCTGCCCAGCGGCTCCTGCATCTTCTGTAGGAGCCGGCTTGCCGGCGAAGGAGGTTTCAGTCCTTGTTCCAATGCCGGAACAAAGGCTCCGCCAAAAACAGCACGAACAACAACCTCATCACCTGCATTGCGGTCACCAATGGCACCGACAGTTGCAAGGTCTCGGCCGTCAGGCTCATTTCCGCAATGCCGCCGGGCATCATGCCCAGGGTCAGCGAGCGCAGGTCCAGGTGGGTCAGCACGCTCAGGCCCAGGGCCGCGAGCCCGGCGATCAACATGGTCAGGGCCGTGCCGATCAGAGTCCGGCCCATGAATGACGGCGCCCGCCGAAAGAACTGCCGATTGAAGTGACAGCCCAGGCCACTGCCGATCAGCCACTGGCCCATCTGGCTGCCGCCGTCGGGCAGGCCGATGTGCAAGTCCCAGGCGATGCTCACCGTGGCGCTGAGCAGCAGGGGGCCAAACAACCAGGGATTGGGTTGACGCAGACGCTGCCAGAGCCAGGCCAATAGGGCTCCTGCGGGAAACAGCAGGGCCAGCCACTGCCAGTCGACAGTGGTGGCCTGCAAGGCCGGCGTGCCTTCCCCCAGCAGGTATTTGAACGCCGCTGGTACACAGAGCACCACCGTCAGCACCCGCAGGCTCTGCCCTGCCGCCACGCGGCTGAGCACCGCGCCATTGCGTGCGCCGAGGTTGACCATTTCTCCGGAGCCGCCGGGCATGCTGGAGAAGAACGCGGTGGCCCGGTCTTCCCCGGTGCGCCGCAGCAACCAGACCCCGACCACGCTGGACAGGCTGGTGACCAGGGCGCCGAAGAAGATCAGGCCGAAGTGACTCATGACCTGCGCCATCACCAACGGGGTGAAGTGCAGGCCGATGCCGATGCCCACCACCCATTGCCCGCATTTGCGGCCGCCGGGTATTTCCGCCAGTTGCCAGGGCGTCAGGCAGCGCACCAGGATAATCGCCAGCAACGAGCCGACCATCCATGGCAGCGGCCAGCCGACCTGGCTGGCGAGATAACCGCCAGCCAGACCCACCAGGGGCGTGCCCCACCACTGTTTGAACCTGACTTCAGACATCGGCCACGGCACGTTGCTGAGCCGCACGCTTGCGCCAGATACGCAGCAGCGGCATCAGCAGCATGATGGCGGTCAGCACCCAGACTCCGAGGGTGATCGGGCTCGACCAGAGGATCTCCAGCGTACCGTTGGAAATCGACAGCGCCCGGCGCAGGTTCTGCTCCATCAGGCCACCGAGGATGAAGCCCAGCAGCACAGGCGACAGCGGGAAATCGAGCTTGCGCAGGATGTAGCCGAAGATGCCGATGCCGACCATCAGGAACAGGTCGAAGGTGGTGGCGTGTACCGCATAGACGCCGATCCCGGTGATGATCGCGATGACGGGCACCAGGGCCCAGTTGGGCACGGCGAGGATGCGGGTGAAGATGCGGATCATCGGGATGTTGAGGATCACCAGCATGATATTGGCGATGAACAACGAGGCGATCAGGCCCCAGACGATATCCGGCTGCTGCTGGAACAGCAGTGGGCCGGGGGTGATGTTGTACAGCGATAGGGCGCCGATCATCACCGCCGTGGTGCCGGAACCGGGCACGCCGAGGGTTAGCATCGGCACCAGGGCGCCGCAGGCCGAAGCGCCAATCGCGGTTTCGGGGGCGGCGAGGCCGCGCTTGTCGCCTTCACCAAAGGTCCCGCTGGCACCGGCGAGGCGTTTCTCGGTCATGTAGGCCACGGCACTGGCCAGGGTCGCGCCGGCACCGGGCAACACGCCCATGATGAAACCCAGCAGGCCGCAGCGGATGTTCACCACGAACACCGAGGCCGCTTCCTTGAAGTTGAACATCATGCGTCCGGTGGCTTTCACCGCCTCTTGGCCACGATGGGTCTTCTCCAGCAGCAACAGGATCTCACTGATGGAGAACAAGCCCAGCACCAGCACCACGAACTGGATGCCGTCGGTGAGGTGGATGTTGTCCCCGGTGAAACGGTACACGCCACTGTTGGCGTCGATGCCGACCGCGGAGAGAAACAGGCCGATCAACGCGGCAATGAAGGTCTTCAACGGCCGGTCGCCGGCCATGCCGCCGAGGCAGACGATGGCGAACACCATCAGCACGAAGTATTCCGCCGGGCCGAAGGCGATTGCCCACTTGGCCAGCAACGGGGCGAACAGCACCATGCCGCAGGTGGCGATGAAGGCACCGATGAACGAACTCCACGCCGACAGCGACAGGGCAACCCCGGCCATGCCCTTGCGGGCCATGGGGTAGCCGTCGAGGGTGGTCATTACGGTGGAGGCTTCACCGGGAATGTTCAGCAGGATCGAGCTGATCCGGCCGCCGTATTCGCAGCCCAGGTACACCGCCGCCAGCAGGATCAGCGCCGATTCCGGTGGCAGGCCCAGGGCGAAGGCGATAGGAATCAGCAGTGCCACGCCGTTGATCGGGCCCAGGCCCGGGAGCAGGCCGACCACGGTGCCGATCAACGTGCCGGACAGGGCGGTGACCAGGTTGTAGGGGGTCAGCGCGACGCCGAACCCCTGGCCCAGATAACTCAGGGTATCCATATCAATTCTCCAGAACGTCGAGCAGGCCGAGGGGCAGTGGCACGTCCATGACCCGGTCGAACAGCCAGTAGAGGCCGATGCTGAGCAGGCTGACGATCACCAGGCTGGGCAGCCAGCGGCCGCCGTACAGGCGAGCCATCGGAACACCGATCAAGGTGCTGGCGACGATGAAACCCAAGGGTTCGAAGGTGCCGGCAAAGACCAGCAGCAAGACCACGCAGAGGGTGATCTTGGTCAGGGTCTGCCGGTCCAGGGGCGGTTCTTCTTCGCTGTGCTTGATCGGAGCCGGGCGAAACAACATGTACAGCAGGGCCAGGCTCATCAGGCCGAGCATCAGCAGGGGGAAGGCTCGCGGGCCTACCGGTTCGTAGGAAAAGGCCGCCTGGTAGGGCCAGGCCATCAGTGCCAGACCGGCACAGGCCAGCAGCAACACCGCGGCGAAGAGACGTTGAACGAGCATGGCTAACTCCCGGGCCCGGCCCCCGATGCGCGAGGGCCGAGCCGTTAGAAAGGGACGGTCACTGGATCAGGCCGAACTCTTTGGCCAGGGTCTTGTAGTCGGCTACCTGCTGCTTCACGTAGGTGTCCAACTCGGGGCCGGTCATGGCGAAGGGGAACAGTTCGCGCTGGTCACGCAGCTTGGCGAAGTTTTCGGAGGCCAGCAGTTTGTCGAAGGCGTCTTTCCACCAGGCGTATTCAGCGTCGCTGACTTTTGGCCCGAGGTAGAAGCCGCGTACCACCGGCCAGACGATGTCGTAGCCCTGTTCCTTGGCGGTGGGGATATCCTTCATTTCCGGTTCGTCCAGGCGCTGGGCGGAGAACACCGCCAGCAGGCGCATGTCGCCGGCCTGGATGTGTGGCATGGAGTCGGAGATGTCGGTGCTGCCTACCTGGATATGCCCGCCCAGCAGGGCGGTGGCGATTTCCCCGCCGCCTTCCAGGGCCACGTAGCGCAGGTCCCGAGGGTTGATCCCAGCGGCCTTGGCGATCAGCGCGGTCTGCATCCAGTCCTGGCTGCCGACAGTGCCGCCGGAGCCGATCACCACTTTGCTCGGGTCTTTCTTCAGGGCCTGGACCAGATCGTCGAGGGTCTTGTAGGGCGAATCGCTTTTCACCGCGATGGCGCCGTAGCTGGTACCTACCGCTGCCAGCCAGCGCACCGCGTTTTCATCGAAACGGCCGAATTTGCCCTGGGCCAGGTTCAGCAGCGAGCCGCTGGACCAGGCGACCAATGTCCCGGCGTCGGCTGGACGCTGGGCCACTACCGCGTTGTAGGCCACGGCACCGACACCGCCGGGCATGTAGGTCACGCGCATCGGCTTGGTGAGAATCTTCTCGTTGATCAGGGCGCTTTGCGCCAGCTTGCAGGTCAGGTCGAAACCGCCGCCGGGGGAGGCCGGGGCGATGCATTCCGGGCGCTTGGGCTCGGCGGATGCGGCCAGCAGTTGGCCGGCGAACAGCATGCAGCCGGCCGCGAGGGCGAGGTTACGCAATGAAAGGTCCATGCTTGTCTCCACAGGAGTTGTTGTAGGTATGTCCGGGTCATCCTCGACCCTTTTTTCCGTAGGAGCCGGCTTGCCGGCGAAGGGGCCCATGAGCCTTGTGCGGGGCTTGCGGGCCTCTTCGCTGGCAAGCCAGCGCCTACGACACAGCGAGATACGGAGGGCTTACCACAGGGCCACGCTGTAGCTCACCAGCAAGCGCACTTCATCCGCATCGCGAGCCGAATAGTTGGAACGGTAGGTGGCGTTGCGCAGGCGAACGGCGACATCCTTGAAGGTGCCGCTTTGCACCACGTATTTGATCTCGGTGTTGCGTTCCCATTCCTTGCCGGTGTCGCCGTTCTTCAGGGCAATGTTGTCGCCGCTGAGGTAGCGGGTCATGAAGCTCAGGCCGGGCACCCCGAGCTTGGCGAAGTCGTAGTCGTAACGGGCCTGCCAGGAGCGCTCCTCGGCCCCGGCAAAGTCGTTGATTTGCACGAAGTTCACCAGATACGGGTCGCTGCCATCGACATACGGGAAGGCACTGTCGCCGGACATGTGCTGGTAGCCGGCGCTGAGTTTATGCCCGTTCAGGGCGTAGCTCACCAGGCCATTGAGGGATCGGTTGTCGATCTTGCCGCCTCGGGCCTGGCCCTGATCATCGCTGATGGCCAGGCGCAGGTCGCTGGCGAAGGTACCGGGGCCCAAGGGTTGCGAGGTGACCAGGCCAAGAAAGTGCTGGTTGTAGACATCGTCCAGTTGGGCGAAGTGGTAGCTGCCGGTGATCTTGTCGGTGAACTTGTAGTCCAGGCCGCCGAAATTGAAGTGCTTGCCGGTCGCGCTGCCGGCGAAGCGGCTGTTCTTGTTGTTGAGGCGGATGTCTTCGTAGTTGCTGTCGTCGCGGTCCTTGACCTTGTCCAGGCGACCGCCGGTGAAGGTCAGGTTCTTGATCTCCTTGGAGGTCAACAGGCCGCCCTCGAAGGTTTGCGGCAGGATGCGCCCGTCGTTGGGCTTGAGGATCGGCAACTCGGGGATCAGGCTGCCGATTTTCAGTTCGGTGGCGGAAATCTTCACCTTGCCAGTCAGGCCGAGCTTGGAATATTGATTGGCCGCGCGTCCGTCATCGTGGGTCGGTAGCAGGCCGGTACCGGTGCGGTCGGGGCTGGAGTCGAGCTTGACCCCAAGCATCCCCAGGGCATCCAGGCCGAAACCCACGGTGCCTTCGGTGTAGCCCGACTGCAGGTTGAGCATGAAGCCCTGGGCCCACTCGTCGCGCTTGGATTGCTGGGCGCTGGTGCCGTCGCGAAAGTCGCGGTTGAAGTACATGTTGCGAGTTTCGAAGGTGCCGCTGCTGTCTTCGAAGAAGGCGGCCTGGCTGAGCGGGGCGACGCCGACGAGGGCGGCAGCGCTGGTGAGAGCGGTTGAGGTCAGGCGGGAAAAACGCGCAGGCTGGACAGCCTTAGGGTGCGTGGATGGCATCCTGGGTACTCCGTTATTGTTCTTATTTTGACGAAAACGCTTCGAGGCGTTTTGCGGCTCAGCGGCCATCAAGGCCAGGGCAGTCGAAACCGTCCGTAGCAGGACTCTAAAGGGCCAACCTTTCGCTAACCTTTCAGCGCACTTTCACGGCTTTCGGGCTTCACAGCCGCGATTGCGGCGGTACACTCCGCGCCAAAGAGCGGCGTCGATCCCCCTGAAGCGAGGTAAACAGCCATGCGAGTTCTGCTCGTTGAAGACCATCTGCAACTGGCCGAAAGTATCGCCCTGGCGCTCAAGAGCACCGGCTTGACCGTGGATGTGTTGCACGATGGAGTGGCCGCCGACCTGGCCCTTGGCAGCGAGGAATATGCGGTGGCGATCCTCGATGTCGGCTTGCCGCGCATGGACGGTTTCGAGGTCCTGGCGCGCCTGCGGGCCCGGGGCAAGAACCTGCCGGTGTTGATGCTTACCGCCCGCAGCGACGTCAAGGACCGGGTCCATGGGCTGAACCTTGGGGCCGACGATTATCTGGCCAAGCCTTTCGAACTGACCGAGCTCGAAGCCCGGGTCAAGGCATTGTTGCGTCGTAGCGTGCTGGGGGGCGAACGTCAGCAGCGTTGTGGGGTGCTGAGCTATGACCTGGACACCCGCCGTTTTACCCTTGGTGAAGAGCTGCTGACCTTGACCTCTCGCGAGCAGGCGGTGCTTGAAGCGCTGATTGCCCGCCCCGGTCGGGTAATGAGCAAGGAGCAGTTGGCATCCCAGGTCTTCGGCCTGGACGAAGAGGCCAGCCCGGATGCCATCGAAATCTACGTCCATCGCTTGCGCAAGAAGCTCGATGGTCATGCGGTGGCCATCGTTACCTTCCGTGGCCTGGGCTACCTGCTGGAAAGCCGCGATGCATAAGCCCAGCAGCCTGCGCTGGCGGTTGTTGTGGAACCTGGCGTTGCTGTTGGTGGTGTTGATGCTGGCCAGTGGTCTGAGCGCTTACTGGAATGGGCGCGAGGCCGCCGACACCGCTTACGACCGGACCCTGCTGGCCTCGGCGCGAACCATTGCCGCCGGCCTGTCCCAGCGTGACGGCAGCCTCAGCGCCAATGTGCCCTACGTGGCCCTGGACACCTTTGCCTACGACAGTGCTGGGCGCATCTACTACCAGGTCAACGATATTCACCAGCACTTGATCTCGGGGTATGAAAACCTGCCAGGGCCGCCGCCGGGCACTCCGCGTACCGATGACTATCCGGCCCTGGCACGTTTTTACGATGCCACTTACCAAGGCCAGAATGTGCGGGTGGTTAGCCTGCTCAAGGCAGTCAGTGAGCCGACCATGAATGGCATGGCGGAAATCCGTGTGGCGGAGACTGACGAGGCTCGGGTCGCCATGGCTCGCAGCCTGATGGCCGATACCCTGCTGCGCCTGGGCATGCTGGCCATCGGCGCTTTGCTTCTGGTGTGGTTTGCGGTGAGTGCTGCTTTGCGCCCGCTGGAGCGTTTGCGCGGTGCGGTGGAAGAGCGCCAGTCGGATGACTTGCGGCCATTGCCGCTGGTTTCGGTGCAGCGCGAGCTGTGGCCTCTGGTACGGGCCTTGAATCATTTCACTGAGCGCTTGCGGGAGCAGTTCGAACGCCAGGCGCAGTTCATTGCCGAGGCCGCCCACGAGTTGCGCACACCGTTGGCGGCGCTCAAGGCACGCCTGGAATTAGGGTTGCGCTCCAACGAACCTGAAACCTGGCGTTCGACTCTGGAAAGTGCGGCCCAGGGCACCGATCGCCTGACCCATCTGGCCAATCAGTTGCTGTCCCTGGCTCGGGTGGAAAATGGTGCCAGGGCCATCGCCGAGGGCGGTGCGCAGTTGCTCGACCTCAGCCAGCTGGCTCGGGAGTTGGGCATGGCCATGGCCCCCTTGGCTCATGCCCGGGGCGTGGCGCTGGCCCTGGAGGCCAACGAGCCGGTGTGGCTCAAGGGCGAGCCGACCCTGCTCAATGAGCTGCTGAGCAATCTGGTGGACAACGCGTTGGCCCACACCCCGCCGGGCGGCAATGTGGTGCTGCGGGTGTCGCCGCCGGGTGTGCTGGAGGTGGAGGATGATGGGCCGGGGATTCCCCTGGAAGATCGCGACCGGGTCTTCGAGCGCTTTTACCGACGCAATCAGCAGGTCGCGGGTTCGGGGTTGGGGCTGGCGATCGTCGGCGAGATCTGCCGCGCCCACCTGGCACAGATCAGCCTGCATGACGGCGAACCTTCAGGGCTGAAGGTTCGGGTGAGTTTCATCGCCGGTTGAGGGCTCAGTAGAGCATTGAGCGGGATGCTTGCAGATCACCGCACATGGCCTTGTTTTCCGGGTCGATTCCCAGCTTCTTGAAGGCCGGCACATTGACGGCGTCGATGCGCGAGAGTGGGTGGTCGGTGTCTTTGTGGCAATACAGGGTCGCCACTTGGACCAGGTCGACATAGTCGATCTGTGGGGACTGGCGGTTGAAATTCAGGTAGTGCCCGGGGATTTCCACCAGTTGCTCGGGGAATTCCCAGACGCGTAGCAGCTTGTCCCCCAGTAACGGGTGAATGCGTTCGATCACGTGATTGAGGCTGACCGGATCGGAAAGCAGTTCGTAGTGATCTTCGGCGTAGGTCAGGATCGGCAGCACGCCGATCTGGTGCACCAGGCCGCCGAGTGCCGCCTGGTCGGGCTTGAGTTGGGAATAGCTGCGGCACAGGGCGTAGCTGACCCCGGCCACCTCCAGGCTGCTGCGCCAGACGTCGCGCATCTTTTGCTGCACCACTTCGGAACGGGCGTTGAAAATCTGTTCCATCACCAGGCCGATGGCCAGGTTACTGCTGTAGTTGATACCTAGGCGGGTGATCGCCGTATGCAGGTCGGTGACTTCCTGGGCTGCTCTCAGCAGGGGGCTGTTGACCACCTTGATCAGCCGCGCGGACAGCGCCGCGTCGCGACTGATCACCTTGCTTAGGCTGCTGACGCTGATTTCCGGGTCTTCGGCGGCCTGGCGAATCTGCATGGCCACCTCCGGTAGGGTTGGCAGGACCAAGTCATCGTTGTCGATGGCCTCCACCAAATCCTGTAGGACCTTTTGCGCCAGCTCAGTCATTTCAGTTCTCTAGGGTGTTGCAAAAAAGGGCAGGCGATCAACGTTGGATTTCGCGATCACGGTCCAACTGGTATGGCAGATCCAGCAATTGCAGGCCCGGCCCTTCGAGTGTTCCAAGGTGCAGGTTGCCATCTTCCACCGCCTCGGCCTGCAACACGGCCAGCAATTCCACTTGTTGCTGCGCCTGGGCGGCCAGCACCACTTCGCCAATGGCGCTGTTGTGGGTGGGGGAGAACAGCGGGGTACCAGGAGCAGGCAGTTCGCCAGCGGGCAATGCCAGGCGGTACAGACGGCGCTTGAGTTTGCCCAGGTATTGCATGCGCGCGACGATTTCCTGGCCGGTGTAGCAGCCTTTCTTGAAGCTGACGCCGCCAACGGCCTGCAGGTTGAGCATCTGCGGAATGAACAGTTCGCGGGTCTGCGGCATGACTTGGCCCAGGCCGGCGCGGATCTGGCCCAGCAGCCACTGGTTCAGTTCGCCTTGGGGCAGTTGCGCGGCGAGTTGTGGGCGCAGGCTGTCGGCGCGTTCCGCCGGAACCCAGAGTTCGGCGCGGTGGCTTGAGGCGCGCACGGCAATCAGGCCGTCGGCACGGACTACGGCACCGTCTGCCTCGGGTAAATCAAGGCCCAGTCCGTTCAGGACGGCTTGCCCGTTGGCGAGGCCAAAACGCACCCAGTTGGCGCTTTCATCGGCGAGTTTGGCCTTGGAGAACACCGCGTATTTCTTCAGGTCCGCCAATTGTGGCTCGATCAACTCGCTGGCCATCGCCAGCAGGCAGCCGTCGCCATCGAGCAGGATGCGGAAGCTCGATTGCATGCGGCCTTTCTGGGTGCAGCGGGCGCCCAGGCTGGACTGGGAGTCGTTGAGGTAATTGAGGTTGCAGGTCAGCTGACCCTGAAGGAATTTGCTGGCATCAGGGCCGCGGACGGCGAGCACGCCTTCGTGGGACAGGGGGCAGAAAAAAGCGGAGTCAGCCATGGTTCATCGCAGGGTAAAAAGTCTGGAGCACATCATAAGGGGGCGCCCTTGAAATGGATAGTTTCCAAAGGATGGGCGGTGACCGACCAAAGCCGACTGTTCTGGTGTTCCCTGGACTGTATACTTGCTCTCTATTTGAGGAGTGCTCCATGGTTGAAGATGTTGAACTGAATCGCCTCTACTGGCACAGCCGTCGCGGCATGCTTGAGCTGGACGTATTGTTGGTGCCGTTCGTCAGGGAGGTGTATGCGCATCTCAATGAGACTGATCGCGAGTGCTACCGCAAGCTGCTGGAATGCGAAGATCAGGACATGTTCGGCTGGTTCATGGAGCGCAACGAGTCCGAGGATCCTGAGCTGCAGCGCATGGTTCGGATGATTCTGGACCGTGTCCAACCCAAGTAGCCTGTTCGAGAGTCGCTGGCAGCCTTCACGGCAACTGCTGGCGGCCTACCTTCTGGCCCAGGCGTTCGCCCTGGGCGCGGTTTTTCTGTTGGATATCCCGTCGGTCGCCAAGCTCCTGGGGACTTTGCTGTGCCTGCTGCATGCCTGCTGGGTTTTGCCCCGGCAGATTTTGTTGAGTCATCCTCGGGCGTTCAGCCGTTTGCGGTATTCGGCTGAGGGTTGGCAGTTGTGGAGTTCGGCCAAGGGCTGGCAGGCGGTGCAATTGCATCCCGATAGCCTGGCGCTGCCCGTGATCGTAGTGCTGCGCTTTCGCCTGGCGGGTGAGCGCTGGGTACGGTCGATCTGCGTGCCGCGGGATGCGCAGGCCGCCGATGAGCATCGGCGCCTGCGGGTGCGGCTCAAGTTCAGTCGGCGTAGGTGGGCGGTACCAGAATAGTGTCGCGGGCTTCGGGCAGCAGGTGCGGGTAGTCGAGGGTGTAGTGCAGACCTCGGCTTTCCTTGCGCTCCATGGCCGAGAGGATCATCAATTCGGCCACCTGGGCCAGGTTGCGCAACTCGATCAGGTCGCGGCTGACCTTGTAGTTGCTGTAGAACTCGTCGATCTCGTCCAGCAGCAGGCGAACCCGGTGCTGAGCCCGTTGCAGGCGCTTGTTGGTGCGCACGATGCCGACGTAATCCCACATGAATCGCCGCAGTTCGTCCCAGTTGTGCGCAATGATCACGTCTTCGTCTGAGTCGGTGACCTGGCTGGCGTCCCAGGCGGGCAGAGCGATGGGGATCGACACTTGTGGCAGTTGCCGAAGGATGTCGGCCGCCGCTGAGCGGGCATAGACAAAGCACTCAAGCAGCGAGTTGCTGGCCATGCGGTTGGCGCCATGCAGGCCGGTAAAGCTGGTTTCGCCAATGGCGTACAGGCCGGGCACATCGGTGCGACCTTGTTGGTCGACCATCACCCCGCCACAGGTGTAGTGGGCCGCCGGCACCACCGGGATCGGCTGCCGGGTGATGTCGATGGAGAACTCCAGGCAGCGTTCATACACGGTGGGGAAGTGGTTTTTGATGAAGGCTTCCGGCTTGTGACTGATGTCCAGATAGACGCAGTCGATCCCCAGGCGCTTCATTTCATGGTCGATGGCCCGGGCGACGATATCCCGTGGGGCCAGTTCAGCCCGTGGATCAAAGCGTGGCATGAAGCGTTCGCCGTTGGGCAGCTTCAGGTGCGCACCTTCGCCGCGCAGGGCCTCGGTGATCAGGAAGCTCTTGGCCAGGGGGTGATACAGGCAGGTAGGGTGGAACTGGTTGAATTCCAGGTTGGCCACCCGGCAGCCCGAACGCCAGGCCATCGCGATGCCGTCGCCGCAGGCGCTGTCGGGGTTGCTGGTATAGAGATAGACCTTGGCGGCACCGCCGGAGGCGAGGATCACGAAGCGTGCGCCAAAGGTATCCACCTCGCCGGTGCCACGGTTGAGCACGTAGGCGCCCAGGCAGCGGTCGCCTTCCAGCCCCAGGCGCTTCTCGGTGATCAGATCGACCGCGACCCGCTGCTCCAGCAGCTCGATATTGGGGTGTTGCCGGGCTTGGGCGAGCAAGGTCTTGAAGATCGCTGCGCCGGTGGCATCGGCAGCGTGGATGATTCGCCGGTGGCTGTGACCACCTTCACGGGTCAGGTGGAATTCGAAGCCGTTGTCTTCGCTGCTGGCATCTTCATCGCGGGTAAAGGGCACGCCTTGGTCGATCAGCCATTGGATGGCCTCGCGGCTGTGCTCCACGGTAAAGCGCACTGCATCTTCGTGGCACAGGCCGCCGCCGGCATTGAGGGTGTCATCGACGTGGGATTCGATGGTGTCGGTATCGTCCAGCACCGCCGCCACACCGCCCTGGGCCCTGTAGGTCGAGCCGTTGGCGAGGTCGCCTTTGCTCAGGACGGCAATACGCAGGTGACTGGGCAAGGTCAGCGCCAGGCTCAAGCCGGCAGCGCCGCTGCCAATCACCAGAACATCGTGTTGAAACTGTTGGCTCATTTGAAGGATTCCGCTCAAAGCGACCCAGGACAGGGTTGGCGCAAGACGCCTGAATCGGCGAGTCAAAGCAGCCACACAGCGCACTAGTATATAGAGGGGGGGATCGGCACAATAGTCGCGCCTTCATGGCATCGTGCGTCTTTGCTGAGCAGCAGCGTTGCTCTCGGTCAGCCCGGGATTTGCGGGCGTTCCAGGCTCTGAAAGGTCTGATCGAAGACGTAGTGCTGTTTTTCTCTTCACCGTTACACAATCTTCGTCTGGCACAGCTATAAAGATTGGGAACTTTTGCCAAGGCCCCAAACTCAATAGAAGGTTGCCTGAAAGAAGGGACAGTGTCGGCTCTATCCAAGGTTTTCAATGTGTCCCTTGTGACAGAAATCGGCGACAGGATTATTCGCGCAGCCGGCCTTGCCCGCGCTGCGTTTTTCGTGCGTGCCGGATCAGAGCCCGCAGGAAACTTGCTTGGAGGGGGAGAACTTTTGCGAAAAGCCCGAGTCTATGTTTGCAAGCCTGATCGATTAGTGATGCAAGCCTCCTCCGAGCTTATCGAGGAGTGTTCATGCTAACCCAGGAAGAGGATCAGCAGCTGGTCGAGCGCGTTCAGCGTGGCGACAAGCGAGCGTTCGATCTGCTCGTGCTGAAATACCAGCACAAAATTCTCGGGTTGATCGTGCGTTTCGTGCACGACACCCATGAAGCCCAGGATGTCGCACAAGAAGCCTTTATCAAGGCTTATCGTGCACTAGGTAATTTTCGTGGTGATAGCGCGTTTTACACGTGGCTTTACCGTATCGCCATCAACACGGCGAAAAACTATCTGGTTTCACGCGGCCGTCGGCCGCCAGATAGCGATGTGAGTTCTGAAGATGCGGAGTTCTATGACGGCGATCATGGCCTGAAGGATCTCGAATCGCCGGAACGTGCATTGCTGCGGGATGAGATCGAGGGCACCGTCCATCGAACCATTCAGCAACTGCCGGAAGATTTGCGTACAGCCTTAACTTTACGTGAGTTCGATGGTCTGAGTTACGAGGACATTGCGAGCGTCATGCAGTGTCCGGTGGGTACCGTGCGCTCCCGGATTTTCCGCGCTCGGGAGGCCATCGATAAAGCCCTGCAGCCGTTGTTGCAGGAAACCTGAGACAGCGGCGACAGCCAAGAGAGGAACCGCAATGAGTCGTGAAGCCCTGCAGGAATCGCTGTCCGCGGTGATGGATAACGAAGCGGACGAACTGGAATTGCGTCGGGTATTGAATGCCGTCGACGAAGTGGAAGCCCGTGAGACTTGGGCCCGTTATCAAATCGCCCGGGCAGCTATGCACAAGGAGTTGCTGATTCCACGTCTGGACATTGCCGCTGCCGTTTCTGCAGCTCTGGCTGATGAAGCCGTGCCGGCCAAAGCCTCTCGCGGACCATGGCGCAGCCTGGGTCGTCTGGCGGTAGCCGCGTCGGTGACCGTGGCAGTATTGGCGGGTGTCCGCCTGTACAATCACGATGAGATTGCCGGCGTCGAACTGGCCCAGCGGGCTGGTCAGCCAACCCTGGCGACTCCACAAGTCAAAGGCCCAGCGGTATTGGCCGGCTACAATGAAAGTTCGGAAGCCACCGGCCCCATGGCCAATGGCGTATTGCAAGGGCAGCCAGGTTGGCATGACCAGCGCCTGCCAAGCTATCTGCGTCAGCATGCTCAGCAGGCTGCACTCAAAGGCACTGAAAGCGCTCTGCCTTATGCCCGTGCAGCAAGCCTGGAAAACCGCTAAGGAGGATCATGCGCGCCATACCTCTACTATCGCTTCTGCTGAGTGGCTGGTTTGTGGTTCCAGCCTACGCCGACGAAGCCCAGGACTGGTTGCAGCGTCTTGGGCAAGCGGAACAGCAGCAAAGCTTTCAGGGCACCTTCGTTTATGAGCGTAACGGTAGTTTTTCTACCCATAACATCTGGCATCGCGTCCAGGATGGAAAGGTCCGTGAGCGGTTGACCCAGCTCGATGGATCCGCTCAAGAGGTGGTGCGTGTCGATGGCCGTACCCAATGCGTCAGCGGTACGCTGGTGGCAGGGTTGGGCGACTCTCCGGACTCTGCGGCGCGTGCGCTGGATCCGCAAAAACTCAAGAATTGGTACGACCTTGCTGTCATTGGCAAGTCGCGTGTGGCTGGGCGCCCGGCGGTGATCGTGTCGCTTACGCCTCGGGACCAGCATCGTTACGGTTTTGAATTGCATCTGGATCGTGAAACCGGCCTGCCACTGAAATCCCTGTTGTTGAATGACAAGGGGCAGTTGTTGGAGCGTTTTCAATTCACTCGCCTGGATACGGCGAATGTACCCGAGGAAGCCGAGTTGCGCCCCAGTGCGGACTGCAAGCCGGTCTCCTTGGACAGTGACAAGGCCTCGGCGATCAAGAGTGCGCAAACCTGGCACTCCGACTGGTTGCCTCCAGGCTTCGAGTTGACCAGCAGTACCGCGCGCAAGGATCCGGAAACCAAGACCCTGGTCAACAGCCTGCTGTATGACGACGGGCTGGCGCGTTTTTCGGTGTTCCTCGAGCCGCTCAATGGCGCGACGGTCACCGATACTCGGACGCAGCTCGGGCCTACCGTCGCGGTGTCGCGGCGTTTGACCACGCCCGATGGTGAAATGATGGTCACCGTGGTCGGGGAAATCCCCATTGGCACCGCTGAACGTATTGCGCTGTCGATGCGCTCCGATGCTACCGCCAAGCAATGAGCCTTTATTGGTTGTGTTAGAGGTCAGTAATGCCTAAGCCACAATTGAGAAGATGAAATGTTTGGTGAGCAATTTCATTTGCAAAATCCCCTGGATTTTTCTATAGGTCAGAGCCCCTCGGTTCTGACCTTATTTGTCGTTCCTGGAGCAAAAGCATCGTCCTTGTCTGTTCGATACTGTTTGCTTCATATCGCTTAATCACGCTCGTCGTAACGGGAGCCGTATGTCGATACCACGCTTGAAGTCTTACTTCACCATTTTTGCCACCGTATTGGTGCTTGGGCAGGCCGTGTCTGCCCAGGCGGCCGAATTGCCTGATTTCACGCAACTGGTCGAGCAGGCCTCGCCTGCGGTGGTGAACATCAGTACCACGCAGAAGCTGCCGGATCGCAAGGTCTCCAACTCGGCGCAGATGCCCGATCTGGAAGGCCTGCCTCCGATGTTGCGCGAGTTTTTCGAGCGTGGCATGCCACAGCAGCGTTCTCCGCGAGGGGATCGCCAGCGTGAAGCGCAATCCCTGGGTTCGGGGTTCATCATTTCTCCGGATGGCTACATCTTGACCAACAATCATGTGATTGCTGATGCGGATGAGATTCTCGTACGCCTGGCTGATCGCAGTGAGTTGAAAGCCAAGTTGATCGGCACCGACCCACGTTCCGACGTGGCGTTGTTGAAAATCGACGGTAAAGACCTGCCGGTGCTGAAAATGGGCAAATCCCAGGACCTCAAGGCCGGTCAATGGGTCGTGGCGATCGGCTCGCCGTTCGGCTTCGACCATACCGTGACCCAAGGTATCGTCAGTGCCATCGGCCGTAGCTTGCCCAACGAAAACTACGTGCCGTTCATTCAGACCGACGTGCCAATCAACCCAGGTAACTCTGGTGGCCCGCTGTTCAACCTGGCGGGCGAAGTGGTGGGCATCAACTCGCAGATCTATACCCGTTCTGGCGGCTTCATGGGCGTTTCCTTCGCGATCCCGATCGATGTGGCCATGGACGTTTCCAACCAGCTCAAAACTGGCGGCAAAGTCAGCCGTGGCTGGTTGGGCGTGGTGATTCAGGAGGTCAACAAGGACCTGGCTGAATCCTTCGGTCTGGAAAAACCAGCCGGGGCCCTGGTGGCGCAGATTCAGGACGACGGTCCTGCGGCCAAGGGTGGCTTGCAAGTGGGTGACGTGATTCTCAGCCTGAACGGCCAGCCTATCGTCATGTCGGCGGACTTGCCGCATTTGGTGGGTGCACTGAAGGCCGGCGCCAAGGCCAACCTGGAAGTGATCCGCGACGGCAAGCACAAGAATGTCGAGCTGACCGTGGGCGCGATTCCCGAGGAAGACAAAGACCTGAGCATGCTGCCGAAATCCGGTGTCGAGCGCAGCAGCAATCGCCTCGGCGTAGCTGTGGTCGAACTCAACGCTGAGCAGAAGAAGACCTTCGACCTCAAGGGCGGTGTGGTTATCAAGGAAGTCCAGGACGGCCCTGCGGCGCTGATCGGCCTGCAGCCGGGCGACGTGATCACCCACCTGAACAACCAAGCGATCACTACAGCCAAGGAGTTCACCGAAATCGCCAAGGCGCTACCGAAGAATCGTTCGGTGTCCATGCGTGTACTGCGTCAGGGTCGAGCCAGCTTCATCACCTTCAAACTGGCGGAGTAAGCCGCCAGGCAGAAGGCTGCCCAATAAAAAGCCCGCTTCGTGAGAGGCGGGCTTTTTTGTGGGGGAATGCTTCAGCGCATCATATCCTTGACCATCTGTTCCTGGTCCATCATCTCGCGCTGACGAGCGTCGATTCTCGATGACAGAGGGAAGTTGCTGCCGGCTCGGCGTTTGGCAAAGTCCAGTTGCTGGATGGCTTGGCGGTAGTCGCCCACCAAGGCGAAATACTCAGCTCGGGCCTGATGCAGGCCGATGATGTTGCCCGAAAGGCCGCGGGTTTCTGCCACCAGGTACCAGACATCAGGATCATCGGGGCGGCTTTTCAGCAGGCCTTCCAGGGCCTTTTCAGCGTCGGCCGGGCGGTTCTGCTTGAGCAGCAAGTCAACCCGGACCTGATTCAGCGGGTAGTTGCCCGGGTACAGGTTGAGCATCCGTTCGAGTCGGGCTTGTGCATCCGGTAGGCGGCTGTTGGCCATGTCCAGTTCGATCTGGGCCAGATTGTAGGTGATGTCATTGGGTGACTTGGCCAGCAACGGCTTGAGGTTTTCCCGGGCCTCGTTCCATTGGCTGCCTTTGATCTGAGCGATGGCGAGGCCATAGCGGGCGATGTCGTTCTTCGGGTTCTCATCGAGCTGCGCGCGAAAGCGCTTGGCAGCCAGCCCTGGTGAATCTTCGTAGTTCAACTGCACCCTTGCGCGGATCAGTTGATAGCGCAGGCTGTCCTCGGTGCCGCCGAGCTTGGCCTGCTCCGCGCGGTTGCGGGTGTCGGCGATCCGCGACTCGGTGACCGGGTGAGTCAGGAGGAACTCCGGTGGCTTGGCATCAAAACGGTACTGGCGCATCAAGCGTTCAAACATGGTAGGCATCGACCGTGGGTCGTAGCCGGCCTTCTCCAGGTTGAGAATGCCGATACGGTCGGCTTCCTGCTCATTCTGTCGGGAGAAGCGTCGTTGTTCCTGGATGGCGGCAGCCTGGGTGCCGGCAATGGTGGCGATCCCTGCATCACCGGCGCCAGCAGCGGCAATCACGATCCCGGCCAGCAGCGCTGCCATCATCGGTATCTGCATTCGTTGCTGGGCTTCGACGCCGCGGGCGAAGTGGCGTTGGGACAAGTGAGCCAGTTCGTGGGCCAGTACCGAGGCGTACTCGCCTTCAGTCTGGGCATTGAGAAACAGTCCGCCGTTGACCCCGATAATTCCGCCGGGGGCAGCAAAGGCGTTGAGCTGTGGGCTGTTGATCAGGATGAACTCGAGGCGCCGGTCGTTGACCTGGCTGGTTTCCACCAGTTTGTAGACGCTGGTTTCGACGTAGTCCTTGAGTTGCGGGTCGTTGAGTTGCGAGACCTGGCTGCGCAGCAGCGCCAGCCAGGCACGGCCCAGTTGGTATTCCTGTTGCGGGGAGACGATGGCTGAACTGGCATCACCGAGTGACGGCAAGTCGTCGGCGAAGCCCGGTGAGGCGAGCAGGCAAGCGAGCGTCAGCAGGGTAGGGCGCAATAAATTCATGCACAAAGCCTTAATCGACAAAGGCTCTACTGTAGCTGGACACCTGGCTGGGGACCAGACAAAGGCAGTGAAAACTCTCGCGATAAAACGTGCTTTGTGGAGAATCGCAGCGTCTATTCCATCAGCGCCATAAAAGCTTGGTTCAATGCTCTGTAGTCGGGCTTCTTTATTGCAGCTCCGCGGACCTTGCAGGGTATTCTAGGCGCCTTGAATATGTGACCGGAGTAACGGCAATGACCGATGTTGTAGCCCATGATGCCGAGCTGGATGCCAGTGGGCTGAACTGCCCATTGCCGCTGCTCAAGGCCAAGATGGAACTCAATCGCCTGGCCAGTGGCGCGGTGCTCAAGGTCATTGCCACCGATGCCGGGTCCCAGCGTGACTTCCGCACTTTCGCCCGGTTGGCCGGTCATACCCTGCTGCGTGAAGAGGACGAGGCTGGGGTTTATCGTTATTGGCTGAAAAAGGCCTGACTGCCGTTCACCGCTTTCATCTAAGGATCATTGATGTTCAAAGTGCTACGTGACTGGATACAACGCTATTTCTCGGATGAAGAGGCGGTGGTGCTGGCGGTCTTGCTGTTTCTGGCCTTCGCTGCCGTCCTGACCCTGGGCGGAATGCTCGCACCGGTGCTGGCGGGCATGGTCCTGGCTTACCTGATGCAGGGGCTGGTGCTGAGCCTGGAGCGGCTGCGCTTGCCCGGAGGGGCAGCGGTAGGGTTGGTGTTCGCCCTGTTCATGGGGTTGCTGCTGGTGTTCATCCTGGTGGTGGTGCCGCTGCTCTGGCATCAGTTGATCACCCTGTTCAACGAGCTGCCTGGCATGCTCGCAAAGTGGCAATCGTTGTTGCTGCTGCTGCCCGAGCGCTATCCGCACTTGGTGTCGGATGAGCAGGTGCTGCAGGCCATCGAGGTGGCGCGAGGCGAGATCGGCAAGTTCGTGCAGTGGGCGCTGACCTTCTCTCTGTCCAGCCTGCCCTTGCTGGTGAACATCATGATCTACCTGGTGCTGGTACCGATTCTGGTGTTCTTCTTCCTCAAGGATCGGGCGATGATCAGCCGCTGGGTCATCGGTTATCTACCGCGGGAGCGAACGCTGATCACCCGGGTGGCCCAGGAGATGAACCGGCAGATCGCCAACTACATCCGTGGCAAGGTCATCGAGATCGTGATCTGCGGTGGGGTGACCTACATTGCCTTCGTCGCGCTGGGCCTCAACTATGCGGCCCTGTTGGCGCTACTGGTGGGGATTTCGGTGGTGGTGCCCTATGTCGGGGCGGTGGTGGTGACGGTGCCAGTGGCGCTGATTGCTCTATTCCAGTGGGGTTGGAGCGATCAGTTCATCTACCTGATGGCGGTCTACGGGATCATCCAGACCCTAGACGGCAACGTGCTGGTGCCACTGCTGTTTTCCGGGGCGGTGAACCTGCATCCGGTGGCGATTATCTGTGCAGTGCTGTTGTTCGGCGGGTTGTGGGGGTTCTGGGGGATATTCTTTGCGATTCCCCTGGCCACCTTGTTCAAGGCGGTGCTGGATGCCTGGCCGAGGAAGGACCCGGTGGTGGCGCCTTTACTCTAGATAATGCGGGGCGGCTGATTCAGCCGCCCCGCTGCTTTCAGGCCTTGTTCAGGGCCTGGGCCGCGGCCAGTACGGCGTCGACATGGCCAGGAACCTTGACCCCGCGCCACTCCTGGCGCAGCACGCCGTCCTTGTCGATGAGAAAGGTGCTGCGGTCCACGCCCAGGTATTCCTTGCCGTAGAGCTTCTTCAGCTTGATCACGTCAAACAGTCGGCAGACGGCTTCATCCTTGTCGCTGATCAGCTCGAAGGGGAACTCCTGCTTGCACTTGAAGTTTTCGTGGGATTTCAGGCTGTCGCGGGAGATGCCAAAGATCTCGGTGTTGGCGGCCTGAAAGGCGGCGTATTGATCACGAAAGCCCTGGCCCTCGGTGGTGCAGCCCGGGGTGCTGTCCTTGGGGTAGAAGTAGATCACCACTTGCTTGCCCTTGAGGTCGGACAGGCTGACGGTCTGGCCACTGGTGGCTGGGGCCTGGAAATCGGCGACGGGTTGGTCGATAGCAACGGCCATGGGAGCTTCCTTACATGGGGTTCTGTGGGCGCCAGGGTTCGATCAGCGCATCGAGGTTCATGGCGTCGGCAAAGTCCAGGAACTGGTCGCGCAACCAGCTGATCTGGGTGCCGGCGGGCAAGGTCACGGTAAACGTGGCGTTGAGCATGGTGCCGCCGGTTTGCGGAGCCTGGTAGGTATCGCAGGTGAGGTTTTCCAGCTCGACTTGATGATCGATGAAGAACTGGCACAGCTCATTGATGATGTCCGAGCGGTACGCCGAGCTGACGTAGGCGACATAAGGCAGGGCTTGGGGACGGTTCTCCAAAGCGGCGCTGCGCACCACGTTGACCGTGAAGGCGTGCTTCTTGGCCAGGAACGGCAGGCCACCTTCCAGGCGTGCCAGGGCGTCCCAGCTGCCGGAAATCTCTAGAACCAGCGCGCTGCACTCGCCATGCCGGGTCAGGCGCGAGGTCACCACGGCGCAGCGATTTTCATGGCTGGCGCGGCACAGGACGTTGGTCAGCTCCATGGGGTTGGCGCCGAGGGCACTGATGACAAGGAATTGTTCGCGAACTGTGGGGGTGGACATGCAGCATTCCTAAAGCGATGAGCGGTCGATACTTTTAACAAGTCGGTGTCGGACAAGTCCGGCAAGCGAATCTTCAAGGCCTTGAACCACAAGCCGGCGCCAGGCCCCGAAACTCTCGGAACACAGGCTGGCAACGCAGGAATGGGGCTTTAGAGATCCAACAGGCAGGCAATAACCCGGTTTACACGCTTATCAGTAGCGATCAAAGCCTGAAGGGTAGCGAAAAGCATCGCTCAGGGGAATGCTCAAGGCGCGGGACTTCGCTTGTGCAAGGAACTTGGCGCCAGTACCATTACCGCTCTCTTTTTCCGGCAGGAGCGGTTGCATGATTGCGGGCAGTATGGTGGCACTGGTCACACCCATGGATGCACAGGGGAATCTCGACTGGGACAGCCTGAGCAAACTGGTGGACTTCCACCTGCAAGAGGGCACCAACGCCATCGTGGCGGTCGGCACTACAGGTGAGTCGGCCACCCTGGATGTCAACGAACACATCGAAGTGATTCGTCGGGTGGTTGCCCAGGTTGCAGGGCGTATCCCGGTGATTGCCGGTACCGGTGCCAACTCGACGCGTGAAGCGATCGAACTGACCACCAACGCGAAGAACGCCGGCGCCGATGCTTGCCTGCTGGTGACCCCGTACTACAACAAGCCGACCCAGGAAGGCCTGTATCAGCATTTCCGCGCCATTGCCGAGGCCGTGGACATCCCGCAGATCCTCTACAACGTACCGGGCCGCACCGCTTGCGACATGCAGGCCGAGACCGTGATTCGCCTGTCCACCGTGAAAAACATCATCGGAGTCAAGGAAGCCACCGGCGACCTGCAGCGCGCCAAGGACATCCTGGCAGGCGTGAGCAGCGACTTCCTGGTGTATTCCGGCGATGACGCAACGGCGGTCGAGCTGATCCTGCTGGGCGGCAAGGGCAATATCTCGGTGACTGCCAACGTAGCTCCGCGTGCCATGAGCGAGCTGTGCGCGGCAGCGATGGCCGGCGATGCTGTCAAGGCCCGAGCGATTCACCAAACATTGATGCCGCTGAACAAGACCTTGTTCATCGAATCCAACCCTATTCCCGTGAAATGGGCCCTGCACGAAATGGGCTTGATGCCGGACGGTATCCGTCTGCCGCTCACCTGGCTCAGTGCAGCCTGTCACGAACCGCTGCGGCAGGCCATGCGCCAGTCCGGCGTCTTGGTTTAATTGAGGAAGTACAACGCATGAAGCGAATGGCCGGACTTTCCGCACTTGCCTTGATTATCTCCAGCACCAGTGGCTGCGGTTGGATCTGGGGCCCGGAAGGCTACTTCCGTGACCGGGGTAGCGATTATCTGCAAGCGCAACAAACAGCACCGATGCAATTGCCGCCGGATGTTCAGACTGCCAAGCGTCTGGATCCGTTGCTGCCGATTCCGCGCAACGTAGCGGATGACAACGTCAAGGGCGAGTACCAGGTACCGCGTCCGCAGCCGCTGTCGGCAATTGCCGATGCCAGCGATTACACCTTGCAGAAAAGCGGGGATTCCCGTTGGGTCATGGCCCAGCATCCACCGGCCGAAGTCTGGCCGGTCGCGGTGCAGTTCTTCCAGGACAACGGTTTCCGCCTGGATCAGCAGCGTCCGCAGACAGGTGAGTTCACCACCAGCTGGCAGCGTTCCGACGAGCTTTCCACTGCTGTGGCCAAGCGCCTGAGCAGTGCCGGTGTTGCCGCCGGCAGCGAGACCCGTGTGCGGGTGCGTATCGAGCCGGGCGTCCAGCGCAACACCAGCGAAGTCTACGTGGTCAGCGCCGAGCGTCCCGCCGGTAGCACTGCCGATGTGGACTTCACCAACCGTTCGCTCAACACCGGCCTGGACGCTGCGCTGGTGGATGACATGCTGGCAAGCATGAGCCGTACCTCCGAGAAGGGTGGTTCGGTTTCCCTGCTGGCGGCACGTGATTTCGATACCCCGAGCCGGGTCAGCCTCAGCGAAGACGGCAGCGGCAACCCGGTGCTGAACCTGGGCGCCGATCTCGATCGCGCCTGGTCCAGTGTCGGCCGCGCCCTGGAGCAGGGCGAGTGGCGGGTTGAGGACATCAACCGCAGCCTGGGCCTGTACTACATCAACCTGGCGGAAAAAGCCGAGAAGAAAAACGACGAGCCAGGCTTCTTCGGCAAGTTGTTCGGCAGCAAGCCGGCCAAGGAAGAGATCGAAGCCCGCGCCGAGCGTTATCAGGTTCGCCTGAGCAAGGTGGGTGAGAACGTACAGGTCACCGTCGAGAAGAACATCAACACCGTGGCGCCTGCCGATGTGGCGCGCAAAGTGTTGGGCGTGATTCAGGACAACCTGGGCTGATCAGATGCGTTTTGCCGTTCTCGGCAGTGGTAGCCAAGGGAATGGCACGCTGATCGCCAGTGCTGACACTTACGTTTTGGTGGATTGTGGTTTCTCCTTGCGGGAAACCGAGCGGCGCCTGCTGCGCCTGGGAGTCGATCCCGCACAGCTGAGCGCCATCCTGGTGACCCACGAACATGCCGACCACGTGCATGGCGTGGGTTTGCTGTCTCGGCGCTACAATCTACCGGTCTACCTCAGCCAGGGTACTTTGCGCGGGATGCGCAAGCCCGTGGAGCCCACAGGGTTTGTCAGCGCTGGTGAGTCATTGCAGATCGGCGCTTTGTGCATCGATGTGATTGCCGTTGCCCACGATGCCCAGGAGCCTACGCAGTTTGTCTTCAGCGATGGTCAGCGCCGTTTCGGCCTGCTGACCGACCTGGGTTCCTACTGTGCTGGTGTGCTGGACGGTTACCGTGGGCTGGATGCCTTGATGATCGAGGCCAATCACTGCCGCGACCGGCTGGCTCGTGGTCATTACCCGTACTTTCTCAAGCAGCGGGTTGGCGGCGATCAAGGACATTTGAACAACCATCAGGCCGCAAGCCTGGTGGCCGAATTGGGATGGCAGGACCTGCAGCATCTGGTCCTGGCCCATCTGAGCAGCAAGAACAACCTGCCGCAGCTGGCCCGGCAATGTTTTGTCGACACCCTTGGGTGCGACCCGGACTGGCTGCAACTGGCCGATCAAGATTCAGGGCTCGACTGGCGTCACATCGCCTAGCCCACCTACTTAGCAAGCGGAGCCCATCATGGAAAAACGTGAAGAACTCTACCGCGGCAAAGCCAAATCGGTTTACAAGACTGATGACGCCGACCGCTTGATCCTGCTGTTTCGCAACGACACCTCGGCGTTCGACGGCAAGCGCATCGAGCAGCTGGACCGCAAGGGGATGGTGAACAACAAGTTCAACGCCTTCATCATGCAGAAACTCGAAGCCGCCGGCGTGCCGACCCAGTTCGACAAGCTGCTGGGCGACAACGAGTGCCTGGTGAAGAAGCTCGACATGATCCCGGTCGAATGCGTCGTGCGTAACTACGCTGCCGGCAGCCTGGTCAAGCGCTTGGGCGTGGAGGAGGGCATGAAGCTCAACCCCTACACCTTCGAGCTGTTCCTCAAGGACGACGCCAAGGGCGACCCGTTCATCAACGAATCCCACGTGGTGGCATTCGGCTGGGGCACTGCCGAGCAACTGGTACGCATGAAAGAGTTGTCGCTCAAGGTCAACGAGGTCCTCAGCAAGCTGTTCGACGATGCCGGCCTGCTGCTGGTGGACTTCAAGCTGGAGTTCGGTGTGTTCAGCGACGGCTCCATCGTCCTGGGTGACGAGTTCAGCCCGGACGGCTGCCGTCTGTGGGACAAGGCTACCAAGAAGAAAATGGACAAGGACCGCTTCCGCCAGGGCCTCGGTGATGTGATCGAAGCCTACGAAGAAGTCGCCCAACGCCTCGGCGTACCGCTGTAATCGACGCAAGCATCTGATAGCACGGAAAAAAATTGCTCGGGGGCTTCGCATCCGGCAAAGGTGCTGTTATGATGCGCGCCGTTGGAGAGATGCCAGAGTGGCCGAATGGGACGGATTCGAAATCCGTTGTACCTTCACCGGTACCTAGGGTTCGAATCCCTATCTCTCCGCCATTATTGAACAAGACTAAGCCCCTGTAATCGTTGAAGATTACAGGGGCTTTTTCGTTTCTGTAGTATTTGTTAGGGCATTTTTAGGGCAAAAAGAGTGCCGCTCTGGTCCGCCCGGCCCCCGAGCATTTTCGATACGTTACCCGCCATGCTCTTGGCGTCCTTGGGTATTCAGCGCCCGTGGTGCTTGCTGATGATCATGGTGGCGGGTAAGCCATGGCATTACTCGGCACCGCAAGTTCCTGCGTCCTATAGAGAGCAGGTGATCTGCATGGTTTTTTCATCTTCTCTGGTTTCGAGCCGGATGCCGGAAGTAGTGGCGGGAGGAGGCGATGCCGGCAGGTATCCTGTCCTTCAAGTTTGCTGACAAGATACGCCAACGTCATTTGAAGGCCGCAAGCAGTGGTGTTGATGTTCTGGCTCTTGCCAGGTACCGCTCCTGCATCAGGGTCAGTACGACGGTCAGGCTCATGAAGGTCACGCTGGCCCAGAAGATGGCCGTGGGGTGCCCTTGGTCCAGCATCCAACCGAAGCCGATGGGCCCGATTGCGCCACCGATGTTGAAACCGGTGGAGACGATGCCGAAGGTTTTGCCTTCAGCCCCTTTGGGCGATGCCGCCCGCACTAGCATGTCGCGCGAGGGTGCGATCAAGCCCGTCAGAAACCCGGTGGCGCCAAGAGCGATGATCAGTGCCAGTTCGCTCAAGCTGGTCGTGGCAACAATGGCTGTCAATACGGCGGCCAGTGCAAAAGCAGTGGCCGCAACCACCCCATGGCGCTGGGTACGATCGGCCAGCGCACCACCGGCCAGTACGCCAAAAGCGCTGGCAAACAGGAACGCCGTCAGCGCCGAATTGGCCCAGGGCAACGTCGCACCTTGCCCTTGCATCAAGGCGGCGACAGAGAATTTCTCAATCGCACTGGTGCTCAGGTTCAACAGCACGAACAGCAAGGTCAGGCTCAGGATCATCGGCGAGAGCAGTGACAGCCGTCGGGTGCTGGCGATATTGAGTACAGGCTCTGGTGCGCGGCGCACGTGGACAACCCGTGCCAGCCCCGAACCGGGTATCAACAACAGCCCCAGCGCGACAAAACCTACCAGCGCAGCGCCAACGAATGCGAGCCTCGGGTCGCTCGCGGTGGCAATTCCCAGCAGAAACACCGGAGCAATGGCGGCGCCCAGAAACCCGGCAAAGGTATGGACAGAGAATGCCTTGCCGATGTGGGCCGGATTGATCTCTTGAGAGAGCAACGCATAGTCGGCCGGGTGGTAGACGGCGTTGGCAACCCCGGCCAACGCCATGCCAATCAGTAAACAGCCGTAGCTTGGGAATAGTGCGATCAGCAGGAAACTGATGCTGCCCAGGGCAACCCCGGCGATCAGCAAGCGCCTGGCCCCGTAGTGATCGACGACAAAGCCCATGGGGGCCTGCACCAGTGCCGTGACGATATTGAAGACGCTCAGGGCCAGGCCCAGTTCCACATAACCCACGTCAAAAAAAACCGGCAGCACGGGAAACAGGGCCGCCAGCACCATGATGTGCAAGTGACTGACAAAGTGCGCCGTTGCTACCTGAGGAAGCAGTCCGACATGAACAATTGACATGGATAAACCTGTTCGATGAGCGTCAACGCTCTGGCAAGAAGTATTTTGCTAAACCGGCTGAGTCGTTGCCTGTCGGCGGTAGAAAAATACAGGGGCGGGCCAGCTCGGCGCTGATCTTAAGCACCTCATGCTCTTGCGTGATAGTCCATTGCTGGCGATGTAAACAGACCACTTTGGTCAGTGGCCGGAGTGACGCACATACGCCGAGGCAGCGCTGCGCTCGCTCATTTGGATGGGCAGGCACTGCCGGTTGTCTCTGCCGTTAATTTGCACCAGGCGAACCGGGCGACATGATCCTTGTGTGGATTGCCGCCCAGGCACAACGCCTGTTGCTGAGCTATGCCCCGAGCTACCGGCTGCCAGACCTTGCCCTAGCGAGTTTTCAGTGCATTGGCCAGGCGCAGCATGGCCGCTTCGATTTCATGAGCGGTCAAAGACGAGTAACCCAATAACCAGCCTTGTTTCTTCTCCTCGCCGGCGTACAAGTGGCTCAGGCCGGAAAGTTGCACGCCGGCGCTGGCTGCTTGGCGGATGGTTTTTTCTTCAGACCAGCCATCGTGCAGCAGGCAGGGAATTTGTAGTCCGCCGGGAGGGCGCAAGGCAGTGACGATGCCGTCCAGGTGCTTGCCGATCGCGTCGAGCATGATGGTTCGGCGCCCGGCATACAGCTTGCGCATGGCCCGGACATGGGCGTTGTAATGGCCGTCCTCCATAAAGCGCGCCAGGGTCAGTTGCAAGATTTGTGGCGTGTGGCCGTCCATCATGCTGCGCGCGTAGGTGAAGGCTTTGATCAACTCGTGAGGCAGTACCATGTAGCCCATTCGCAACCCAGGATAGAGGGTCTTGCTGAAGGTGCCGATGTAGAGCGTACGCTGGTACTTGTCCAGGCCCTGTACACAGGCGGTCGGTTGCCCGTCGTAGTGGAACTCGCTGTCGTAGTCGTCTTCGATGACCCACTTGCCCTTCTGCGCTGCCCAGTTGATCAACTCAAGACGACGTTCCAGCGGCAAGGTCGCGCCGGTGGGGTATTGATGAGACGGCGTGACATAGACGCAATTGGCGCCGCTGCGGTCGGCATACAGCAGGTCGGTGCGTATGCCCAGTTCATCGACATCGATGGGCAGAACCTTGGTCTCGGCGGTCTGAAAGGCCTTCTTGGCGCCGTAGTAGCCCGGGTTTTCCAGCAGAATCGGTTTGCCGACATCCACCAACAACTGGGCACACAGAAAAAGCGCCTGGCGCGTGCTGCTCAACACCATGATCTGGTCGGGGGAGCATTTGGCCCCGCGCTCAAGGTTCAAGTAGGTGGCAATCGCCTTGCGCAGCGGCTCGGCTCCTTGCGGGTCACCGTGCAACAGCACGTTGGCGCGATAGTCCTTCAAGACCTGGCGTTGCAGGCGCTCCCAGACATCGGTGGGAAAGCTGCGGGTTTCCGGCAGGCCGGTGGCAAATGCCTTGATCACCTGCTGATCGTTCACACCGCCACTGTCGAAGATCATCCGCCCGCGCTGGCTCAAGCCCGCCCCCGGTGCTGCCTGGCTGCTTTTGACCTCTTGCGCCTTGATGCGGCGGCGTGCCGCGCCTCGCAATTCGGTTCCCACCGTTTCGCAGACATAGCTGCCGGCCCCTTCGCGCCGCACGATAAAACCGTCCCGATGCAGCTGCACATAGGCGTTCTCCACGGTGTCACGGGCAACGCCGAGTGACTTGGCCAGCACCCGAGTCGCGGGCAGCTTCAAACCGGGGTCCAGGGCGCCGTCGAGGATCAGCTCACGCAGTGCGCGCTGAATCCGCTGGTGCAGATCCAGCAACTGAAACTCAACATCGTTGAGGCGCATTTTCAGCGTTTCCAGCTCGAACGTTTTCGCCATGCGGTCTGCCTTACTTTAATAAATTGGCCTGCAAAGGCAGTCCAGTCTATCCGTAGAATTCACTCCTCGTCATTGCCTTTGTGCCGGGCGAGCAGGCGTGTTGCCAGCGATTTTGAACAGGGCTTAGTCAGCTATGGCCAGCTCACGCTGGCGGCTGTCGAGGTGTCGAGCAACTTCATGAAGGGTTTTGTCCGCATGCATGGCTGAGACAGGGAACGCTTCAGTCGCCGCCGACGGTTCGGAAAGTGGTCTGGTTACCTATGAAAACGTGCCGAGGAAAAACACGCCATTTCAGCCTTATAAATTCCCCCTGATCCGAGGCCAAACACCTCGTTTTGCAAGGAGCAAAGCCATCATGTCTTCTTCAGTATCCCCATCGGCCCTGCGTCTAGGCGACCTTGTGCATCCGGTAATCGCCGGTCTGATTTCAGTCATCGTCAACTATGGCGGCACGTTCATCCTGGTCTTTCAGGCCGCCAAGGTCGCCGGGCTCAGCCCAGAGCTGACGGCGTCGTGGGTATGGTCGGTGTCGATTGGCGTGGGTATTACCGGGCTGTTTCTGAGTTGGGTGAGCCGTGAGCCGATCATTACTGCCTGGTCGACACCCGCCGCGGCCTTTCTGGTCGTTGCGCTGTCCACCACGCCTTACGTCGAGGCAGTGGGTGCGTACATCATTTCGGCTGTCGCCTTCGTGCTGCTGGGGTTGTCCGGTTGCTTCGAAAAAGTCATCCGCCTGATTCCCCCTGGCGTGGCTGCGGGCCTGCTGGCCGGTATCCTGCTGCAGTTCGGTATCGGCGCGTTTGCTGGCATGAGTATTGACCCGGTATTGGTCGGGGCGCTGGTTGCCGCTTACGTTGTGCTCAAGCGCTTTACCGCGCGCTACGCGGTGGTGGGCATTCTGGTGCTGGGGCTGGGGTTTCTTCTGACGCAGGGCCGTGTGGATCTTTCGGGGTTGGCGCTGCAATTCGCGGCACCGGTATTCACCCGGCCTGAGTTCTCGATCAATGCGTTGCTCAGCGTGGCGCTGCCGCTGTTTCTGATCACACTCACCGGCCAGTACATGCCGGGCATGCTGGTGCTGCGCAACGATGGCTTCAGCACCAGCGCCAACCCGATCCTGACAGTCACAGGGCTGGGCTCCGTGCTGATGGCGCCCTTCGGTTCCCATGCCTTCAACGTCGCAGCCATCACGGCGGCCATCTGCACCGGCAAGGAAGCCGCGGAGGATCCGTCCAAGCGCTGGATCGCCGGGGTCGCCGCAGGCGTGTTCTACATCCTCGTGGGGATTTTCGGGGTAACCCTCGCCGCGGTGTTCATGGCGCTCCCGGCCACCTTCATTACGACGCTGGCGGGGCTAGCCCTGCTCGGCACTATCGGCACCAGCCTGGCCAGCGCCATGGCTGAGGTCAAATCCCGCGAAGCCTCGCTGATCACTTTTCTGGCATCCGCCGCGAACATCACCTTGCTGGGGATCGGTGGGGCGTTCTGGGGCTTGCTGATCGGCCTGGCGGCCTACGCCTTGCTCAATGGCCGCTTGCCGACTCGCAAGGCGGAGATCATTCCGGCAGCCGATGCTGTTGTGAAAACCCAAGGAACCCGCCACTGATGATCACTCAACTGCAAGACATCACCACCCTGCACGAGGGTCATGGCCGTTACCCGCAAGCCACCAGCGTCGAGGACTTTTGTCGCAACCTGGCAGCCGTGCAGCAGCGTATCGCCAACGCCTGTCAGCGGGTCGGGCGTGATCCGGCGGGTGTGCGCCTGCTGCCGGTCAGCAAAACCTTTGACGAAGCTCATCTGCGTCTGGCCTACGCGGCCGGCTGCCGGTTACTGGGTGAGAACAAGGTGCAGGAAGCGCAGCAAAAATGGCAGGCCATGACCGATCTGGCCGACCTGCAATGGTCGGTCATCGGCCACCTGCAAACCAACAAGGCCAAGCAGGTGGCGCGTTTTGCCAGTGAGTTTCAGGCATTGGACAGCCTGCGCGTGGCCGAGGCCCTGGATCGTCGCCTGCACATTGAGGGGCGCCAACTGGATGTGTTCGTCCAGGTCAATACCTCCGGCGAAGTCAGTAAATACGGCCTGGCGCCCGAAGCCGTCGCGGACTTTTTGCACGCCCTGCCGGCGTTCTCGGCGTTACGGGTGCGCGGGCTGATGACGCTGGCGCTGTTTTCCGCCGACGTGGCCCGTGTCCGGCCTTGCTTTGTACGGCTGCGTGAATTGCGCGAGCGCCTGCGCCAGCACGCCCCGGCGGGCGTCGGGCTGGAGGAGTTGTCCATGGGGATGTCCGGTGATTTCGAAGTCGCCATTGAAGAGGGGGCGACCGTGGTGCGTGTCGGTCAGGCCATCTTCGGCGCACGTGCCATGCCGGATGCCTACTACTGGCCAACCGCGGATGTCCGTCCGGGAGGCGATGTTCCCCCAGCAACTTGATTCACCCATTACAGGCAGCCATGCGATGTCCAGCGGTTATCTGTTGGCCCTGCGAATGCTGATGCGGTTGATCTGTGAAGGCTCGCAAAACAACGACATTGCAGTGTGTCTCTCTCGGCACTTGCCATGAACCGGCTCACTTTCCCAACCAAGGACTCCTTCATCATGTACGACTCAACGCTGACCCTTAAAGCATTCGACGCCGAGCTGTATGAGGCGATTCATGACGAAGAACATCGTCAGGAAGACCACGTCGAACTGATCGCTTCGGAGAACTACGCCAGCCCTCTGGTGATGAAAATCCAGAGCACCGTGCTCACTAATAAGTACGCCGAAGGCTACCCAGGCAAGCGCTACTACAGCGGCTGCGAGTATGTCGACGTGGCGGAACGGCTGGCGATCGAGCGGGTCAAGACCCTGTTCAACTGCGACTACGCCAATGTGCAGCCGCATGCGGGTGCCCAGGCGAACGCCGCGGTATTCCTGGCCTTGATCAATCCCGGCGACACGGTGATGGGCATGAACCTGGCCCAAGGTGGTCACCTGACCCACGGTAACCCTTCAAACTTCTCGGGCCGTCATTACAAGATCGTTCCTTATGGCCTTGACCCCAAGACCGGCTTTCTCGACTACGACGAGATGGAACGCATCGCCCTGGAAACTCGACCGAAGATGCTGATCGGTGGTTTTTCTGCCTACTCCCGGTACAAGGACTGGGCACGCATGCGGGCCATTGCCGACAAGGTCGGGGCTATTTTCTGGGTCGACATGGCTCACGTCGCGGGACTGGTCGCCGCAGGCGAATATCCGGACCCATTGCCGCACGCACACGTGGTCACCAGTACCACTCACAAGACCTTGCGGGGCCCGCGGGGTGGCTTGATTTTGTCCAAGGGGCAAGACGAAGCGTTCTACAAGAAACTCGATTCTGCGGTATTCCCCGGTGTGCAGGGCGGCCCGCTGATGCACCAGATCGCGGCCAAGGCCGTGGCCTTCAAGGAAGCACTGGCCCCCGAGTTCAAAATCTATCAGGCGCAGGTGCTGAGCAACGCCCGGAGCATGGCCGCCGTGCTGCAACAGCGGGGTTACAAGATTGTCTCCGGTGGCACTGATAATCACATGATGCTGATCGACCTGTCCGACAGACCTTACACCGGCAAGGACGCCGATGCGGCCCTGAGCAGGGCTTACATCACCGCCAACAAAAACTCGGTGCCCAACGACCCACGCTCACCGTTCGTGACCTCTGGATTGCGCATCGGTACCCCAGCCGTCACTACCCGAGGTTTCGGTGTGCTCGAATGCCAACAACTGGCGGGCTGGTTGTGCGACGTACTGGATGCTCTGGAAAGCGGTCGCGGCGACGAGGTCACGCACCACGTGCGCGAACAGGTGGTAGGGCTCTGCCGCCGTCATCCGGTCTATCGTTAATTCTTTACCCCGAGCTATCGCCGTCGAGCTGATTTCCAGAAGACCAAGGGCTGTCCCATGATTCCCATTCAAGACTTACTCGTGTTCGTTGCCGCTGCGCTGCTCATGGTGCTCACGCCCGGACCGAACATGATCTACCTGATTTCCCGCTCGATCTGTCAGGGGCGCAAGGCCGGCATCATCTCTTTGCTGGGGGTGGTAGCGGGTTTCTTCGTGCACCTGTTTGCCGCCGCCGTAGGTTTGACGGCCGTGTTCCTCACTGTACCGATGGCTTATGAAGTGCTGAAGTGGGCCGGAGCGCTGTACCTGATGTGGCTGGCCTGGCAGGCGCTCAAGCCTGGGGCTCGCTCGCCGTTCGAGGCCCGGCAACTGCCGCCGGACTCGTCGAGGAAACTGATCCTGATGGGGTTTCTCACCAGTGCCCTGAACCCGAAAATCGCGGTGTTCTACTTGTCGGTGTTTCCGCAGTTCATCAACCCCGAGCACGGTTCAGTGTTCACCCAGAGTATCGTCCTTGGTCTGACCCAGATCAGCGTAAGCTTTTCGGTCAACCTGCTGATTGCGTTGTTCGCCTCCGGGATTGCCGCGTGGTTCGTCCACAACCCATTGTGGCTGGCGGTGCAGCGCTACGTTATGGGGTTTGTGCTGGCGGGGCTCGCGGTACGTTTAATGCTCGAACAGCGCCGTACCGCGTGATGTGCTGATCGTTACCAGGCTCCAGGTGCACACCGTGTCTCGGCTTTCAGGGTGGGCTAGAAGACTTCGCATCCCAAAGAACTCAACACAAATCGGTTAACGGGAAGCTGGCCTACGAGATTGCGTTGCTCCAAGCAGCCAAGCCCGAATCAGGCCAGCGTGCTCGACGATTTGAGCGACACCGATATCACCACGCTAAGAAGCCGAACTTGAGGCGCTGCAACCGGCAGCAGTCGAAGCCCAAGTTTGCGATCCCTCTTTTCAATACGCCAGCGGCCTTCAATGGGTAATCGGAGCGCTCGCTCAGCTCCCGGTAAAACTCCAGTACCTCCCGGGGCCGGACCACCTGGCAGCGTCGCTCATCAGCCACGCCTTTTATCGCCCCCTTCACTGAACTCTAGCTGTTGAAGCCTCAAGCATAAGTATTCCAAGTTTGTCGGCTCTTACTTGGTGTGCAGTGTGTTGACGGTTATTCGTGGTTTGCAAGTAGGTTAATGACTCTCGCCGGGCATTCAATGACGGTGCCTGCCCGTTATTTTGTAGGTGGTAAGTGCTGCGTTGTGAGTTGTAGGAATTTTCCTGTTGCTCAATCGGAGCATTCCTTTAAATCAAGTCGACGTGGTCTTGATTCAAATCAATCGGCGCTTCGGTATCGTTGCCGCTGCTGACAAACCTGGCTCGCTCTTATCGTTAAAGTTGGTCGTAGTATTAGAGGTCAGCAGTATTAATAAACTTGCAGTGAAAGCGGGTGGGTCTGTTTCTCCTAGGGTGATGGCATAACTTGTCAATCTCTTTAGGTGAAAGGAATTTTGACTCTTGCCCCCTTTGAGCCATTTGAAAAAGGAAATCAGATGAAACATAAGTATCTCCTCTCCATTGCGACTTCCGGCTTGATGCTGGCAGCGTTGACTCCAACTTTTGCTCAGGCCACTGATGGTATTGTCAAGTTCAGCGGCAGCATCTCCGACGTCACTTGCGAGATTAACGGCAAGACCCCCGGCGAAAGTAACGAAATAAACCTTGAACTCGGCACTTTCGCACCGGGTGATTTCAAGAAGGTTTCCGATACCTCCACTCTGAAAGATTTTGAACTGAATCTTACGGGCATCAACTGCACTTCCGATAAAAAGGTCTCCATCGAGTTCGATCAACTCGGTAACGTCGATCCTGCTTCTGGCAACCTCAAGCTGATCGGCAGCAAGCCGGCAACCGGCGTACAGATCCAGGTCTATAACGCCAACGGCACCCAGCCACAGAAAATTGTCTTGGGCCAAGCCGAGGCAGCTCCGCAAGTCGCCACGATCTCGAAGGATAATACCGCGACCCTGAAATACAAGGCTGCTTATGTTGCTACGGCAATACCGGTGGGCGCAGGTTCGGGTATTTCCTACATCCGCTACACCCTGGCCTATCAGTAACAGTCGTTAGTTATTAAGGGGCTGGTCATGACGCCGACAGCGCGTTTTGTAAATCTTCTCGTTATCGGTGTCATGTTTCTGGGGCTGTTCTCTGGGGCTGCGCATGCTGGGATAGTCCTGCAAGGCACTCGGCTGGTTTATCCGGAAGATGCCCGGGAAGTTACATTGAAAATAAGTAACTCCGGCTCTTCAGCTCTTTTGGCGCAAAGTTGGATCGACGAAGGGGATGCCACTAAGTCCCCTGAGGAGATCAAGGTGCCTTTTTTCCTGGCTCCGGCCGTCAGTCGGCTGGAGTCCGGAGGTTCTGCAGTATTGCGCCTGTCTTATTCAAAAGAACCGCTGCCAAAAGATCGTGAGTCGTTGTTCTGGCTGAATGTGCTGGAAACGCCTCCACGTCAGAAAAATGATGAAAACGTACTGCAGTTTGCGTTCAGAACACGCATCAAGATTTTCTTTCGCCCTCAGAACTTGCCTGGCAATGTCGACTCCGCTGGCGAAAAGCTCAAGTGGGAGCTAGTTCGGGCTGGCGGTGCGAAGTCGTCGGTTATCAAAGTGGTTAATCCAACTCCGTACTACATCTCTTTCGGTCGCATGGAAGTTGATCTTGCAGGCCGCCGCTTCGATTTGAAGCCCGGTATGGTCGCGCCCTTTGGGCAAGAGTCTTTCCTCTGGCCGGCTACGGCCCCGACAACTCCGGCAAAGGCTTCTATTCACTATGAAGTGATTAACGATTTCGGTGGCCGTGGGGCACTGGAAAAGCCGCTGCTTTAGTTGGATTTTTCATCCGCTGTAGTTCGAATCCAGCGATTTGGCTTTTGTGGGAGTGTAAGGGACCTCGTTATGTTGAGTATTCAGTGCCGTCGGCACGAATTACCGAGGTGTCCATTTTTATTGTACGGGCGGGGCTTTGCTCCGGTTGCGCAGTCACTTTGTCTGGCGGTCGTGCTGATGGGCAGTTCAATGGCGGTGGTGGGCGAAGAGCGTACTGCGTCCGAGGCGGGAGAGGACCTTGATAATGCCTCCAGCCTGGAGGTGCTGTTCGACAGCGACATGTTGTTCCAAAGCCAGGGAAAGCCCATCGACACTTCGCGCTTTGAGCACCTGGGTTATGTCGCTCCGGGCAAGTACCTGCTTGATCTGGTCGTGAGTGGCCAGTGGCGGGCACTGCAGGAGATCGAGTTCCGCGCCAGCGATGAATCGCCAAACAGCCAGCCCTGCTTCGATCGTTCGTTGTTGCAGAAGTTGGGGATCGATCTGCAGAAGACCGATGCGGCGTTGGGCGCCGGTGTTTCCCATCCACTGATGGGCGAGGGGCTGTTCTGCGGCGACCTGGGTACCTACATCTCCAGAGCAACCACCCTGGTCAAAATCTCGGAGCAGAAGATCGAGCTGTCCGTGCCGCAGATTTTCCTGCAGCCGAACCTGTCGAAAACCTATGTCGATCCTTCGAGCTGGGACACAGGGATTACCGCGGGCGTGCTCAATTACAGCACCAGCCTGTTCAGCTCGCAGAGCGCTGGGCAACGTCAGACCAATGGCTATGCCGGGCTCAATATGGGCTTGAACCTCGGAGCTGTGCGTTTGCGCCACAGTGGCACCGCAACCTGGTCGCCGGACGCTGGCAGCAACTATCAGCGTGGCTATATCTATGCCCAGACCGATTTGCCGACCTGGCGTTCGCAATTGCTGGTGGGCGAAAGCACGACCGATTCCGATCTGTTCGATGCGGTGTCGTTTCGTGGTGTGCGCATGGCCAGTGATTCGCGCATGTTGCCCGATACCCAGCGCTTCTACGCGCCGCAGGTGCGGGGCACGGCCAACTCCAATGCCAAGGTGTCGGTGTATCAGCGTGGATACCTGATCCACGAGACGACGGTTGCCCCGGGGCCGTTCGAGATTTCCGATCTGCAAGCTGCCAGCTTTGGTGGGGACCTGGAGGTGATGGTCACCGAGGCCGATGGCCAGACCAGCCGCTTCACTGTGCCTTTTGCTACCACTGTGCAATTGCTGCGCCCGGGCACCTCCCGCTACAGCTTGACCGCAGGTGAGGTGAATGACCCGGGGCTGGGTGGCAGCAAGCAGTATGTGGCCCAGGGCACCATGCACTATGGGCTGGATAACCAGGTGACCGGTTACGCCGGTACCTCATTCACCGGCAGTTACATGTCCGCCCTGATCGGCAGTGCGTTGAATACTACCGTGGGGGCCTTTGGTGTCGACCTGACTCAGGCCCGCACCGAGATACCCCGAGACGGCAGCATGCAAGGGACCAGCCTGCGTCTTTCCTACAGTAAGAACCTGCCCCTTAGCGGTACTCAATTTTCCTTGTTGGCGTATCGCTACTCCACTCGCGGCTACCTGGGGTTGCATGACGCCGTTGCCCTGCAGGATTACGTCGAGCGTGGTGACAGCGCCGAGTCGTTCGCGCGGGTGCGTGACCGCCTGGATGTGAACATCAACCAGCAATTGAGCGGTACAGGCGGCCAGGTCTATGTCACCGGCTCCAGCCTCAAATACTGGAACCGCAAGGGCCAGACCCTGAACTTTTCCCTGGGCTACGGCAATCAGTGGCGGGGTAACAGTTACTCGTTCACGGCCCAGCGCATGCGGGCCTCCAGCTCCGGAAGACAGTCCGGCCCGGGCTCGGACAACACCTATTTCAGCTTCAGTCTGTCGGTGCCCCTGGGACGTGATGGACAACGTGGAACAACGATCAACTCCTATGCCAGCCATGACCGCAAGTCCGGTGCGCACTACACCAGCGGCATTTCCGGATCACTGGACGAGCGTGGAGATGCCACGTATGCCGTGTCGGCCTCCCATGATCAACGCCAGCGAGAAACTTCGGGCAACGCCAGCCTGAACTATTACCTGCCTGAGGTTTCCCTGAGCTCGAGCTTTTCCCAGGGCCGTGATTATCGCCAAGAGTCCCTGGGGGCTTCGGGAGGCATGATTCTCCATTCGGGGGGGCTGACGCTCTCACAGACCATGAGTGAAACCATGGGCCTGGTGTATGCCCCAAATGCCCAGGGCGCCAATGTCGGGTCCGGCAGAGCTCAGGTGGATCGGCAGGGATACGCCGTGGTAGGCAGTCTGAGCCCCTATCAATTGAACACTGTGGATATCGATCCGAGCGGTATCCCCGACGACGTCGAGTTGCAGCTCAGTTCACGTAATGTCGCACCCGTGGCGGGCTCGGTGGTGATGCTGGCTTATCCGACCCGCCGGGCCAGGGCTTTCCTGGTCGATAGCCAGCAGCCCAATGGCCAGCAATTGCCGTTTGCCGCGATCGCGACCGATGCGCAGAGCGGTGTCGAGCTGGGTGCCGTGGGGCAAGGCAGTCGCCTGGTGCTGCGGTCCGAGCAGGAGCAGGGAACGATCCGGGTGGAGTGGGGCGGTGAGCCCGATGAGCAGTGCCTGATCGACTACCTGTTGCCGCCCCGTGACCAGGCCTCCGCTACCGGTTATGTCCTGCTCCAGCAACCTTGCCGGGCCGTGCCCGCTGACGATGCCCGGGCCATCAAGTCAGGAGCGCAATCGTGATGCGCTTCGCTGCGGTGCCTCGCCAACCCTGTCAAGGGCAGCGCTGGTTGGTTGCCGGGTTGTTGGCGGCATTCAGTGCCTGGGCCCAGGCGGACCTGTCGATTGTCGGTACGCGGTTTATCTATCCCGCCGGCAAGCCGGCCATCAGCATCCGGGTCGGCAATATCGGCCAGGCACCGATTCTGTTGCAGGCCTGGTTGGACAAGGGCGATGCGCAAGCCGATCCCAGTGCGCTGGTGGTGCCGTTCGTGCTGTCGCCGCCGATATCTCGACTCGAGCCCCGGCAGAACGCAGCGCTGCTCCTGCGCTACAGCGGCGAGCCGCTGCCCGGCGATCGCGAGTCGGTGTTCTGGATCAACTTTCTTGAAGTACCGCCCCTGGCGGCCGCGAAGGACAACCTGTTGCGGCTGGCATCGCGGATGCGCATGAAGCTGCTGTACCGGCCTCAGGGCTTGTCCGGCAAGGCTGACGAAGCGGTCCACCAACTGCGCTGGCGCCTTGCGGCGGCGGGGCAGGGTGGCGCTGCGCTGCTGGCCGGCAACCCGACCCCGTACTACGTGTCCTTTGCCGGGCTGGCACTGGGCGGCGGTACCCGTTCGATCACCTTGCAGGGGATCACCGTGGAGCCCTTCGGCTCGGCGCGGATCGCCCTGCCCGACATGCAGGGAATTACCCCGGATCAGGCGGTGGTTCATTACCAAGTGGCAACTGACAGCGGGGAGACGCTGAGTGGAAGTGCGCGGATACAAGACTGAAGTTGCCTTGGAGAAATCATTCAATGGCCAGGTTTCCAGGTGCCCTGACGGGACTCGGCAACACTTGTCCAGAAGCTGTTTGAGTTTGCTTCTGATGCTGCCGGGACTGGCGACTGCTGCGGTAAATGTGCCCAACGTGGGGCAGGCTGCGGTGTATGTGCCCAACGCCGGGCAGGCGATGCGTGACATTGAGGCCACGCAACCGGCCTTGCCGGAGCCGCCGGCGCCGGAACTGGACCTGCCGGCGAAGCCGCCGAGCGCCCCTGCCCAGGCTCCGGATACCTCCGGCATCCGCCTGCAGGTCAACGATTTCGTGATCGTCGGCAATCAGGTGTTCAGCAACGAGACGCTGCAGGCTGAGCTGGCGGACCTCAAGGGTCAGGAACTGGATCTGAACCAGCTGCGCGCGGCTGCCGAGCGTCTGACCACCTATTACCAGAACCAGGGCTACATGCTGGCCCGGGCCTTCCTGCCGGCCCAGGACATCGAGGACGGCGTGGTACGTATCGAGGTCATGGAAGGCCGTTACGGCCGTATTCAAGTGAACAACCAGTCCCGGGCCCTGAATTCAGTGATCACCGGCCCGCTGTCGTTGTTGCAAAGCGATGCCGCGGTGCGCAGTGACGATCTTGAGCGCAGCCTGCTGCTGTTGAGCGACCTTCCCGGGGTCCGGGTCAAGGGCACCCTGAGTGCCGGTGAGCAGCGCGGCACCACCGACCTGCTGGTCAATGCACAGCCCGGACCCTGGGCCAGCGGCACCCTGGAAGCCGACAACTTCGGCGGCTACTACACCGGCGAATATCGCCTGGGGGGCAGCCTCAACCTCAACAACCCCTTGCGCCTGGGCGACCAGCTCAACTTGCGGGTGCTGGGCAGTGATGAGGACCAGCGCTACTACCGCGCCGCCTACAAACTCCCGGTAGGCCCCTGGTCGACCAGCCTGGGCGTGGCCTATTCGCGGATGAACTACGAGTTGAGCCGCGACTTCGAGGTGCTGGAGGCCCACGGCGAGGCCAGCATCGGCAGTGTCTTCATCACCCAACCGCTGATCCGCAGCCGCACCTTCGATCTCAGCGCCCAGCTGCAGTACGAGGACAAGCGCCTGCGGGACGACATCGACCTGTTCGAAGTCAGCAGCCAGAAGCATGTGGAACTCTGGAGCCTGAGCCTCAACGGCAACTCCCAGGACAGCCTGCTCGGCGGCGGGCAGAACTTCTTCTACCTCACCTACGGCAGTGGCCGGTTGAGCATCGACGACCCGATGGACCAGTGGCGCGACCACTTCACGGCCGGCACCAACGGTGGCTTTCAGAAGCTCAACCTGAATGCCGCGCGCCTGCAGTACCTGAGCCCGCGCTTCCAGCTCTACAGCCAGTTCAACGGCCAATGGTCCTCGACCAACCTGGACAGCTCGGAAAAATTCGGCATCGGCGGGCCCTTCGATGTGCGCGCCTATCCCCAGGGTACCGGCAGCGGCGACCAGGGCTGGCAGGCCAGCCTGGAGCTGCGCTTCCTCCCGGCCCCGCGCTGGCAGCTCAAGGCGTTTATCGATCACGGCGCGGTGCAGGTCAACAAGCGCCCCTGGATCCACGATGAGAACCGCCGCCAGCTTTCGGGCGCCGGTGTGGGTGCCAGTTGGAGCGGTCCTTCGCAACAGATCAGCGTGACCAGTGCCTGGGCCCTGGACAACAACCAGGAAGGCAGCGGCCCCGAGCGCACGCCGCGAATCTGGGCCAGCGCGACACAGTATTTCTGAAGGCGCGCGTGCGCTTCGGATGTAGTGCCGCCCTGCATAGGGTGCAGGGCGTTAATCAGCAAAATAAGGAGTCAACGTGAATAAGGTTTATGCATTGGTATGGAACCAGGCCCAGGGCTGCTGGAGTGTGGCCGACGAAGGGGCGCGGCGCCGTCGGCGTTCCGGAACCCGCAAAGGCCTGGTGGTGATGGTGGCCGGGTTGCTGGGCATAGGCGCTTTACCTATGGCCTTCGCGCTGCCGACTGGAGAAAACATAACCTTCGGACAGGCAGACATCCTGACGTTCGAGAATGGCAAACAGATGTCGATCAACCAGCACTCGGACAAGCTGATCACCGAGTGGAACGACTTCAGCGTGAACCGCGGCCAGACGGTGACCTTCAGCCAGCCGACCAAGACCTCGGTCGCCCTGAACCGGGTGATCGGCGTCAACGGCAGTAATATCCAGGGGCAGATCAACGCCAACGGCCGGGTGTTCCTGATCAACCCCAATGGCGTGGTATTCGGCAACAACGCTCAGGTCAACGTCGGTGGCCTGGTGGTCTCGACCAAGAACATCAGCGATGACAACTTCAAGGCCGGCAACTACAAGTTTGCCGGGACCTCACAAGCTGAAATCGTCAACAACGGCGTGATTACTACCACCGATGGTGGCAGTGTGGCCCTGCTCGGCAAGAGCGTGCGCAACGAAGGCGACATCAAGGCGCAAAAGGGCCGTGTGGCCCTGGGTGGCGGCGACGCGTTCACCGTCAGCTTCGACAGCAACAACCTGCTGGACCTGAAAGTCGATGCCGCGGCGATCAATGCGCTGGTCAGCAACGGCGGCCTGCTCAAGGCCGATGGCGGGCAGGTGTTGATGACCGCACGCAGTGCCGGCTCGATGCTGCAGACCGTGGTCAACAACCAGGGCGCCATCGAAGCCAATACCCTGTCGCGCAAGGCCGGCAAGATCACCCTGGACGGCGGTGATGTCGGCGTGGTCAACGTCGGTGGCTCGATGAGCGCCAACGCACTGACTTCGATCGGTGATGGCGGTGTCGTGGAGACCAAGGGCGCCGACACCAAGGTGCAACTGGCCGCCCGGGTCAACACCTTGGCCACCAATGGCAAGGCCGGTACCTGGAAGATCAGTTCCACCGATATCAATGTCAGCCCAACCTCCACCCCCGGCAGCAACAACGTGTATGCCGATACCCTGTCGTTTAACCTGGCTTCCACCAACGTCGAGTTGAGCAGCAAGTCCGGCGACGTTTCGATCGACGGTGACATCAACTGGAGCAGCGGCAATCACTTGAACGTCGCTTCGGCCCGGGACATCAACCTCAATAAAAACCTGAAGGCCAGCGGTACAGGCGCCCGTGTCGAGCTCCAGGCCGATCGGGACATCAAGCTCAATGGTGCGGTAGCGCTGACCGGTGCCAACAGCAGCCTCGGCCTGGTCTACGGCAACAGCTATGTCCTGGGCGATCGCGGCCAGGTCACCCTGTCCGGCAGCGGCGCTTCGTTCGACGTCAATGATGACCTGTACACAGTGATCCAGAACTCCGCGCAGTTGCAGGCGATCGGCACCAACCTCGGTGGCCTGTATGTGCTGGGCAATGACATCAAGGGCACCGGCATCATCAAGACCATTGGTGGCAACAGACAGTTCAACGGAATCTTCGAGGGCCTAGGCAATACCATCAGTGGTTTCACCGTCAATACCGATGGGCCTTACGGTGGTCTGTTCGGTCGATCGTCCGGCAGTATCAGCAACCTCAAGCTGGCGTCGATGAGAATCAACGGTACTACCTCCAACTCAGGCTTCGGAAAAATCGGTGGCTTGGTGGGCGAGAACACCGGCCGCATCGAAAACGTCAGTGGCACCAACCTGGTCGTGAACGCCAACAGCAATCAGACCAACACCGTCGGTGGCCTGGTCGGCGTCAACGCCGGCGGCAGCATCAACCGTGGATCGGTGACCGGTACGGTGACCGGTAACAACAACACCTTGGCCATGGGCGGCCTGGTCGGCGAAAACAATGTTGGCCGCGCCGGTGTGGGGAGCATTACCAATAGCTCCACCAACGTGCAGGTGTTGGGCACCGTACAGCTCAGTGAGGTGGGTGGCATGGGCGGCCTGGTGGGGATCAACAAGGGCGGGGAAATCAAGGGCTCTTCGAGTGCCGGTACGATCGGAACGGGTTTCCGTCCACCCGTTAACCCACCCGTTCGCCCACCTTACATCGACCCGAACCTGGGTGGTTTGGTGGGCTACAACCAAGGCGGCCTGATTGAGAACGCCAGTTCCTCGGTCAATGTCTGGGGTTATGCCGCCAGCCGCATCGGTGGTCTGGTGGGGACCAACAAAAGTGGCACCATCATCGACTCCAGCGCCAGTGGTGCAGTTACGGGTGCAGCGTCCTTGGCCGCAGGTGGCTTGGTGGGCTTCAACCAGAACAGCGAGCTGAAGAACGTCAAGGCCACTGGTACGGTCACTGACTCCACCGGCACCAACATTGGCGGTCTGGTGGGCAAGAGCGAGGACAGCCAGATCCACACCGCGGAAGCGACCGGCAATGTGACAGGTGGTGCCAACAGCAATGTCGGTGGCCTCATCGGACACAACTTTGGCGGCAACACCGAATATGTCGTGGCTCGTGGCAATGCCAGCGGCGGCAACATCAGCAACGTCGGCGGGTTGGTGGGTTACAACGACGGTGACCTGAGTTCGGCCGAAGCCAGTGGTAACGTCCGCGGCGGCGTCACCAGCTTCGTCGGCGGCCTGGTGGGTACCAATGGCGACCTTGTCGATCACCGCATCAATAGCGCATCGGCCAAAGGCGACGTAGTGGGCGGTGATCGGAGTGCGGTTGGCGGCCTGGTCGGTCAGAACAAGTCGTTCATCACCAACTCCCTGGCCGATGGCCAGGTGAGCGGCGGCGTCTCTGCCCTCCTGGGCGGACTGGTCGGCTTGAACACGGGCGATCTGCGTAACTCTTCGGCCTCCGGCAAGATCAACTTCGTTGCGCGCAACGCCCAGACCTACGGTGGCCTGGTCGGGGTCAACTACGGCGACATGCGCTACAACAGGGCGGAGGAGCTGGCGGCGCAAGTGCCAGCGGTCGGCCTGAACGAGGGCGATATCCGCAACTGATGACCGGTACCCACTGATCTGAGGAAGGGCAGTTCCCCGGTGCACCTGGCTGATGCCTGGCGTACCGGGTGCTGACTGATGACGGGTACCTGCTTGTCTCGTTCCTTGATGATCTTTCTTAAGGGTGGCCGGAAGCAGCCGGCCACTGTTGGACAACCCATCTCGTTTGTGCAGGGCATGGCCGTTCACATAGGCGGTGCTCCAACAGTGCAGACAGGGAGAAAGACAGATGATTCGCCAATGGCTGAGGCTTGTAACCGAGCGTAGACCGCTGTCCCTGTGGGTTCATGGCGTCGTGCTTGCAGCGATGCTTTGCGGCTGGGTCGGCACGGAAGCGCGCGCAGCCTCGGTGAACGGTTATGCCAGGGGCTGCGACGTCACCAGCAACGCCGTTACGCAATGGGTGCTGGTCAACCCGTTGAACACCAATACCGCGGTGGGAACCGTGTTATGGCAGCGTACGCTGACCTTGCATACCAGTTTCAACCTGGCTGTCTCCGGCAGACCTCGGGAGCTGGTGACTGCGGGGCATTGGACCCTCGGTACGCCGCAGTACGATGGCGCCGCGCCTACCGATGTCGCCGGCATTGGCCTGCGACTGGATGTTGCTCCTCGAGGGAGCAAGAAAATACGGGTGACCCAGGGCACCTACCCGATTGCCTTGGAAAAAAATGACGACCTGGTCTTTGAGAGCGGTTTACCCAAGCAGACCATGGTCACCCAGGTTGTTCAATCACTGATCCTGACCGTGCAACCGGATCAGTTGCCCACGGGCACCCTCAAAGTGACTCAGGTAACAGGCTCTTCCTACCTGCAGTTGTATGCGTACGACCTGGAAAAAAACGAGTCGACCCTGGGGGCCCAATTGAGCCAGCTCAGCACACCGCTGACCGGCAGTTGCCGCACGAGCCTGGTCATGGGCGGCATGGACTTCAACATGAACATCGAGCTGCCCAAGACCTGCGTGGTGGAAGCCTACAAAGATATCGGAGTGCGCTTGGGGCGCTTCGCCCTGTCGGACTTTCCCCAGGTTAACGCTACCTCGCCTGCGGTTCCCTTCAGTATCGGGTTGAGCCGTTGTTCGATGCAGGCCAAGCCTCGCATCAGCTTTATCGACAAGTCAGGGGGCTCGTCGGTCAGGGGCGTACTGGGCCTGATCAATTCCCAGACTCGGGGGTTCGGCATTGTCATGACCAATGGGCTGACTTCGGAGCGCATCGAGTACAGCGGCCAGAGCTACGAGATGCAGCGCATCGGCGATGGCGCAAGCATTCCCCTGCGAGCCAGCTACATCCGCATTGGCAATGACCGGGAAGTCCAGGCCGGGGGGGCTGCCAACGGGGCCGCAGAGTTCACTTTTACCTTCCCATGATCGCGACCGGTCATTGAGCCGGTTCGTCCGTGGGCGAGTTCTACCCAACACCGTCGTTCAGTTTTGAAGGCCTAGCGAGCGCTTCAGCGGCAGTGCCGTGCTGCAAAGGTTTGCAGTACGTAGACAAATCGATATGGAGTTTGCATGAACAAGATCTATGCGTTGGTATGGAACCAGGCCCAGGGCTGCTGGAACGTCACTCACGAAGGCGCCCGGCGTCGGCGTACCGGTTCCGGCAAGGGCCTGGTGGTGGCTGTTGCCAGTCTCCTGGCATTGACCGGGTTGCCCTCGGCGTTTGCCTTGCCCACCGGCGGGGAGGTGGTGTCCGGCAGTGCCGACATCCTTACCCAGGGCTCGAACATGTCGATCAATCAGCATACGGACAAGCTGACCACGAATTGGAATGACTTCAGTGTTCAGTCCAATCAATCGGTGACCTTCAACCAGCCTTCCAGCACCTCGATTGCCCTGAACCGGGTTGTCGGTGTCAACGGCAGTAACATCCAAGGGCAGATCAACGCCAATGGCCGGGTGTTCCTGATCAACCCCAACGGGGTGGTGTTTGGCCAAGGCTCACAGGTGAATGTCGGCGGCCTGGTGGCTACGACCCGCGACATCAGCGATACCGATTTCAAGGCCGGCAACTACAAGTTCACCGGCGACTCGGCGGCCGAGGTCGTCAACCAGGGTTCCATCACTGCCGCTGACGGCGGTGGCGTTGCGCTGCTCGGGGCCAAGGTGACCAACCAAGGCACGATCACGGCGCAGAATGGGCGTGTTGCACTGGCCGCAGGCAATGGCTTCACCGTCAGCTTCGACGACAACCAACTGCTGGACCTGCACGTCGACAGCGCAGCGCTCAACGCGCTGGTGCACAACACCAAAACCGGCCTGCTCAAGGCCGATGGCGGGCAGGTGCTGATGACCGCCAAGAGCGCGGGCTCGATGCTGCAGACGGTGGTCAACAACCAGGGCACTATCGAAGCCAACACCCTGTCGCAAAAAGCCGGGCGCATTACCCTGGATGGCGGCGACGTGGGCGTGGTCAGTGTCGATGGCTCGCTGCACGCCAGTGCGCTGGACGGCAAGGGCGATGGTGGGGTGGTCGAGACCCGGGGCGCCACCACCCGGGCGCAGCTGACGACCAAGGTCGACACCCAGTCCAGGAATGGCCGCACGGGCACCTGGAAGATCGCCAGCAACGAAGTCAAGGTTGGCTCCTTCTTCAACGCCAACAGCAACACTGCCCATGCCGACACCGTGTCGCGCAACCTGGCCACGACCAATATCGAACTGGCCAGTGGCAAGGGCGATGTAGCGGTGGAAAACGGGCTGCGCTGGTCCAGCGGTAACCAGTTGACCCTCTCTTCGGCCAAAGACATCCGCCTGGATGACCGCCTGTCTGCCACTGGCGCCAATGCCCGGGTCGAACTCAACGCCCAGGGTGGCATCAAGCTCAACCGTCAACTGACGCTGAGCGGCAGCAACAGCAGCCTCGGGCTGAACCACGGTAGCGGGTTTGTCATGGGCCAGAATGGCGGCGTCACGCTGTCCGGCAACGGTGCCCGTTTCGACGCCAACGGCCAAGCCTACAGCGTCATTCAAAACACCACGCAGTTGCAGGCGATCGACCAGGACCTGGCAGGTCGCTACGTCCTTGGCAACTCCATCAACAGCAGTAACCGCCTGACCTCGATCGGTGAGCAGCAGGCCTTCAGTGGCATCTTCGATGGCCTGGGCAACACCCTCAGCGGTTTGACGATCAACAGCAACGGCACCGATGGCGGACTGTTCGCCAGCTCGTCCGGCAGCATCGGCAACCTCAAGCTGGCCTCGTTGACCATCAACGGTGCCATGCCCACCTCCGGTTCCAGTGCTGTCGGTGGCCTGGTCGGACGCAACAGCGGGAGCATTGCCAACGTCAGCGCCAGCGATCTGCGGGTAAATGCCAAGAGCCGACAGGACAACGTGATCGGCGGGCTGGTGGGCAGCAACGTCGGTGGCTCCATCGACGCCTCGTCGATAAGCGGTGTGGTACTGGGCAATAGCTACACCTCGGCGGCCGGTGGCCTGGTGGGCGAGAACCGTCAGGTGGACGGTAGTGGCGGTACAGTGACCAACAGCAGCGCCGATGTCCGGCTCACCGCCAGCATCGCCAGCAATGCCGAGGGCGGAGTGGGTGGGTTGGTGGGCATCAACCATCAAGGACTGATTGCCGATTCCTCCAGTTCGGGAGCGGTTTCCAGTGGCAACAGCTACAGCTACAAGGGCACCAACCTGGGCGGCCTGGTGGGTTACAACCAAGGCGGTCGTATCGAGCGCTCCCAGTCTTCGGCAACGGTATCCGGCACTGGCGCGAGCAACGCCGGAGGCCTGGTCGGTCGCAACGAATCGGGCCGGATCAGTGATTCGGTAGCCAGTGGCAGGTTGCAGGGCAACAGCTTTGCCACGGCTGGTGGCCTGGTGGGGCTGAACCACGACAGCGTGCTGCGCAACGTCAACGCCAGCGGCGCGGTGAATGCGGGGAACAGCCTGCACATCGGTGGCCTGGTGGGGCAGAACCTTGACAGTGACATCGGCCTTGCCGAAGCGTCCGGCCTGGTTCAGGGCGGTAGCAACAGCACTGTAGGTGGGCTTGTTGGTTCCAACGCTGGTGGGCTCATTGCCAACTCCCTGGCCTTGGGCAATGTCACTGGCAAGGATCAAAGCCATGTCGGTGGGCTCATCGGCTACAACGCCGGGGACCTGAAGTCAGTCGAGGCCCATGGTGATGTCAGTGGCGGTGCCAAGAGCGCGGTCGGCGGTCTGGTGGGTACTCATGGCGTTGCCAAGGGTGACAGCCTCATCGACACCGCTTCGGCCAAGGGCAATGTCTCCGGGGGCAGTTACAGCATGGCCGGCGGCCTGGTGGGGCAGAACAATGCGCGGATCGTCAACACGCTCGCCAGTGGCGAGGTTTCGGGCAGCCGGGATGCCCGTCTGGGTGGCCTGGCGGGGGTGGACCTGGGTGACATTCGTCAATCCGCAGCCTTCGGCAATATCAACGTGATTGCTCCCAACTACGCAAGCACGGGCTACGACCGCCCATTGAATCAGGCAGCCAACCTCAACCAGGGCGAGCAGCGTAACTGGTGATCTGCACCTCTTGATCCAAGGAGATGGTCACTCCCTCGGTATGCCGTGCGCAAACACGGCATACCGAGGCTTGCCTGATCCAGGGCTGCTATTGGCCCTGTTCTCTTTTCTGTCCTTTCTGACGGCTGGCGGCAGTCAGCCGTTGCTGCATAGCACTTTTTTCCGAGTGATCCGCTGTGACGGGCGCAATACATGGCCCGAGGCTGCGTGAGTGCTTGGCCGTGTTTCTGCCGGAGCCGTTGTGCCCCAGCAGGTGTTGTGTCGCCTTGCAAAGGTTTGCAGGGTTTTGATCAGTCGATAAGGAATCTTTATGAACAAGATTTATGCGTTGGTATGGAACCAGGCCCAGGGCTGCTGGAATGTGACTCACGAAGGCGCTCGCCGCCGTCGTCGTTCGGGCTCCGGAAAGGGTTTGATTGTGGCGGCAGCCAGTGTCCTTGCCTTGGCGTGCATGCCATCGGCGTTCGCCTTGCCGACAGGGGGCGCGGTGGTGTCCGGGAGTGCGGATATTTCGACTCAGGGCAATCACATGTCCATCAACCAGAACACCGACAAGCTGGTCACCAACTGGAAGGATTTCAATGTCCAGACCGGTCAATCGGTGACCTTTAATCAGCCCACCAATACTTCGATTGCCTTGAACCGGGTGGTTGGTGTCAATGGCAGTATGATCCTGGGGACGATCAACGCCAACGGTCAGGTGTTCCTGGTCAACCCCAACGGGGTGGTGTTCGGCAATAACGCTCAAGTGAATGTTGGCGGCCTGGTGGTCTCGACACAGGGCATCGGCAATGAGCAGTTCAATGCCGGTAACTATCAGTTCTCCGGCACCTCCAAGGCCAGAATCGTCAACCTCGGCAAGATCACCGCCGCTGACGGTGGCAGTGTTGCACTGTTGGCCGCAGACGTTCTCAACAACGGCACCATCACGGCGCAAAACGGCCGTGTGGCATTGGGTGCGGGTGAAGCGTTCACGGTCAGCTTTGACGGTGACAACCTGCTGGACCTGCAAGTTGATTCCGCCGCGCTCAATGCGCTGGTGGCCAACGGAGGCCTGCTCAAGGCCGATGGCGGTCAAGTACTGATGACCGCCAAGAGTGCCGGCGCGATGACGCAGATAGTGGTCAACAACACCGGCACTATCGAAGCCAATACCTTGTCGCAAAAGGCCGGTCGCATCACCCTGGACGGCGGTGATGTGGGCAGGGTCAACGTCGACGGTGCATTGCTGGCCAATGCCCCGGACGAGGGTAACGGTGGTGTGATCGAAACCCGCGGCGGGATGACTTGGGTGCAAAAAAATGCTCGTGTCTCCACCCAGGCCAAAAATGGTCAGACGGGAACCTGGAAGATCGAAGCTGAGCAGGTCGCGGTTGGCGGGTCCATGGCCGACTACTTTGGGATCAATCATGGCGATACCCTGTCGCGGAATCTGGCGACCACCAATATCGAGTTGGCCAGCAGCAAGGGCGATGTCGTGGTGGACGGACCGATCAACTGGAGCAGCGGCAATCAGTTGACCCTCTCTGCGGCCAAGGACATTCAGCTCAATGGCAACCTGGCAGCCAATGGGGCCAAGGCCCGGGTCGAGCTCAATGCCAAGGAGCGCATTGGGCTCAACGGTAAAGTGCAACTCACCGGGAGCGACAGCAGCCTGGGCCTGAACCACGGTGCTGACCTCACCTTGGGTAAAAACAGCCAGGTGACCCTGTCCGGCAGTGGTGCCGGGTTCGACGCCAACGGGGCCAAGTACGAGGTCATTCAGAACGCTGCGCAGTTGCAGGCAATCGATAAGCGCCTGGATGGCCGCTACGTCCTGGGCACTGCCCTCAACGGCTTCGGCAACCTCACGTCGATTGGTGGTGCCGACACGTTCACCGGTGTCTTCAACGGCCTGGGCAACACTATCAGTGGTTTTACCGTCAACAGTAATGGCGCTCATGGCGGTCTGTTCGGTAGTTCCTCGGGCAGCATCAGCAACCTCAAGCTCGCCTCGCTCACCGTCAAGGGACCAGCCAATACCCAGGGTGGTGGCGCAGTCGGCGGTCTGGTTGGAAGCAACAGCGGGAGTATCAGCAACGTCCAAGCCAGCAATCTCCAGGTACGTGCCCTTGATGATCAGGACAACCAGATCGGCGGACTGGTGGGGATCAACCACGGCGGTTCCATCGATGGTTCTTCGGTGAGCGGTTCAGTGGCTGGCAATACCTCAACTTCGGCAGCCGGTGGCCTGGCGGGCCTGAACACCGGCTCCGTGAGCAATAGCCACGCCAATGTTCGGGTCGGGGGCTCCTTGGGCGGTCAGGCACCGGTAGGCATGGGCGGCTTGGTGGGGATCAACCAGGGCGGCTCGATCGCTGACTCTTCGAGCTCGGGAGTGATTGGGTTGGATAATAATGCTTACGCTGCCTCCCGGAACCTGGGTGGCCTGGTGGGCTACAACCAGAATGGCAGCATCCTGCGCTCCAGCGCCTCGGGCACCGTAATTGGGTATTTCAGCAACAACGCAGGGGGATTGGTCGGTTTCAACAACTCTGGTCGGATCACTGACTCGTCAGCCAAGGCAATGGTGGTTGGTTTAGGGATGGACACCGCCGGTGGTCTGGTGGGGCTCAACCAGAACGGTGTACTGAGCAACGTCAAGGCCACGGGCGTGGTGCACACACAATTTGTCGCGAACGTCGGCAGCCTGGTCGGTAAGAACGTGCTGGATAAGTGATGAGGAGCCCCCGCTGATACCGGGGATGTGCACATTCCAGGAACGTCAGTCCAACACCCTGGCGTTCCTGGGACCCGCCACCTCAAGGCGGCTATCAGTCAACAGGCCCTACGCTGCTGGCAAGGTCAAGCCGTCAAGGAAAAACGCCGCTTTCTCTGCACGAGAAAGCGGCGTTTTTTATCGGTAGTTCGCCCGATCATGCATGGAATTGGCGGCCAGCAACTGTCTGCTACATGACCACCTGTGAGCCGGTGTCGCTGATCGACAACTGCTCGAAAGCGCTACGATTATCAGCCAGATGGGGCGCTGTCGATGGCCGGGCGCGAGTCCCAGGTCATCCGCGATGACAGGCTCAGACGCCAAGGCTTTCCAGATCCCGGGCCAGCATCACCAACTGGTGCGCCAGGGAGCTTTCGAGTTTTTCGCTGGACAGCTGGAAGCTCGGAGCACCGCAAGTCAGGGCCATGATGCTGCCGTCGGCCAAGTGCAGCGGCACCCCAGCGCCGTTGACGTTGCGGTCCCACTCGCCCAGCGACAGGCAGAAGCCCAAAGCCTCGTATTCGCGGAAGGAGTCTTCCAGGGATTTTTCCAGGGCCGGCCACTCGTCGCCGAGTTTTTTCGCCACTTCCCCGAGCAGATGGTCACGTTCATGTTTCGGCGTTGCAGCCAGGTAGGCGCGTCCGGCGGCGCTGGTGGCCAGGGGCAGTCGAACCCCAGGTTCCATGCGCAGGCTGGCGACTTCCGGCGGGCGGCTGCTGTCCACGTGAATCATCGACAGGCGGTCGCGGCAGGTCAGGCTGACGGTGGTGTTGGTACGGCGCGCGAACTCATCCATGAACGGCTTGCCGAGCTGGCGCACCCGCAGGCTGGCGGAATAGGCATAACCCAAGGCCAGTACCGCCGAATCCAGTTGGTACTTCTCCAGGTCCTGGTTGTACTTGAGGTAACCCAGTTGCGTCAGGGTGTAGGTCAGGCGCGATACCGTAGGTTTGGGCAAGCCAGTGATGCGTGCGATGTCCTGGTTGCCGCGCACCGCATGGCCGTGGGTAAAGGCCCGCAAGACTTCCAGGCCACGGGCCAGGGCTTCGACGAACTTGCGGTCTTTGGGCGCTTGTTCCGGGATGTCGTTCGGGTCGTGCATGGGGTCTTCCGGTAAGGGCTGGTGCCGGTCGCAATGCCAGTTGACCACACCGCGGGTTCGTGGAAACAAAGGAAAAATGTTATCCCGGAACCGCCACAATTGAAATCTGCTATTCCCTCTCGAAACTCAATTCCGCACGGTTGCCCAGCACCTCGCCAACCTGTGCTCGGTTGCTTGCGCACAAGGGCGTGCGGCCTCAGCGGCTTTCGACACGCAGGCGGCCACGTTTGAAAACCCCCTCGGCACTGGCCAGCAGCCGATCCTCGGCGTCCAGCAGATCACAGCTGGCCATGAAGATCTTCGCTCCGCCGCCGCGCATGCGTGCCACTGCCCGGACTTCAGTTGCCGGTGGGATCGCCGCCATGTAGTTGATGTTCAGGGACAGGGTCAGGGCCAGTCGCCATTGTCCGGGATCGGCATGCCAGGTACCGCTCATGCCCATGGCGGTGTCGGCCAGTGAGGCTATGACCCCCCCGTGAAGATTGCCGGCCTGGTTGAGGTGATGAGGTTCAACGGTGACCGCAATGACGGTTTGCGCCTGCTGGTATTGCTGCAGGCTCAAGCCGAGATGGACCGCGAATCCGCTGAACAGGCTTTGCAGTGTCGGGGCGTCAGATACGGCACTCATAGGCGATGGCTCTTGGGTCAGGTCCTGGCCCGTGTCGTCGAACGCAGGTGTCGTCGATGACCAGGCTGCAGTGATTTTTCTGATTGTGTTGTGCAGGGCGTTTCCACGTTGAAATGCAGAATGTCAGCGAATATTCTACCGGTCAATACGGAATTATATTTCGCACAGCGAAATATAAGTGATTGAAATGGACCGGCGGCTTGGGGCAGGATCGACCCCGATGGTTGCCCGTTGCGGCGAGGCCTGGCGGTCGTACGGGCGCCGGATGACGCTGTCCATGGCTATCCCCTCGTTCATCCCAGGGCTTGAAGGAGTCAGCATGTCCACTACCCGCACTCAGCGCCCACATCACCGTGTCTGGCCCAAGCGCTTGCCCCTTGCATTGACGGTGCCGGCCACCTCGCTGTGGTTCAACCTGGAGGTGGCCGCGCAGCGCTATCCAGACAAAGTGGCCTACCGCTTCTTTGGGCGGGCGCTGAGCTATTCCGCCCTGCGGACCGAGGCCCTGGCCCTGGCCGGCTGGTTGCAGAACGCAGGCGTCGGGCCCGGTGATCGGGTGGCGCTGTACCTGCAGAATTGTCCGCAATTCATCGTGGCCTACTACGCCATCCTGCGGGCGAACGCGGTGGTGGTGCCGGTCAACCCGATGAACAAGGTGGAGGAGTTGAGCCATCAGCTCGGCGATGCCCAGGCGCGGGTGCTGATCTGTGCGGCGGACCTGGCGTCGATCGTCCAGGCGGCGGAAGCCACGCTTGGCCCCGAGCAACAGTTGCGCACGGTATTGGTGACCCGCTACAGCGATGCCATGCCGACGCCGACGCAGATGCAAGCGGCGGAAATGCCCAGCGCCGAGGTCGATGCCTGGTTGCGTGCTGAGCCGCCGCTGCCCGATGGCTACCTGCGTTGGGGCGAGGCCCTCGGGCAGTCCTTGAGCCCCGGCGTGCACAGTGCCCAGGCCGACGACCTGGCCATGCTGCAATACACCTCGGGAACCACCGGCCATCCCAAGGGCTGCATGCACACCCATCGCAGCCTGATGAGCAACGCCGTCAGCGGCAGTTGGACCCAGTCCACCGTCGAGTCGGTGGGCCTGGGGGTGGTGCCGTTCTTCCATATCACCGGCCTGGTGTGTTTTGTCCTGCGGGCGGTGTTCGATGCCACCAGCACAGTGATCATGCCGCGTTGGGATCGGGAGCTCGCCGGCCGCCTGATCTCCTGTCATCGGGTGACCCACTGGACCTGCATCCCGACCATGATCATCGACCTGTTCGGCAGCCCCAACTACAAGGATTTCGAGCTATCGAGCCTGGTGCATATCAACGGTGGCGGGGCAGCGATGCCCCAGGCGGTGGCAGAGCGCCTGCGAGAGGAATTCGGGCTGACTTTTCTCGAGGGTTACGGGCTTACGGAAACCGCTGCCGCCAGCCATGGCAACCCCCCAGAGCGGGCCAAGTTGCAATGCCTGGGCATGCCCTTCTTCGGGGTCGATTCACGGGTCGTCGATCCACATACCCTGGAGGAACTTGCGCCTGGCCAGGTGGGGGAAATCATCACCTTTGGGCCGATGCTGTTCAAAGGCTACTGGCGCAACCCTGAGGCTACCGCCGCGGCGTTCGTCGAGTTCGAGGGCAAGTCTTTCCTGCGCACCGGCGACCTCGGCCATATGGACGAGGAGGGCTACTTTTTTCTCACCGATCGCCTCAAGCGAATGATCAACAGCAGCGGTTTCAAGGTCTGGCCGGCGGAAGTGGAAGCGCTGCTGTTCAAGCACCCGGCGGTGCACGAGGCCTGTGTTATCGCAGCCCAGGATGCCTACCGCGGGGAGACCGTCAAGGCGCTGGTGGTACTGCGCCGCGAGGCCGTGGGCCACACCAGCGCGCAACAGATCATCGATTGGTCGCGCGAGCACATGGCGGCCTACAAAGTGCCGCGGGTGCTGGAGTTCGTCGACAGCCTGCCCAAGTCCGGCTCCGGCAAAGTCATGTGGCGCGTGCTGCAGGACCGCGAGGCCACTAACACCTGAAACAGCGATTCCCTTGATGCGGTAACCACCGACTCCGCCGGAGACGACCATGACTACAAAAATAATAACTGTCCAAGATCCGCACGCCTTGCCCGAACACACCCAGCAGCTTGAATCGTTGTACGCAAAGATTCGCTGGCGCCTGCTGCCATTGCTGATGCTCTGCTACATGATCGCCTTCCTCGATCGGGTCAATATCGGCTACGCACAATTGCAGATGAAACAGACCCTGCCTTTTGGCGATGCGGTCTATGGCCTGGGCGCCGGTATCTTCTTCATCGGCTACTTCCTCTTCGAGGTCCCCAGCAACCTGATGCTCAAACGCAGCGGCGTGCGCAAGACCCTGCTACGCATCATGTTCTGCTGGGGCCTGGTGGCGGCGGCGATGATGTTCGTCAGCACGCCGCTGCAGTTCTACATCCTGCGTTTCTTGCTGGGGGCATTCGAGGCCGGTTTTTTTCCGGGAGTGATCCTGTATTTCACCTACTGGTTTCCAGCACCTCGACGAGGCCAGGTCATCGCTATCTTCATGACCGCCGCCGCAGTCGCCGGGCTCATAGCCGGGCCGGTCTCGGGGAGTATTCTCAAGTACCTCAACGGCGTCGCCGGCTACAGTGGCTGGCAATGGATGTTCGTGCTCCAGGGCTTGCCGGCCAGCGTGCTGGGGGTGGTGGCCTTCTTCTACCTGCAGGACTGCCCGGAGCAGGCCAAGTGGCTCAGCCAGGAGGAAAAACGGCTGCTGGACGACGACATGGCCCAAGACCTGAAAAGCGCCCGGCACAAGTCCCAGGACAGCCTCCGGCAGATGTTTCGCGACCCCAGGATCTACCTGCTGTCCACCGCGTACTTCATGTTCCTCGGCGCCACCTACATGCTGGTGTTCTGGATGCCGAGCCTGATCCAGGGCTGGGGCATCAAGGACTTGATGCAGGTGGGGTTGATTACCGCGATTCCGAATATCGTCGGGATCGTCGGGATGGTGCTGATCGGCCTGCATTCTGACAAGCATCGAGAGCGCCGCTGGCATTTTGTCGGCTGCATGGCCATCGCGGTGTCCGGCCTGGCGATCACTACCTTGTTGAATGGCCATCTGCTGCTGTCGGTTACGGCCCTGGGCTTTGCCTACGTGGGGATCAAGGCCGGGACGCCGATCTTCTTCGCCCTGGTCAGCGAGTATCTGTCGGTCGCCGCCACCGCCGGGGGTATCGCTTTCATCAGCAGCCTGGGCAACCTCGGACCGGCGCTGACGCCCTGGCTCAGCGGGGTGATCAACAGCCATACCGGGGGGCATGTATCGAGCATGTACCTGGGGATCGTGATGTACCTGTTGGCCGGGGCTCTGGTGCTGGTCAGCACCGGCCTTGCCAGGGCCCCCAAGGCCGCAGTGGCCATGGCCGAATCATGAAGCCTTTCGCTAATGGCACAGGAGCCAGAGCATGAGCTTGCCGAAGATCCTTACGCAGCGTTTGCGCTTGCCGGTAGTGGCTGCGCCGTTGTTCATCATTTCCACCCCCGAGTTGGTGATCGCCCAGTGCAAGGCCGGGATCGTCGGTTCGTTCCCGGCGTTGAACGCGCGGCCGGCCGGGCGCTTGTCAGAGTGGATCGAGCAGATCACCCAGGCCCTGGCCGAGCACGACCGGCTGCATCCGCAGCAGCCGGCGGCGCCCTTTGCGGTGAACCAGATCGTCCATCGCTCCAATGACCGCCTGGAGCAGGACATGGCGGTGTGTGTGCGGTACCAGGTGCCGATCATCATCACCTCCCTGGGCGCGCGGCCCGAGATCAACCAGGCGGTGCACGGCTACGGCGGCATTGTGCTGCACGATGTGATCAACAACCGCTTCGCGCGCAAGGCCATCGACAAGGGCGCCGACGGCCTGATTGCAGTGGCGGCCGGCGCTGGCGGGCACGCAGGCAGCCAATCGCCCTTTGCCCTGGTCCAGGAAATCCGCCAATGGTTCGACGGGCCGCTGTTGCTTTCCGGGGCCATTGCCTCAGGGCGTTCGATTCTCGCGGCCCAGGCTCTGGGGGCGGACCTGGCCTACATAGGATCGGCGTTTATCGCCACCGAGGAAGCCAATGCGGTGCCGGCTTACAAACAGATGATCCGCCAGTCGGGGGCGGAGGATATCGTCTACACCAACCTGATCACTGGAGTGCATGGCAACTACTTGAAAGCGTCGCTGGCAGCGGCCGGGTTGGACCCGGAGGACCTGCCCAGCAGTGATCCGACGCAGATGGATTTTGGTTCCGAGCGTCAACGGCCCAAGGCCTGGAAGGAAATCTGGGGCTGTGGCCAGGGCATTGGCGTGCTCGACGCGGTAGTGGCCACCGAGGAGCGGGTGGCGCGCCTGGCCAGGGAGTACCAGGAGGCTTGCCACGCGCTTCGCGCCAGCATGCCTTGAGCGCTAGGTAAGGTTTGGGGGGCAAGGTTTTCCACGAGCTGCCGGCAGATGCCGGCAGCGTCGTGTCGGGGCGATGCAGTGCTGTCGGCTTTGGGCGCTACCAGAGCTTGAGGCTGTAGTCGAGGATCAGGCGGTTTTCATCGACATTGGCTGTGTAGTTGGCGCGATACACCACGTTGCGCCAGCGCACGCCAAGGTCCTTGAGCGGGCCGCTCTGGATCACATAGGCCAGGTCGGTATCCAGTTCCTGCTCGCGGCCTTGCTGCTGGCCGATCCTGAATTCGTTGCTGCGCACATAGCGGCTTATCAAGCTCAGGCCGGGCACACCCAGGGCGGTGAAATCGTAGCGGTAGCGCAGTTGCCAGGAATCCTCCCCAGCGTTGACGAAGCTCTTGTAGGTCGAGGTATTGAAACCATAAGGGTCGGTGCCGCTGAGAAAAGGCATGCCGCTGCGCCCGCTCTGGTTCTGATAGACGAAGCTCAGGGCGTGGCCCCGATAGGCAACGGTTTCCATGACTCCCAGGTGGCGGTTGTCGACCTCGGCCCGGCCCAGGCTTGAACTGTGGAAGTAGCGCAGTTCGGATTTCAGCGAGAGGCTTTTGCCCAGCGCTGCAGTGTGGGTCAGGTTGGTGTAGTGCTGGCGGTAGTTGTCCTTGAGCTCGGCATAAAAATACCCGGCCTTGAGATCGGGGCGGATGCTGTAGTGGGCGCCGCTGTAGGTGAAGCGATTGCTGTCGACCCGGCCGGCGACCTGGCGGCCGTTCCTGGCCAGGGCGAACATCTGCAGGTCTTCGTAATCCGTCGAGTTGCGCTGGCGCACGCTGTCGAACTGACCCAGGGTCAGGCTCAGGTCCTTGATATCGCTGGACACCAGTTGCGCGCCATTGAAGGTCTGCGGCAGCAGGCGGGTGTCGTTGCGAAAGGCCACCGGCAGCAGCGGCTCGTGGGTGCCGATGCTCAACACGCTCTGGGCGAGCCTGGCCTTGGCGGTGACGCCGAAAGAACCGTACTGGTTGGCCACGTCACCATTGCCGTCGACCAGCAGGGCGCCGGTATGGCTGGTGCCACCGCCGGAGTCCAGCTTGATGCCCAGCAAGCCAAGCCCGTCGACCCCCAGGCCCAGGGGGCCATCGGTAAAACCGGATTGGTAACGCAGGGTAAAACCCTGTGCCCACTCTTCGGCCTTGTTCTGCGGTGGTCGCTCGCCATGGAAGTCGCGGTTCATGTAGAAGTTGCGTGCGCCCAGGGTCAGCTGGCTGTCTTCCAGCCATTGCGCCTGGCACATCAGCGGCAGCACGCAACCGCCCAGCAGAGTGGACCAGGGCAGGCAAGTGTTGGCTATCGAATGCATGGTGTTCACCGCTCTTGTTGTTTTTATAGTGAGAAAACCTTGGCTGAGCCGATGCCGGACCGGCTCTGGAAAAAACCTGGATGCAGCCTGCCCTGACCCCGCTACGCGACGAGGGTACTGAACGCGGCAGGGTTGGGGCTCAGCGGGGAGGGGGGCAGAGCAGCGTCAGACAGCTCGCTGCGCCCCGGACCAGGAAGGCGGCGACACCTTCAGCGCTTTCGGTGTGGTCTGGTCGTCGCCGGTCCGGGTGGTTCATGGGGTCAGTGCTTTGCCGAGGGCGATGTAGCGTTGCAGGTGATGATCTTCGTCCCCCAGTTGGTGGTCGATCATGACCAGTCGCTTGGCGTAATGGGCCAGGGGCAGTTCCCAGGTCATGCCGATACCGCCGTGCAACTGGATGCATTCCTCCGCCACCAGGGTGCCGATGCGGCCGATGCTGACCTTGGCTGCCGACAGCGCCCGTTCACGAGTCAGGCGATCGGCGTCCAGGGCCGCTGCGGCGTTGATCACCGCCGAGCGTGCTTGCTCGATCTCCAGCAGCAACACTGCCATGCGATGTTGCAGTGCCTGGAAACTGCCGATCGGTCGGCCAAATTGCTGGCGGGTACGCAGGTAGTCCAGGGTCGCCAGCTTGGCGGCTTCCATAGCCCCCAGGGCTTCCGCGCACAGCGCCAGCACTCCACGGCCGATGGCCCGCTCCAAGGTCGAGTAACCCTGATGCAGGGTGCCCAGCAAGGCGTGCCCAGGCAGGATCACGTTGTGCAGATGCACTTGCGCGACAGGGCCGGCATCAACGGTGGCACAGCCCTGGATCTCCAGGCCGGGAGTGTCCGTCGGCACCAGGAACAGAGAAATGCCCTGGCTGTCGTCGAGGGCTCCGGCAGTGCGCGCCGAGATCACCAGCAACCCGGCCTGCGCGCCGTGCAACACCAGGCTCTTGATGCCGTCCAGGCGCCAACTGGCACCGTCGGCCTCGGCGCGGCAGGCGACCCGGTTGATTTCATAGTGGCTGCCGGGTTCTTCATGGGCCAGGGCGGCGATCAGGCTGCCGTCGATGATGTCCACCAACTCGGCTTTCTGGGCCTCGCTGCCGGCCACGGCGATGGCGTCGCCGGCCAGTAACGCACTGCCCAGCAGCGGCTCCACCAGCAGTCCGCGGCCCATGGCTTCAAAGACCAGGGCCAGGTCGAAACCGTCGCCACCGTAGCCGCCGTCGGCTTCACTGAACAGGGCGCCGATCACCCCTAGCTCCGCCAGTTGGCGCCAGATATCGGCATTGAATCCCAGGGCCGATTGCAGGCCCTGCTGGCGTTTTTCCAGGCTGTACTGCTGTGCGATAAAGCGGTTCAAGCTGTCGGCGAGCATGCGCCGTTCTGCGCTGTATTCGAAGTTCATGTGCGCGCCCTCAGAGCCCGAGAATCATTTTCGAGATGATGTTTTTCTGGATTTCATTGGAGCCGCCGAAGATCGACAGCTTGCGATTGTTGAAGTACTGCGCCGTCGCGCTGCTGGCGAACCCTGGGCCCAGGTCCAGCGTCTCGGGGGTGTCTGGCGCCAGCATGACCCGGGCCGCGGGGCCCATCGCCCGGCGCAGCAGCGAGGTGAGTTCCTGGCGGATTTGCGTGCCGCAGATCTTCAGCATCGAGCTTTCTGCGCCGGGGGCACCGCCGCCGGCCACCGCTGCGATCACCCGCAGGTTGGTGGTCTGCATGTTTGCCAGGTCGATCTCGACCCGGGCCAGGCGGGCGGCGAACTCCGGGTCCTCGAGCAGCGGCCGGCCATTGCGGCTGCGCTGCGCGGCCAACTGCTTGAGGCGCTGCAGCGCCGCCATGGACAAACCGACCCCGGCGATGTTGGTGCGCTCGTAGGTCAACAGGTACTTGGCACAGGTCCAGCCCTGGTGTTCCTCGCCCACCAGGTTGGCCACCGGCACTCGCACGTCGGTAAAGAACACCTCGTTGATTTCGTGGGCGCCTTCCAGGGTGATGATCGGTCGCACCTCGACTCCGGGGCTGGCCATGTCGATCAGCAGGAAACTGATGCCTTCCTGGGGCTTGGCTTCGCGGTTGGTGCGCACCAGGCAGAAAATCATGTTGGCGTGCTGGCCGAGGGTGGTCCAGGTCTTCTGGCCGTTGACCAGGTAGTGATCGCCCTCGCGTACCGCCGTGGTTTTCACCGCGGCCAGGTCCGAGCCCGCGCCGGGTTCCGAATAACCCTGGCACCACCAGTGGCGGCCATCGAGGATGCGTGGCAGCCAATAGTCCTGCTGCTGCGCGGTGCCGTACTTGATCAGCACCGGCCCCAGCATGTTGAGCCCGAACGGCACGATGCGCGGCGCGTTGGCCAGGCCGCACTCCAGTTCGAAGATGAATTTCTCCACGGCGCTCCAGCCCGGTCCGCCAAACGCCACGGGCCAGTGGTTGGCCAGCCAGCCGCGGGCGTTGAGGATCGAATGCCATTGCTCCATGTCCGCCTTGGACAGGTGTTCGCCATTGGCCACCTTGTCCCGCAGGTGCGTTGGCAACTGGTCGGCGAGAAAGTGTCGCACCTGATCGCGGAAGGCTTCTTCTTGTTCGGTGAAATTCAGGTCCATGTCGACGTCCTCAATAGATTTCGAACAGCGCGGCGGCGCCCATGCCGCCAGCGATGCACATGCTCACTACGGCGTATTTCACTCCGCGGCGGCGGCCTTCGAGCAGCACGTGGCCGGCCAGGCGCGCACCGGTCATGCCGAACGGGTGGCCGAGGGCGATGGCCCCGCCGTTGACGTTCAGGCATTCATCGGCGATGCCCAGCCGCTGCTGGCAGTAGAGGGCCTGGGAGGCGAAAGCCTCGTTGAGTTCCCAAAGGCCGATGTCCTCGACCCTGAGGCCGTGCCGGGCCAGCAGCCGGGGCACGGCGAACACCGGGCCAATGCCCATTTCGTCGGGTTCGCAGCCGGCCACGGCCATGCCGCGAAACACCCCCAGGGGTTGCAGGTTGGCCCGGGCTGCTTCCCGCGCTTCCATCAGCACGCAGGCCGAGGCGCCGTCGGACAGTTGCGAGGCATTGCCGGCGCTGATGAAGCGCTCAGGGCCCAGCACCGGTTCGAGTTTGGCCAGGGCCTCGTAGGTGCTGCCACGGCGGTTGCAGGTGTCGGCATCCACGGTGACCCGCTGTTGGCTGACGGCGCCGCTGTGCTTGTCGGTCACGGCCATGGTGGTGGTGCAGGGAATGATTTCCTCGCGGTAGCGGCCGGCCAGTTGTGCCGCTTCGGTCTTGCGCTGGCTCTCCAGCGCAAAGCGGTCCTGGGCCTCGCGGCTGATGCCGTAGCGCGCCGCCACGATGTCCGCGGTTTCGATCATCGGCAGGAACAGTTCAGGCTTGTGCTCAAAGAGCCAGGGATCGATATCCGGGTCGTCGCTGGCGCCGCGCCCGCGGATCTGCGAAATGCTTTCCACCCCCCCGGCAATGATCGCGGGAGCACCGTCCAGCACAATGCGTCCCGCTGCCATGGCGATGGCTTGTAGGCCCGAGGCACAGAAACGGTTGACCGTGGTGCCGGCAATGCTGACGGGCAAGCCGGCGCGGATCACCGCCTGGCGCGCAACGTTGCGCCCGGTGGTGCCTTCACCGTAGCCGCAGCCGAGGATTGCGTCTTCGATCAGACCCGGATCGATGCCTGCCCGTTCGACTGCGGCGCGTACTGCAAAGGCCGCGAGGGTCGGGCCGGGAGTGATGTTGAATTCGCCGCGATGGGCCTTGGTCAGGGGCGTGCGTGCGGTGGCGACGATAACGGCTTCGCGCATGGGGCGTCCTCCTTGGTCAGTGGGTGTGGTTGAGGCTGTCGAAGTTTTCGCCGCGCTCCACCAGTTGCACCAGCAGGGGCGAGGCTTTCCAGAACAACGGATCCTCTTCGGCGAATTCACGGATGTCCGCCAGGACCTGGGGCAGGCCGTACTGGTCGGCATAGTGGAGCGGGCCACCGCGATAGCGCGGGAAGCCGTAGCCGTGGATAAAGGTGATGTCCACGTCCAGCGGACGCAGGGCGATGCCCTCATGCACGACGTTGGCGCCTTCGTTGATCATCGCGGCCATGTAGCGGCGGATGATTTCCGGGTCACTGAACGAGCGTGGGGTGATCCCGGCCCGTGCTCGCTCGGCATCGATGATCGCCAGGACTTGCGGGTCCGGGCTGGCGCTGCGTGGCCCCTGGGCATAGAGGTAATAACCGCGAGCGGTTTTCTGTCCGAACCAACCGCGCTCACAGAGACGGTCGGCGATCTGCACGTAGCGGGCCCGGGGATCGCGGGTGGCGGCCTTGCGCTTGCGGGTCGCCCAGCCGATGTCGCCGCCCGCCAGGTCGGCCACCTGGAAGGTGCCCATGGGGTAACCGAAGTCGCGCAGGGCCTGGTCGATCTGATAGGGCGAGGCGCCGTCTTCCATCATGCAGTCCACTGCCTGGCGATAGACCGCGAGGATCCGATTGCCGATAAAACCGTCACAGACTCCGGCACGTACCGGCACCTTGCGCAGTCTTTTGGCCAGTTCGAAGGCGCTGGCCACTACCTCTGGGGCGACTTTGGCCGGGACCACGATCTCCAGCAGCTTCATGATGTTGGCGGGGGAGAAGAAGTGCAGCCCGATGACCTCGCTGGGGCGCGAGATGCTGTCGGCCAAGGCGTTGATGTCCAGGTAGGAGGTGTTGCTGGCGAGTACCACACCGGCCTTGCACACCCGGTCCAGCTGGCTGAACACGGCCTGCTTGGCCGCCATCTCCTCGAACACCGCTTCGATCACCAGGTCGGCCTGGGCCAGTTCCTGGTAGTCGGTGCTGGCGTTGAAGCGTGCCAGGGTGGCGCTTTTGTCGGCCGCGCTCAGGCGGCCTTTGTCGATCAGTGCGTCGTAGACCTTTTCGACATTGGCGCAGCCTCGGGCCAGCGCAGGCTGGTCGCGCTCGATCATGATCACCCGCAGACCGGCGTCGAGCGCGGCCACGGCGATGCCGGCGCCCATGGTGCCGCCACCGACCACTCCCACCTGTTCAATGGCGCGGGGCTTGGCAGTGCGGGTCTCGGGGGCCTTGAGCACCTCGCGTTCGGCGAAGAAGGCGTGCACCAGGCCAGCTCGTTGCGGGCTCTCCAGGCACTCCTGGAACAGTCGGCGCTCTTCCCGCAGGCCGTCCTCGAAGGGTTGGTCGAGGGCCGCTTCAACCGCGCGAACGATGTTCTGTGGCGACAGCAGGCCGCGGGATTTTTGCGCGGCCTGTTCGCGGGCCGCGTCGATCGCTGCGCGTTGGCTGCTCTGCTGGCTCAGGGCCTGGGCATTCCGGGTACGCCTGACGCCGGCGTGGCTGGCCAGTAACTGCTGCAGGTAGGCCAGGCCTTCGGCCAGGGCATCGTCACTGTCTCCCAGGCGGTCCACCAGACCCAGGTCCAGAGCCTCTTCGGCATTCAAGTGGCGGCCGCTGAGCATCAGCTCCAGAGCGGCCTTGGCGCCGATCAGGCGTGGCAGGCGTTGCGTGCCGCCGGCACCGGGAAGCAGGCCGAGCAGCACTTCCGGCAGGCCCAGCCGAGCGCCGCTGAGCGCCAGCCGATAGTGGGCTGCCAGGGCGATTTCCAGGCCTCCCCCCAGTGCCACGCCATGGATCGCTGCCAACACCGGTTTGTCGCTGTCTTCGATGCGCTTGAGCACTTCCGGCAGCGTCGGCGCCTGAGGCGTTTTACCGAATTCGCGGATATCGGCGCCGCCGCAGAAGTGCCGTCCCGCGCCGAGTATCAGGATGCCTGCGACCGCCGGGTTGTCGGCAGCGCTGTCGATGGCCGCCAGCAGCCCGCGGCGGACCTCCACCCCAAGGGCGTTGACCGGCGGGTTGTTGAGGGTCAGCACCAGGATATCTCCCAGCAACACAGATTCGACGGGGGGCAGGGGGGTGTCGCAACTCATTGCAGAAGTCTCCGGGTGAAGGGCAGTGAGAGGCCGATTGACGCGGCATGGTTTCAAGGTGGCAGCAGGACAGCACAGCAGTCATCAACAGCTCGATTCCGCTGTTTGAATCAGTTGGCGAAAATAATCCTGTCACCAATGAATAATGTGGTCAATACGGAATAGTGTTTCGCAGTGCGAAATAAGAAAATCAGATTTTGCTGAAAAAGCACCCTCTATTGCTCTTTCAGGCCCAAGCGGGATGTTTGACATATTTGATTTGTGATCACATATTGTCGAGCACAAGAACCACAACACAGGTACATCCCATGTCTGAAGGTCCAACCCGTCTTCCCACGTTGCGTCAGGTTTCTCGCGATACCTTGCAGGACCAGGTGTATCGGCAGATCCGCGAAGCCTTGATGAGTGGGCGCTTTCAGCCCGGGCAGAAACTGACCATTCGCGGTCTGGCCGAAGCCCTGGGTTCCAGCCCCATGCCGGTACGTGAGGCCCTGCAGCGCCTGAGTGCGGAAAACGCCTTTGAAGTCACCGAAACCTCCCGTTTGCGGGTACGCATGATGACGGTGGAGCGCCTGCGGGAAATCCGTGATGCCCGGGTAGCCCTGGAAGGGTTGCTGGCGGAAAAGGCCGTGCAGCAATTGCAACAGAGCGACTTGCAAGAAATTACCGAGCTTTGCCGGCAGATGCAGAAGGCCGCGGATGAGGTGGATGTGTCCCGTTACCTGTGGACCAACTTCGCCTTTCACCGGCGCATCTATGCGGTGGCCCGGGCCGAGCTGACCATGGCTGCGGTGGAGAACTTCTGGCTGCACATGGGCCCTTGTTTCGCCTTGGTGGCGCCGGACAAGGCCCACCTGCAACGCTCCATGGAAGCGCACAACCGCATCGTCGAGGCCCTGGCCGCTGCCGATGGTCCCGGCGCACGGGCGGCGGTCACCGACGACATCATGCAGGCCGCGGATTCCCTCGGTCGGTTGCTGGCCAAGAGCACCAAGGCGCAGGCAGTCAAAGGAGCTCGGGCATGAGTGTCTTGCAGCGTTTACAGCCTTATCCAGGTCTGCGGGTGATGATTTCCGGCGGTGCGGCGGGCATCGGTGAAGTGCTGGCTGGCGCTTACCTTGAAGCTGGGGCCCAGGTGCATGTGTGTGATGTCAGCGAAGCGGCCCTGGCGGCGTTTCGTGATCGTTACCCCGCGGCGCTGGCGACCCGCACCGACGTCGCCGACCCAGCACAGATCGAGGCGCTGTTCGCGCTTCAGGTGCACCATTTCGGTGGCCTGGATGTGTTGGTCAACAACGCCGGTATCGCCGGGCCCACTGCGGGGATCGATACGCTCAGCGATGCGGACTGGCAGCGCACCATCGATATCAACCTGACCGCGCAATACCGCTTTGCCCACCACGCGGTGCCCTTGCTCAAGGCCTCGGGCAACGCGCATTTGCTGCACATCGCTTCGGTGGCCGGACGCTTGGGGTATGCCTGGCGTACCCCCTATGCCGCCACCAAGTGGGCGATCGTCGGCTTGATGAAATCCCTGGCTGCGGAGCTGGGGGCCAGCGATATCCGGGTCAATGCCCTGTTGCCGGGGATTGTCGAGGGGCCGCGCATGGACGCAGTGATCCAGGCCCGGGCCGAGCAGACCGGGGTGCCGATCGCCGAGATGCGCCAGCAATACCTGAACAAGATTTCTCTCAAACGCATGGTCAGCGCCGAAGACGTGGCGGCCATGGCGTTGTTCCTCTGTTCGCCGGCGGCCCGCAATGTCACCGGCCAGGCGATCAGCATCGACGGCAACGTCGAGTACCTCTAGCGGCAACCGCCACCCACACCGCTGAGGCTCATCAGCGGTGAATGCCAGCAGCGACACCCTGGGATTTTTTTCATCAAGAATAAAAGTCGGAGTACCGTCATGTCTGAAAAAACGCCTGTGATCATCACCTGCGCCGTTACCGGTGCGATTCATACCCCGTCGATGTCACCGTACTTGCCGATCACCGCGAGGGAGATCGCCGCCGAGGCCATCGCTGCGGCCGAAGCCGGGGCGGCCATCGTGCACTTGCATGCCCGGGACCCGGAGGACGGGCGGCCAAGCCAGGACCCGCAACTGTTCCGCGGTTTTCTGCCGCAGATCAAGGCCGCCAGCGATGTGGTGATCAACCTCACCACCGGTGGTGCACCGACCATGGGCGTCGAGGAACGCCTGCAGCCGGTGCTGGAGTTCAAGCCGGAGTTGGCCTCGCTGAACATGGGTTCGATGAATTTTGGCCTGTACGAAATGCTCAACCGCTTCACCGAGTTCAAGCACGACTGGGAACGCCCGTACCTGGAGGAAAGCGACGACCGGATCTTCCGCAATACCTTCCGCGACATCGCGCACATCCTCAGCGTCTGCGCCGAGAATCGCACGCGCTTCGAGATCGAGTGCTACGACATCGGCCACCTGTATACCGCTGCGCACTTCCTCGAGCGTGGCCTGCTCAAGGCGCCGTTGTTCATCCAGTCGGTGTTCGGCCTGCGGGGCGGCATCGGTGGTCACCCCGAGGACCTGGCGCATATGCGGCGCACCGCTGACCGTCTGTTCGGCGATGACTATCACTGGTCGATCCTTGGCGCCGGGCGCAACCAGATTCCCCTGGCAACCATGGGCCTGGCCATGGGCAGCCATGCCCGAGTCGGCCTGGAGGATTCCCTATGGGACGGTCCCGGCCAGTTGGCGGCGAGCAATGCCCATCAGGTACGGCGCATTCGCACGGTCATCGAAGCCTTGGGCGGCCGTGTGGCAACCCCGGACGAAGCCCGGGCGTTGCTCGGACTCAAGGGCCGTGACCAGGTCGCTTTCTGACCCTTGAAGGCCCAGTGCCGGTGGTCCTGGCTCCAGGGCCGCTGGCGATCCCGCATAACAACTACAAAGGGATATGCCCATGAACACGGCGACCACTGCCGCTCCCCGGGATCAGCAACAGCTGACCCGCCTGATGTTCCTCAAGCTCATGCCGCTGCTGATCGCGGCCTATGTCCTGAGTTTTCTCGACCGCACCAACATCGCCCTGGCCAAGCACCAACTGGATGTCGACCTGGGTATTTCCGCCGCGGCCTATGGGCTGGGGGCGGGGTTGTTCTTCTTGACCTATGCGCTGTCCGAGGTGCCGAGCAACTTGATCATGCACAAGGTCGGCGCGCGTTTCTGGATCGCCCGGATCATGGTCACCTGGGGGCTGATCTCCGCCGCCATGGCCTTCGTCCAGGGCGAGACGTCGTTCTACGTGCTGCGCCTGTTGCTGGGCGTTGCCGAAGCCGGCCTGTTTCCCGGAGTCATGCTGTACCTGACCTACTGGTTCGATCGTCAGCAACGGGCCCGGGCCACCGCCTACTTCCTGCTGGGGGTGTGCCTGGCCAACATCATCGGCGGACCGTTGGGCGCGACGTTGATGAAGCTGGACGGCGTGCTGGGCTGGCACGGCTGGCAGTGGATGTTCATGCTCGAAGGGCTGCCGGCGGTGTTTTTTGCCTGGGTGGTCTGGCGCCGCCTGCCGGATCGCCCGAGCCAGGCCCCCTGGCTGAGCGCCGAAGAAGCCCAGGCCATCGAGCAGCGCCTGGCCCGCGAAGCCGATGAGGGCGCGGGGCAGGGCGGGCACTCGTTCAAGCAGTGCTTCACGCCGCAGATCATGCTGGCGATCTTCGTTTACTTCTGCCATCAGATCACCGTCTACACGGTGATCTTTTTCCTCCCCAGCATCATCAGCAAGTACGGCAACCTGAGCCTCATGAGCGTCGGCCTGCTGACCTCGTTGCCATGGATCGCCGCTGCCCTCGGCGCCATCACCTTGCCGCGGCTGGCCAGCGATCCGCAGCGGGCCCGGCGCCTGCTGGTGTGCGGCTTGCTGGTGATGGCGCTGGGGCTGCTGATCGCGGCGTTTTCCGGGCCGCTGTTCAGCCTGCTGGGGTTCTGTGTGGCGGCGCTGATGTTCTTTGTGGTGCAGTCGATCATCTTCTTGTACCCGGCTTCGCGGCTCAAAGGTGCGGCCCTGGCCGGCGGCCTGGGTTTTGTGAACTCCTGCGGGCTGCTGGGCGGGTTTGTCGGCCCCTCGGTGATGGGCGCGATCGAGCTGAGCACCGGCGATGCCATGAGCGGGCTGAAGGTGATTGCCCTGGTGCTGCTGGTCGCGGCGCTGGCAGCATGGCGCTTGCGCCAGGGGCATGAGGACCAGCGCGGTGATTGTGCGGCGGGCGCGGGGCGGTCGCTGAGAAACCCTGCCTGAGTCGTTTCCGGGGGCGCGTGCCAGGCGGCCGATCTTGTCTGGACGCCAGCCCCCGGGCCTTTCTACACTGAGCTCCGTTTGGGGAATGGGGCATCGCCGATGAATCGCAATGAACTGCGCAAGGCCGACATCAACCTGATGGTGGTGTTCGAGGCGTTGATGCTGGAACGCAACGTCACCCGAGTGGCGGAAAAACTGTTTCTCGGCCAGCCGACCATCAGCTCCGCGCTCAATCGATTGCGGGCGATGTTCAATGACCCGCTGTTCATTCGCGTCGGCCATCGCATGGAGCCCACGGCCCGTGCCGAGCAGATCATCCAGCATCTGTCGCCGGCCCTGGATGCACTGTCCTCGGCCCTGAGCCTGACCCATGATTTCGATCCCGCCAGCAGCACCATGACCTTTCGCATCGGGCTCTCCGACGATGTCGAGTTCGGCCTGCTGCCCCCTTTGCTACGGGCCCTGCGCCAGGAAGCGCCGCAGGTGGTGGTCGTGGTACAGCATGTGGATTACTGGCGCATTCCCGACCTGCTGGCCTCTGGCGACATCACCGTCGGCATCAGCCAGACCCGTGGCCTGCCGGCCAACGCCAAGCGCAAGCTGCTGCGGCATATTCAGCCCAGCGTGCTGCGGGCCGATGCCAGCGAAACCCCGCTGACCCTCGACGAATATTGCGCACGCCCCCATGTGCTGGTGTCCCACACCGCCAACGTTGCCGGTTTTGCCGATGAATGGCTGGCAGAGATCGGCCGGACTCGCCAGGTGGTGCTGTCGGTGCCGCAGTACAGCTCGTTACCGGCCTTGCTGGCGGGCACTGACATGCTTGCCAGCCTGCCGGATTACGCGGCGGCGGCCATGGCCGCTTCCGGGCAGTTGTTCGTCGAACCCTATCCCTTCAAGACCCCGACCCTGGACTTGTCCATGGTCTGGCTCAGCCATGTGGACACCGACCCCGCCGAACGCTGGCTGCGCTCGCGGCTGGAAGCGTTCATGGGCGAACGGGCGGCCCTGGCCCAGCCAAACTCGTCCTGATCTCGACCTGAGGCCACAACCTGTAGTCGCTTACGGGCAGACGCCTGGCATGAGTCCCAGCGCCTGCTTTGCTCTGTGAATCCTCTGTGATCGATGGAGAGTGCCCATGAGTCGTTCCCACTCACTGTTGCGTGGCCGTGGTAGCCATGACAGCGGCAAGGTTGGCATGGTCGAGTTGTTTTTCGACCTGGTGTTCGTGTTTGCCGTGACCCAGTTGTCCCACTCGTTGCTGGCGCATCTGTCCCTGGGTGGGGCGCTGCAGGTGGCCTTGCTGATGGTGGCGGTGTGGTGGGTATGGATCTTCACCTCGTGGATCACCAACTGGCTGGACCCGGAAACCCTGCCGATCCGCCTCGGGCTGTTTGTGCTGATGGTGGCCGGCCTGCTGTTGTCGTCTTCGATTCCCCAGGCGTTTGGTGAGCGTGGCTTGTTGTTCGCCGGCGCCTACGTGTTCATGCAGGTGGGGCGCACAGCCTATTCCTTGTGGGCGGTGCGCGGCGAGCCGCTGAACATGACCCGCAACTTCCAGCGAATTCTGTTGTGGTTGATGCTCTCCGGGGTCTTCTGGATCACCGGTGGCCTGTTGCAAGGGACTTCGCGCCTGGCCTTCTGGGCCCTGGCCCTGGCCATCGAGGTGCTGTCACCGTCGGTGTATTTCTGGGTGCCGGGGCTGGGGCGTTCGACCCTTGAGGACTGGAATGTCGAGGGCAATCACATGGCCGAGCGTTGCGGCCTGTTCGTGATCATTGCCCTGGGCGAGTCGTTGCTGGTCACTGGCGCAACCTTCGCCGAGCTGGCCACCAGCGTCCAGGGCGTGCTGGGGTTTGTGGTCGCGGTGCTCGGCAGCATCGCCATGTGGTGGGTGTATTTCGACAGTGGCGCCGAGCGCGCCCACCACCGCATTGCCCATTCCCAGGACCCCGGACGACAGGCGCGGATCGCCTACACCTACCTGCACCTGCTGATTGTCGCCGGGGTCATCGTCAGTGCCGTGGCCGATGAGCTGGTGCTGGTGCATCCGGATCACGCCAGCTCGGCGGGGGTACTGGTGATCGTCGGTGGTCCCTGGCTGTTCCTGCTGGGTTGCGCCTTGTTCAAGTGGGTGATGAATGATCGATGGTTGCCGCCGCTGTCCCATCTGGTCGGGCTGGCTGCCTTGCTGCTGCTGTTGCCCGCGGCCTGGAGCCAGGTGTTTTCCGCCTTGGCGCTGGGCAGCCTGACGACGTTGGTGATGGTGGTCGTGGCCACCTGGGAAACCCTGGCCCTGCGTGAGCGGGCGACGACGGCAGGGCAATGAGGCCAAGGGATAATTCAATCGCTGCGGCGCGCTTGTGTAGTATGGAGCGCCTTTTCCCCTGACTGACCGGGAGCTCTGCCATGCCGCACCTGTATATGGAATACACCGCCAACCTGCCCCAGCTGGACGTCGACAAGGCGCTGCTGCGGCTCAACCATGGGCTGGTGGCGTCCGGGCAGTTTGCCGATGAGTTCGACATCAAGAGTCGTGCGGTGAAAGTCGAGTCGTTCCGGGTCGGCACCGGCCTGGGTGAACGAGCCTTTGTCCACGTCAAGCTGGCCCTGCTCAGCGGCCGTTCGCCAGAGATCAAGAAGCAGGTGTCCGAGCACCTGTTGGCGGTGTTGCAGGATCTGGCGCCTTGGCCGGCGAACATCCAGGTGCAGTTGTGCGTGGAGATTATCGATATCGACCGCGTCTCCTACAGCAAGGCTGCCATCGGCCGCTAATGGCAACAGCCCCTAGAGCAGGCCCGGTTCGGCGCAGGCCTTGACCACCTGCTCGCGGAACCAGGTTTGCGCACTGTCCTGATCGCTGTCCTGGCTCCATTGCATGTCCAGGGTGAACCCCGGTAAACCGCTGGGGGCCTCGCAATGGTTGAACACCACTTCATTGGCCAGCAGGGCCTGGATCCGCCGGGGCAGGGTGAGGATGAAGTCGGTGCCGGTGATCATCTTCAGCGCCGCGCTGTAGCTGTTGGAGCGGGCAACGATCTGCCGCTTTTGGGCCTGGCGGGCCAGCCAGCCATCCACCATGTTGCTGTCCGAAGTCCAGGGCGTGGGAAACACGTGACGTCGCTCAATGAACGACTGCAGGCTGAAACGCGGCTCCTTGGGCGGTGTCGCGCGCTTGTCGAAGACACACACCAGGTCATCCTCCAGCAGCATCTGTGACTTGAGGTCGGCGTGGCTGCGATGGAAGTTCGGGCCGAAGCAGATCACCAGGTCGATGCTGCCATCGCGCAATTCATCGGCGGGCACATCGGTCTCCAGCTTTTGCACGTTGACCGTCACCGGCAGGTCGGCATAGTCGAAGCCCTTGAGCAGCCGCGGCAGGATCAGCAGCTCGAAGTATTCTGGGGCACACAGGGTGAAGGTCACCGCCTGGCGGCTCGGGTCGAAGGCCGGGGCGCCGCCGTGGCAGAGGTTGATGCTCTCGAGGATTTTCAGCACGTGGCTGTACATGCTGGTGGCCTTGTAGGTCGGGCGCATGCCGGTGCGGGTGTTGATGAACAGCTCGTCCTCGAAGCCGTTGCGCAGTTTCTTCAGGCAGTAGCTGACGGTCGACTGGCTGACGCAGAGGGTTTCCGAAACACCGGTGACACTGCTTTGCTCGTACACCGCGATAAAGACCATGAGGTCTTGCATGTCGAGTTTTCTGAGCACATTGCTGATGAGCATCCTTTCCGTCTCGCTGGGCACCTGGCGCCGGTGGCGCACAAACCGGGTCGATGCTAACGGAACGATGGTCTTGATTAAATGCCCGGGACAGGGGTTGGCGGACAGCATCGGGACATTAATTTCCGATAACACGACCTGCGCCGTTTCTCGCCGGAGAACGGGGCTTGTCCCGGGGGGATTTCAGGCCATGACGGCCCTCGGACGACTGCCGCGCACCAGGCTGAACATACCCAGGAGCACCAGCAGTACCCCGAGCAATTCCCCCAGGTGAGGGGCCTGGCCCAGCCACAGCCAATGGAACAGGGTGAGCAACAAAGTGCTCAGGTAAATGTAGGAAATCACTGTGGAGGGGGCGATGACGCCGATGGCCCGGTGCAGCAGCCAGAAGGTTGCCAGGGTGGCGAACACTGCCAGGTACAGCAACCACAGCAGGTCGTTGCTGCTTAGCGCGGCGGCGCTGCGCCAGCCGCCGCTGGCCAGGCTGGCGACAAACAGAAACAGCGCGCCGAAGAGCATGTTCCAGAAGGTCATGGCTGTCGGGCTGCAGCCTTGCAGGCTGCGGGCCTTGAAGCGTTGGCTGAGGGGCGAGTAGGCGGCCATGGCCAGGCAGCCCAGGGCATAGACCGCCATGGCATACAGCGACGGCAGTTGCCCTGGAGCCCCACCTTTGAGAATCAGCAGCAGTGCGCCGGCACCGGCCACCAGCATCGGTAGCCAGCGCCGTTGCTGGCCGCTGCCGGGCAGCAACCAGCCTTCGAACAGCAGGGTCAATAACGGCACCAGGGTGAACAGGGTCCCGGTGTTGACCGCCGAGGTGTAGCGCAGGGCCTCGAACAGCGAGCCGAAGTACAGCGCCAACAGCAGGCCCAGCACCGCGTGGGCGCGCAACCCGGCGAAGGTCATCGCCGAGGAGCCCTTGAGCCATAGCAGCGGCACGAACATCAGCGCCGAGAACAACAGACGCAGGGCCGTCAGCAGCACCGGATCGATGGCCTGGCTGACTTGGGCGGCGGCGAAGAACGATGCCGCGATCAGCGCTGCCCAGAGCAGCATGCCAAGATGGGCCTGGGTAAAACTCACAGGGTTCATACAGATCTCCCGGGCAGATCGGTCGAAGGGGCTCAGCGGATGTGCTGGGCGTACTGCCGCGGGTTGAAGCGCAGCACCATGAAAATCATCAGCAGCATCACTGCGGTCAGCGACCACCAGGCCCATTCGAAGCTGCCCAGGCGATCGCGGATGATCCCCGCCAGCAGTGGCGACAGGCCGGCGATCAAGTAGCCGATGCCCTGTACGAAGGCGGTCAGGCCGCCAGCACGGCGCGGGTCGGGCAGGTGGTCGAGGGACACGATCAGGCTCATCGGAAACAGTCCGCCAATGCCCAGGCCCAGCAGGCATGGCCAGAGCAGGCTCAAATGCCGGGGGCTGAGGATCAGGCCACAGAAACCGATGATGATCAGGACCAGCAGGGCCACCAGCACCAGGCGCCGATCCTGGCTGCGGTTGGCGATGGCCGGGGTGATCAGCCCGGAAATCACTTCCATGGCGGTGAGAAAGCCCAGCAACAGGCCGGCGTTCTGTTCGCTCCAGCCATTCTCTACGTAGTAGGGCGCAAGCCACGCCAGCACACAGGTGTAGGAAGCGGTCCCGAGGCCAAAGAATACCGCCAGCAGCCAGGCCCGGCGGTTGCCGACAAAGGACTCTCGGCCGGCAGCAGCGGCCGGCAGGCTCGGCAGCGCGCTGCGCTGGGCGTACCAGAACACCAGGGCCAGCAGCGCCAGGGCGGCCCAGATCGCCAGGGCCAGGCGCCAGCTGCCGCTGTGGTTCATCACCAGCGGGGCGAAGGAGGCGGCGATGGCTGCGCCGCCCATGATCGAGGTGACATACAGGCCCATGAACAGCGAGACATTGTCGGCAAAGCGCGACTTGATCAGGGCCGGCATCAGTGCCTGGATCAGCGCAATGCCGATGCCTGCCAGTACCGCGCTGAGAATCAGCTCCGTCGCCGAGTCCATGAACAGCCGCGAGACGGTGGCCAGGCCGATGACCAGCAATGACAGGACCACGGTACGGTGTTCCCCCAGGCGCTGGCTGATGCCCATGCCGAAGAACATCGCCAGGCCCATGGCCATGACTGGCAGCATGGTCAGCAAGGAAGCCAGGCTGAAACTCAGTGGGATATCGCCGCGAATGCCTGAGAGCAGCGGGCCGACGGCGGCCATCGACGGCCGCAGGTTCAACGCTACCAGTACCACGCTGACCATCAGCCAGAGTGCGGGGCGGGATGTTGCACGAACGTTTTCCATAACCAGACCTTGAACCAACAGGGTACTGATTAGGCGGTGGCGTGCAGAGCGGGAGCAAATCAGAAAGTCTGCAGGGCTATTTAAAAACTAAATAAGCGGCAAGCCTTGGCTTGCCGCTTGTCGCTGCTGTCAGAACGGCTTGGTCGGCAGGTACTTGCCGTCCAGGGTGATCACGGCACGAGAGCCGCCTTCAGGATCGTCGACCTTCTTGATGTCCAGCTTGAAGTTGATGGCGCTGATGATGCCGTCGCCGAACTGTTCGTGGACCAGGGCCTTGAGGGTCGAGCCATAGACCTGGAGCATTTCATAGAAGCGGTAGACGGTCGGGTCGGTGGGGATGCCGCCGGCAATGCTGCCCCGCAGGGGAATGCTTTGCAGCAGGCGACTGGCGTCTTGATCAAGGCCCAGCTTGTCGCACACCTGTTCGGCAGCCGGGGCCGGCAGGGCATGCTGGCCCAGCAGGGCGGCGGTGACGAAGGCCAGGCTCAGCCCGGTGCCGTCGGTGAGATCCTGCCACGACAGGTTTTTGCGTGCCTTGGCATCGATGATGGTGTCGGCCAGGGCCAGGCGTGGAGCTTGGGCGAATTGGGATTGCAGCATGGGTTGCTTCCTCTTGGGTAATGAACGGGGGCGGCTCAGGCAGCGGTTGAAGGCTGGCTGGCCAGGGCGCAGGTGTGCGGGTGTGCGGCCAGTGAGACAAAACGCTGGGTGCCGCCGTCGAGGGCGGCAATGGCACCGCTTTCGATGTCATACACCCAGCCATGCAGGTTCAGCCGACCCTGTTCCAGGGCCAGGGCAACCGAAGGGTGCGTCTTCAGGTTAGCCAGTTGGGCGATGACGTTGTCACGCACCAGGGCATCCAGGTGTGCGGCAGGGGAGGTGTGCTGGCGAGCGGCGTTGATCACCTTGGCCGACTCGGCATGGCGCAGCCAGTTGGCCACGGCGGGCAGATGGTCGAGACACTTGCAGGTCGAGATGGCGGTCATCGCACCGCAGTCGGAGTGGCCACAGATGACAATGTCGCTCACCCCCAACACGGCCACTGCGTACTCCACGGTAGCCGATACACCGCCGGGCTCGGGGCCGTAGCTGGGCACGATGTTGCCGGCATTGCGGATCACGAACAGATCGCCGGGTTCCTGTTGGGTCAGCAGCTCCGGAACCACCCGGCTGTCGGAACAGGTCACGAACAGGGTGCCGGGGCTCTGGGTGCTGGCCAGTTGCTTGAACAGCTCGCTGCGTTGGGGAAAGGCCTCGCGCTGGAACTTGAGGAAGCCGTCGATGATGTTCTGCATGGGGTTCTCCTTGCGTCGCTGATGGGGCAAGGATGGAAGTTTTCAGCTATAGCGTCCAAGACCTGATTATTATGCTTTCCATAAGTCCCTCCTATAGTTGGAGCCAGCATGCTCTTGCGTCATATCCGCTACCTCTTGGCCGTGGCCGAGCACTGCAACTTCACCCGCGCCGCCGAGGCGCTGCATGTGTCCCAGCCGACCTTGTCGCAGCAGATCAAGCAATTGGAGGAGTCCCTGGGGGCGCCGCTGTTCGACCGTTCCGGGCGCAGTGTGCGCCTCACCGACGCCGGCCAGGCCTATGTCGTCTATGCCCGTCGCGCCTTGCAGGAACTGCAGGCGGCTAAGCGGGCAATGCATGATGTGCAGGACCTGAGCCGTGGCTCATTGCGCCTGGCGCTGACCCCGACGTTTACCGCCTACCTGACCGGTCCCTTGCTCAGTCGCTTCAACCAGGACTATCCGGGGATTGGCCTGAGCGTCGAGGAGATGACCCAGGACCGTCTGGAAGCAGCCCTGGCCGAAGATCGCCTGGACCTGGGAATTGCTTTCGCCGGCGAGCACCTGGCGGAGATCGAAAGCCAGGCGCTGTTCAGCGAGACCTTGAGTTTGATGGTCGGCGCGCAGTCTGCGCAGGTGGGAGCCAAGCCCTTGAGCGCTGCGCAACTGGGCTGCCAGTCCCTGGTGTTGCTCAACACCGACTTCGCCACCCGCCAACATATCGACCTGTATTGCCGGCAGCAGGGCATTGCGCCGCGTATTGCCATCGAGGCCAATTCGGTCAGTGCGATTGTCGAGATCGTCCGCCGTGGGCCGTTGGCGACGCTCCTGCCCAGCGCCATTGCCCGGGAACAGCCGGGGTTGCGTGCGCTGGCCCTGCAGTCACCTCCGGCGCCCCGCAGCGTGGTGCTGCTGGGGCGCCAGGGGGCTTACCGCAGCGCCGCCTGCCAGGTCTTTCGGCAGATGCTGCAGGATCAGGACTATGGCGCCGCCAGCCACTGATTCACCACCTGGTCATAGGCCCCGGTGGCCTTGCTCAGGTGCAGCCATTGGTCGACGTAGCTTTTCCAGGCCACATCGTCCCGGGGCAGCAGGAAGGCCTTCTCGCTGTATTGCAGGTAGCGCTCGGGGTTGACCGCACACAGCCCCGGCTTGCGCTTCTGCTGGAAGCGCGCCTCCGAAGCGTCGGTGATCATCACGTCGGCCTGGTTCGCCAACAGTTGATCGAAGATCGTCACGTTGTCGGCGAACAGGATCAGGCTGGCCTTGGGCAGATGAGCCCGGGCGAAGACTTCGTTGGTGCCTCCCGGTGGTTCGATCAGGCGCACCGAGGGCTGGTTGATCTGCTCCAGGGTCTGATAGCGCTGCAGGTCCTGGCAACGCACCAGGGGAATCTTGCCGTCGATGCCCAGGGGCTGGCTGAAGAAGGCTTTTTTCTGCCGTTCCAGGGACACCGAAATACCCCCCACAGCGATGTCGCACTGCTGGCTCTGGAAGTCCGCCATCAGGCTCTTCCAGGTGCTGTTGACCCACTTCACCTTGACCCCGAGGCTCTGGGCCAGAGATTCAGCCATGCTGATATCGATGCCCTCGTAGCGCCCGTCTTCGCGCAGGTAGCTGTAGGGTTTGTAGTCGCCGGTGGTGCAGACCGTCAGTTGACCGCGCTCGATCACCTGGTCCAGGTGCGAGGTCGGGCCTTGGGCGAAACTCAGGGCGGGGGCGCTGAGGCCGAGCAGGGTACTGAGCAGCAAACGGGGCAGCATGGAGTCATTCCTTGAAGGGGCAACCGCGACGCGGTGCCGGCGCATTATTGGCGGCGCTGCACTGCCGGGCAAGGGTGTGCAGTTTTTCTGCCCGTCCACCAATACCGGCTTGACCGGTTTTCGACCTTTTTTTCACGAACGACTGGTTAACCTTTGGCCTCTGGATATCAATAAGAGTTCGCCAGTCATGTCGTCCCACCCCCCACCGTCCATCGAACTGGAGTTCGCTCGGCGCTATGACCAGGAGCATGCGCGGGTCTGTCGCGAGCCCCGGCCCGCCGGGTTTGGTGCGCGCCTGGCGCTCTGGCGCATGGCGCGCCTGGTGCGTCACGCGCTGAAAGTGGCAGGCGAACCGGGGCTGATCCTCGACGTGGCTTGCGGCGCCGGGCGCTACTGGCCGGTACTGGCCGAACATGGCAACCGAGTGATCCTGGCAGCGGACCCTTCCCAGGACATGTTGAATCACGCCCAGACTCATCACTCGTCCAGCCTGATGAAACGGGTCAAGACCTTTCACAGTTCGACCTTCGACATCGGCCTGTCGGCCAATGCGGTGGACAGCATTATCTGCATGCAGCTGTTTGCCCACGTGACGCGCAGCGACGATCGCCTGGCACTGCTGCGCGAGTTCCACCGGGTCAGCCGCGACTCGGTGATTGTCGCGACCCGGGTCGAGTTTTTCCTCAAGGCCTGGCGGCACGCTCCGGCCGATAGCGGTGGGCCCGTTCTGGCCAGCAAGGCGCAGTTGGAGAGCGAGTTCAAGCAGGCCGGCTTTGATGTCCTCAGCCACCAGGATTTGTTTCCCGGTTGCGCACCTTCACGGGTTTACGTGCTGAGAAAACAGGGCTAGTTCAAACTCTCGGACTATTCTTGCGCTCCGGCACATGGTTTCGCACTTGCTCTTGTCGGGTGAATGCTCAGAAATCGCCGAGGGCGATATATACTGCGCGCCATTCTTCAAGGGAGAGCCGTGTGGCCATCGATATACATTGGATTCGCGACAACGATAGCCTCGGTCAGCTTTGCGCCGAGTGGCAGCAGTTGCCATTCGTCGCCCTCGACACCGAATTCATGCGGGTCGACACTTTCTATCCCATCGCCGCCCTGCTGCAGATCGGTGATGGGCAGCGCGCCTACCTGATTGACCCTTTGACCATCGACAACTGGCAGCCCCTGGCGGCCCTGCTGGAGAACCCGGCGGTGGTCAAGGTGGTGCATGCCTGCAGCGAGGATCTTGAGGTCCTGTTGCGCTTGACCGGCAGCCTGCCGGCGCCGTTGTTCGACACACAGCTGGCGGCCGCCTACCTGAACCTGGGTTTCTCCATGGGCTACTCGCGCCTGGTGCAGGAAGTCCTGGGCATCGATCTGCCCAAGGGCGAGACCCGCTCCGACTGGCTGCAACGTCCGCTCTCGGAGACCCAGGTCAGCTACGCCGCCGAAGACGCCGTGCACTTGGCTCAAGTGTTCACCGAGCTGCAGCCCAAACTGTCCGCGGACAAGTACCGCTGGGTGCTGGAAGACGGTGCCGAGCTGGTGGCCAACCTGCGCCGCGAGGTCGACCCCTACGAGGTCTACCGCGATGCCAAGCTGGCCTGGAAACTGTCCCGTGCGCAATTGGCGGTGCTGCGCGAACTCTGTGCCTGGCGTGAGCGTGAAGCCCGCGCCCGCGACCTGCCGCGCAATCGCATCGTGCGCGAACATGCACTGTGGCCCCTGGCCAAGACTCAGCCCGATACCCTGGCGGCGCTGGCCAAGATCGAAGACATGCACCCGCGCACCGTGCGCCAGGACGGCGAGTTCCTCCTCGACCTGATCAAGCGCAACGCCAGCCTCGGTCCGGATCAATGGCCGCCGGCGGTGCCGGAGCCGTTGCCGATCGAGGCCTCGGCCCTGCTCAAGCGCCTCAAGGCCGTGGGCCAGGCCGAAGCTGAACGACTGAACATTGCGCCGGAAGTGATGCTGCGCAAGAAAACCCTGGAAAGCCTGCTCAAGAGCGGCTATCCCAACGGGCCTTATCAATTGCCTGATTCGCTGCGTGGCTGGCGCCGCGAATTGATGGGCCAGGCGCTGCTGGACAGCCTGGCCACCGCCGGAGAACAGCCTTGAAACGTATCTGCTCCATCTATAGAAGCACGCGCAAGAACGAGATGTACCTCTACGTGCTGAAAAGCGAGGCCCTGGAACGCGTGCCGGAAAACCTCCTGCTGGCCTTCGGCAAGCCGCACCACGCCTTCGACCTGGTGCTGACTCCGGAGCGCAAGCTGTCCCGCGAGGACATCCACCTGGTGCTGGAGAACCTCGAGAAGCAGGGCTACCACCTGCAGATGCCACCGGCGGAAGACGAGTACATCGAGCACTTGCCCGAAGAGCTGTTGCGCCGCAATGACCCGATGTGACCTGTAGGCGCTCGGTCCCGAGCGTCTGTTACCTGCAACTGACTGACCTGGCCGCCTTGATCGATGGAGCAATACTCCGTCGACGGCTGCCTGTAGCGTTTTTTAAGGTTTGAACCATGCGCGTTCTGATTGCCGAACACGATCACGCTGTTTATGCCCGCCTGTTGCGTCAGGCGGATCCGGAGCTGGAAGTGCTGACCAGCGGCGATTCGGCCGAGCTGTCACGCCTGGCAGCGGATTGCCCGGTCTGGCTGGGCCAGCCGGACTTGTTGGCGACCCTGTTGCGTCAGGGCCACCAGCCCCAGTGGCTGCAATCCACCTGGGCCGGTATCACGCCGTTGCTGGCCGATGGCTTGCCCCGGCATTACCGCCTGACCCGGGCGGTAGGGATTTTCGGCCAGGTAATGGCCGAGTACGTGCTCACCTACATGCTCGGTCATGAGCGTGAAGTGCTGGCGCGGCTGGTCAGCCAGGTGGAGCGCAAGTGGGACAACCGCCTGGGCCAGAGCCTGGTGGGGCGCAAGGTGCTGATCGTCGGCACCGGCGATATCGGCCAGAGTGTCGCGCAGTTTCTGTTGCCGTTCGGCGTGAAGCTGTACGGCATTGCCAGCCAGGCCCGGGAGCAGGCGCCCTTCATCGAGGTGGCCGGCCTGCAAGACTTGGGGCGGCTGGTGGGGGAGGTGGATTACGTGGTCAACCTGTTGCCCAATACCCCGAGCACCCACGACCTGTATGACGCGTCCTTGTTCAAGCAATTCAAGCCCACGGGGCTGTTCATCAACGTCGGCCGCGGTGTGTCGGTGGTCGATGCGGACCTGGTGCAGGCGCTCAAGGATGGTCATCTGGCGGGGGCGGTCATCGATGTCTGCCGCCAGGAGCCGTTGCCACAACAGCACCCGTTCTGGACTGCCTGGGGCTTGCTGCTGACGGGCCACAGCTCGGCGCCGACCTCGCCGGAACTGATGGTGCAATTGTTCGTCGATAACCTGCGGGCCTATCAGGCCAGGCAAGCCTTGCGCGGCGAAGTGGATTTCGCCCGGGGCTATTGAGAGGGGCCTGATCGTAGGAGCGAGCTTGCTCGCGAAGCCCGTCAGGGCGCCGCGCTTGTCCGGCAAGCGCGGCTTTCGCGGCTTTCGCGGCTTTCGCGAGCAAGCTCGCTCCTACAGTACCGATTGGCTTTTTACAGGCTGAAATCGCCTTCGGCTGCGGTTTCGCTCAAGGGGCGACGCGGGCTGGGCTCTTCGCGAGCCTGCAGGTAGTCGGCCAGGGTCGACTTGTCACCCAGCTTGCCCACGGCCACGGCAGCATGCACGGCATAGCCTTCGGGGATCTTCAGTTCCTTGCGGGTCAGTTCCTGGTCGAAACCGGCCATGCCGTGGGTGTGCCAGCCGCTGAGGCTGGCTTGCAGCGCCAGGTGGCCCCAGGCCGAACCGGTGTCGAAGGTGTGCCACAGGGCCGGGGTTTCCTCGTTGGCGCCGGGCACGGTGAAGGTGGCCTTGGAGATCACGATCACCAGGGCCGAAGCGTGTTGCGCCCAGCCACGGTTGAACTCGTTGAGCAGGCCGAGGAAGCGTTGCCAGTTTGGCGTGTCGCGGCGGGCATAGAGGAAGCGCCAGGGCTGCGAGTTATAGGCCGAAGGTGCCCAGCGCGCCGCTTCGAAGAAGCTCAGCAGGGTTTCTTCCGGGATGCTTTCGCCGGTGAAGGCCCGGGGCGACCAGCGCTGGGTGAACTGCGGGTGGATGGCGTAGTCGGCAACGCGAGTATTGGCGCTCATGGAAAAACTCCTGGCAGCATGTGAGAAGAATGGAATAAACCGGCAAGCGCAGATGAGCTGAGCGAAGGGGTATTCCTGACCCCGTGCGGTTTGCCGGGTGCAACGCGGTCAAGCGTTAATGGCACACGGACGCGGTGCGGTCCGAGGGGCAAAGCTACTGTGCCCATGGCCCGCTGACAAGTCCCCGGCTACCGACAGTCGTAAGCGCTTGGCCCGCCGGGCCTTCGGCACTAGACTGGCGGCCTTTTCACCCTCGGATACTGATGCTTGAGCCATGGCCGCCAAAGTCGAACCTTTCTGGATACGCAAAACCCTCGAACAACTCGACCAGGACGAATGGGAGTCGTTGTGCGATGGCTGTGGCCTGTGCTGCCTGCAAAAGCTTGAGGACGAGGACGACAACAGCGTCTATTACACGCGCATCGCCTGCAAGCTGCTGGACCTCAAGACCTGCCAGTGCAGCGACTATGCCAACCGTCGTGACTCGGTACCTGACTGTATCCAGCTGACGCCGGGCAAGGCCGACGAATTCAAGTGGCTGCCGCCCACCTGCGGCTACCGCCTGGTGAGCGAGGGCAAGGACCTGCCGCTGTGGCACCACCTGGTGTGTGGCGATCGCGATGCGGTGCATCACGAGCGCATTTCCCAGTCCGGACGAATGCTCGCCGAAGGCAGCGTGGCGGAAGAGGACTGGGAAGATCATCTGATTTTCCGCGCCGGCTGAAGCTTCGCTGCGCCGGCCTCAGAATCTGTTTGCGCTCTGGCGAGCGACGTTCAGGCAAGGTAAAAATGCCTGAGAGCGCAAAGTTTGGAGACCTGAATGAGCTTTCGAAGCCATGTTCAACGCCACATGAGCCAGGCGCATCAGGCTGTAGACAGGTTCGCAAGCAAGGAGAGTGTATGAGGGTGGGGGCGAAGCTGTCGCTGGCGGTTGCGATGCTGGCATTGAGTGCATCGGTCTGGGCCGCGAAAAAGGTTGATCTGGATTATCACGTGCGCTTCCTGCCCCAGAGCGATCAGGCCGAAGTGCGCCTGACCCTGGCCGACGGCTCGGCGTTGCGCAGCCTGGACTTCGATTTGGGCAAGGGCGGCGACTACAGCGATTTCAAGGCCGATGGCCAATGGCAGGCCGCTGCCGCTGACGCCGGTGGCCAGCGCGGTATCTGGCGTCCGGCCAGTGGCAAGGCCAGCCTGAGCTACCGGGTGCGACTGAGCCACAGCATCAAGAAGGGCAGTTACGACAGCCGCAGCACCGCCAACTGGGCGCTGCTACGGGGCGAGACCCTGGTACCGCCGGCCAGGCTCGATCAGCAGGACGGTATCGAGTTGGTGTCGCGCCTGGAGTTCGAATTGCCCAGCGGCTGGAAGAGCGTTGAAACGGCCTGGCCACGCATCGGCAAGAATCGTTTTCGCATCGATAACCCCTCGCGCCTGTTCGACCGTCCTGCCGGCTGGATGCTCGCCGGCAACCTGGGCAGCCGCCGCACGCGCCTGGGAGAAACCGAAGTCAGCGTGGTGTCGCCCCTGGGGCAGGGCATGCGCCGCATGGATGTGCTGACCCTGCTGACTTTTGTCTGGCCGCAAGTGCAGGCGGTGTTTCCCCGCCAGCCGGGCAAGTTGCTGATTGTCGGCGCGGCCGACCCGATGTGGCGCGGCAGCCTTGCCGGTCGCGATTCGCTGTTTCTCCACAGCCGCCTGCCTCTGGTCAGCGAGAGCGGCAGCAGCCCATTGCTGCGGGAACTGGTGCAGTCGTTGGCGCAGATCAATGACCGCCAGCACAGCGACTGGATCAGCGAAGGGCTGGCGGAGTACTACGCGATCGAACTGCTGCGCCGGGCCGGCGGCATCAGCGATGAGCGTTATCAGGTACTGGAAAAACGTCTGGCCAGGGACAGCCACAAGGTCAACAGCCTGCGGGGCCAGCAGGTGGACAGTGCCACGGTGGCCAAGGCGGTGTTGCTGTTGCAGGAACTGGATCGGGAAATCCGCCTGAAGACCCGCAACAAGCGCTCACTGGATGATGTGCTGCAAGCGGCGATGCGCCTGGAAAGCGTCAGCACCGCCGAATTCATTCAGCTGAGTGAAAGCGTGCTGGGCGAATCGTCCAGGGTCCTCGACACCGACTTGTTGCACTGACCCGCCCCGCTCCTGTCGCAGCAGGGGCGCCTGCGAAGGCGTCCCCAAGGGCGCTTCAGCCTTCGGCTTTAGGGGCCTTGGCCGCGTCATTGCTCGCCGCCTTGGCATTGCGTCCGGCGGCCTCGGCATTGGCTTTCAAGCTGCGCAGTTGTTCTCCGGCCTGTTCGATCTTCGTGCGCACGTTCTGCATGTCCTGGCGACTCTTGTGCAACAGGCTTTTCGCCGAGCTGTGCCCGGTAATCCCGCGGGCCAGGGCCACGCCGCCGATGGCCACTTGAATCAGGCCGAATACACCGCCCCGGCGCAGGCCCTTGCCCATCATCACCACGCCGCCGGCCAGCGAGCCGATGCGCTCCCAGCCCTGGACGTTCTGGTTCGCCTGGCTCGGCACTGGGGTGGCTTCGATAGGCTGCAGCTGTTTGCGCTCGCTCATGATCTGTCTCCAAGGGAGGTAAGGGGTATAAACCTGACTGCGCGAAGGCGTCGCGGGTTCCCGGCGATTGATCGGCGGGTTTTCAGTACTTGGGTCCGGAGCGGGTGTTATTGCCTTTGGCCAGACGGTCGTAGAGCACCACGTTGACCGTGGCCGCAAGGTTCATGCAGCCGGTGGTGGGAATGTAGACCACGTCTTCGCACCAGTCGCGGATCTCCTTGTCGAGGGAGCCGTCTTCCGGGCCGAAGATGTACAGGGCACGATCCGGGTGAGTGTATTCCGGCAGCGAGCGGGCGCCTTCCACCAGTTCCACGGCCACCGGGATGCAACCCAGGGGGAGAATCTTCTTCAGGTCGTCGATGCCGATCAGTGGAATGTCCTGGTGGACTTTCTTGGTGTCGGTGACGAAGTCGCGGGCACGCTCATAGCGCTTGCCGGTGTAGAACACCGAGGCGACGCCATAGCAGCCGGCGGCGCGCATCACCGAACCGACGTTCTCCGGTGACTTGGGGTTATACAAACCGATGCAGCTGTACCTTTTGTTTGCCACGAGCGGGGAGCCTTGGAGGAAAAAGCGCGATTATACGGGGATTGTGCTGGGTGTGGCGGGTGGGGTGTCCGGAGGTTCGCCGGCACGCCGGCGCCTACACATTGGGGGTAGGCGCCGGCGTGCCGACCAAGGCATCACTCGTCGTCTTTCTTCATCAACCCGGCCAGGGCGGCGAAGGGGTTGTGGGTCGCCTTGGCGACTTTCGGCGTGCTCAGGGAGCCTTCGCCGAAGTATTGCTGGTCGGTGTAGCGCGAGTGCTCGTTGTCGTGGCAGTACAGGCACAGCAGCTCCCAGTTGGAGCCGTCCTGGGGGTTGTTGTCGTGGTTGTGGTCGCGGTGGTGCACGGTCAGTTCGCTGAGGCGCTTACCGGAAAACTCGCGGGCGCAACGGCCACAGACGTGGGGGTACATCTTCAGCGCCTTGTCGCGGTAGCCCATTTCCCGGTCGCGCTGGGCGTCGGCGAGGATGCGGTCGAGCTTGGAGGTGTTGGTCGAACTCATGGGTTCACCTTTGTAGAAAGACTAATGACGGTAATGGACAAAGTTTAGCTCAGGCCTTGAGCTTCTCGGCAATCCAGATGGTGTGCCGGGTGCCCTTGTTGCCATGGGCAAACACCTGCACCTCCTCGGCCTTGAAGCCAGCCTTGCGCAAGCGTTCGGAGAACTGCCGGTCGGCGCTGGCGGACCACACCGCGAGTATCCCCTTGGGGCGCAGGGCACGGGCGCAGGCGGCCAGGCCGCCCGCGGAATAGAGCCAGCTATTGGCCTTTTGGGTCAGGCCTTCAGGGCCGTTGTCGACGTCCAGCATGATCGCGTCAAAACCCTGGGGCTCGGCCTGCAGGACCTTGGCCACATCCTCCAGGCGAATCATCGTGCGCGGGTCCAGCAGCGGCCGGCCGGATTTTTCCCCGAGCGGCCCACGGTTCCATTCCACTACCCCGGGCACCAGTTCGGCGACCACCACCTCGGCGCTCTTGCCCAGGTGCTTGAGGGCCGCGGCCAGGGTGAAACCCATGCCCAGGCCGCCGATCAGCACCCGCGAGTTCGGCCGTCCGGCAACCTTGCTGCAAGGGATCTGCGCCAGGGCGTCCTCGGAGCCGTGCATGCGGGTGTTCATCAGTTGGCCGCCGTCGCCGCCCTGGATCTTGATGACGAAATCTTCACCGTATTCGAACAGGCACAAGGCACCGCCGTTGTCGGGAATTGCAGTGGTGTCCAGCAGTACGAAACGTTTCATGAGGATCTCATTGAGGAAGGCAAAACGGCCCGGTTGGGAGTAGCCTGACGCCAGACAATAGCAATGGAGCCATTGATGAAGCGCACTATTCTAACGGTGATTGCCCGAGCGGCGCTCGCACTGACAGCGGCAGTTGCGATGGGCGCGGGTCCGGCCTGGGCCGACGATACGCAAAGCACTCCGGTGGTCACCCCGACGCCGACCCTTGGCACCCCGGGTACCGCCACTCCCACGCCTTATCCGCAGGTGACCCCGCCCAGCACGCCGAAAGCCGGCAGCAGTGGCAGCGCGCCGTTGCTGCCGCCGATCGACATGCCCAAGCCGCCCAAGGACCAGACCCTGCCGGGACTGGAGCAGAACGACAACAAACCCAAGGTGCAGGGAGCCTAGATTTGCTGCGCGTGCAACTGGCCGTCGGCCATGCGCAGGCGCTTGGACAGCGATACGGCAAGGGCGCGGATGACCTTGGCGGCGATCTTCGGTGCGTCGTTGAGCATCTTCTCCAGGGAGTCTTTGCCCAGGTTGAGTAACTGGCAATCAGTGGCGGCCACGCACGTGGCTGAGCGCCGCTCGCCATCGAGTACTGCCATCTCGCCAAAGGCCCGGCCGCTGCGCAGGGTGGCGATGGTCAAGGGCTGGCCGTCGTGGTTGCTCTTCTGCACGGCCACTTGGCCGCTGTGGATGATGCACATGAAGCTGCCGGCATCGCCCTCGTGAAAGATCGCCTCGCCCTGGGCGATGCTGCTGATGCTGAAGTAGCCGGCGGCGGCGTTGAAGTCGGCGGGCAGCAGTGGGTCGAACAGCCCGCAGTCCATCAGCCAGTCGCGGATCTCGTTGTTCAGTAAGGTGGGTTCGGTCATGGGATCACGGTCTTTTTCTTGTGTCTGTTGCACGGGCGCAAGCCCGGTCCGGCAATTGCCGGCGGCGGTCCAGAGTTAAGACAGGAGCGCCGCCGGGAGTTCCTCAGCCCTGGCCCAGAATGTTCAGGATAAAGGCATATTCGAGGGCTACGTCACGCAATCCCTGGTAGCGCCCGCTCATGCCGCCATGGCCGGCCCCCAGTTCGGTCTTGAGCAGCAGCGGGTTGTCGTCGGTCTTGCTGGCCCGCAGCTTGGCGACCCATTTGGCCGCTTCCCAATACTGCACGCGACTGTCGTTGTAGCCGGCGATCACCAGGGTCGCCGGGTAGGCCTGGGCGCGGACATTCTCATAAGGCGCGTAGGCCTTGATCCGCTCATAGACCTCTGGCTCTTCGGGATTGCCCCATTCGTCGTACTCGGTGACGGTCAACGGCAGCTCCGGGTCGAGCATGGTGTTGAGCACGTCGACAAACGGTACTTCGGCGACGGCCACCTGGAACAGTTCGGGGCGCTGATTGAGCACCGCGCCGATCAACAGGCCGCCGGCGCTGCCGCCGCTGATCGCCAGTTGCCCGGAGGTGGTCAGGCCCTGGGCAATCAGGTGTTCGGCACAGGCAATGAAGTCGTTGAAGGTGTTCTGCTTGTGTTCCTGCTTGCCGGCGCGGTACCAGGCTTCACCCAACTCGCCGCCGCCGCGTACGTGGGCGATGGCAAAGGCTACGCCGCGATCCAGCAGGCTCAGGCGCGCGTGGGAGAACCACGGGTCGAGGCTTTCGCCATAAGCACCGTAGCCATACAGGTACAGCGGTGTCGGCTGGCCCAGGCATTCACGCTTGAGCACTAGGCTGATCGGCACCTGGGTGCCGTCGGCGGCGGTGGCCCAGAGGCGCTGGCTGACATAGGCGTCGGGGTCGAAGGGGCCCAGCACCGGGGTTTCCTTGAGCACCTGCTGCTGACCGTCGGCCAAGTGCAACTGGCGTATCTGGGCCGGGCGGTTCAGTGCCTCGTAGCGCAGGCGGATATGTTCGCTGGAAAACTCCAGGCTGTTCTGCACATGCAGGCTGTAGGCCGCGTCCGGCAGTTGCACGCGGTAGACAGGCAAGCCTTGTGGGTGCACTTCGATGATCGGCAGGCCGCCTTCACGCAGGCTCAGGGTCATGGCGCTGGCGTTGAGGGTCACGCCGTCGAGCATCACCTCGGGGTTGTGGGCAACCAGCAGTTGCCAGTCGCTTTCCTCGGGGACCGTGCCGTTGTCCACGGCCTGATACAGGGCAAAGTTGATGCCGTCACGGTTGCTGCGGATGAACCAGGTCCACTGGCCGTCGAGCTGGCCGTGGTCGACATCGTACTCATGGTCTTCGATCCGTGGCGCCATGCAAGTGAATGGCAGGTGCGGCTGCGCAGCGTCCAGGGCCCAGGTTTCACCGGTGGTCTTGCTGCCCAGGGACAGCAGCAACTGGTGCTCGGAGCTCGAACGGTAGCAGTGCAGGAAGAAACGCCCGTCCGGCTCGTGGAACACTTCTTGCGCGGCGGTACCGTCCAGGCGGTAGCGGAACAGCTTGTGCGGACGGTGAGTGTCGTCCAGTTCGCCGAAGAACAGGGTCAGGCTGTCGTTGGCCCAGGTCATGCTGCCATCGCAATTGGCGAACGACAGTTCGCTGACCTTGTCGTTGGTCAACTCCTTGACGAACAGGGTGTAGATCTCCTCGCCCGTGGTGTCGAGGCTGTAGGCCAGGCGCTGGTGGTCGGGGCTGATGCTGAAGGCGCCGAGGGAGAAGAAACCACCGTTGGCCAGGGCGTTGGGGTCCAGCAGCAGTTGTTCGTGGTTCTCGTCGACCGTCAGGCTGTCGTCTGCCGGGCGCGGGCAGCGGTAATGCCGGGCGTATTCGTCACCGGCGGTGGTGCGGGTGTAGTACAGGTAGGGCCCCCAGGGCGAGGGCAGGGACAGGTCGGTCTCGAGAATCCGCCCCTTGATCTCCTGGAACAGTGTCTCGCGCAGCTGCGCCTGGTGGGCCAGTCGGGCTTCCTGGTAGCTGTTTTCAGCGTTCAGGTAGTCGAGCACCGCTTCGGTGTCGCGTTCCTGCAGCCAGGCATACGGGTCAGCGCCTTTGGCCTTGTGGGCAATCGGGGCACCGGTGTCGTTGGCGGGTAAGGGCATGGGTGGCTCTCGAACGATGACAAATGAGGGCTTGGCAGACGGCGGTGCAGCCTGACAGAGGAAAAGTCGTTATCATAAGCGCCTCTTTGCCTGCCTTGCCATGGACACCATGACCGAGAACGACTATCTGATTGCCTGGGGCCTCTACGCATTCGCCGCCTTGGGCTGCCTGCTGGTGTGGATGCGCCTGACCCGCTGGATGTGGCGTTGGCTGCGTGAGCCGCTGCGTGTACTGATGGCAGTGCTGCTGTTCAGCCCCACCATCATCGACTCGGTCAAGGATAAGTATGCCCCGGCCGTGGCCATCACCGCGCTGGATATCGCCTTCAAGGTGGGCAACAACGCCTGGCGTGCGGTGTCCGACCTGTTCATGTACGGCATGATTGCCTTTGGCCTGTACCTGCTGTTTGTGCTGGTCCGCTGGCCTATCGAGCGTGCAGCCAAGGAGCGCCGACAGCGCACCGAAGCGGCCAAAGCCGCCGCCAAGGCCGCCGAAGTGGAAGACGACCAGCCCTTTGGCGGTGCCGGCAATGATCGTTATGGTCGTCCGCCTGCTGCGGGTAGCCCCCTGAATACGCGGGTCGAACCGCGTTTGTAACGCTGCCCCCCGGCATTGAAGCGAGAGTCCGAGCATGTGTGAGTTATTGGGCATGAGCGCCAATGTACCGACCGATATCGTTTTCAGCTTTACCGGGCTGATGCAGCGGGGCGGCCGTACCGGCCCCCATCGCGACGGTTGGGGCATCGCTTTCTACGAAGGCCGTGGCCTGCGCCTGTTCCAGGACCCGGCGGCCAGCAGCGAATCGGAAGTGGCCAATCTGGTACAGCGTTACCCGATCAAGAGCGAAGTGGTGATCGGCCATATCCGCCAGGCCAACGTCGGCAAGGTCTGCCTGGCCAACACCCATCCCTTTGTCCGTGAACTCTGGGGTCGCAACTGGTGCTTTGCCCATAACGGCCAGTTGGCGGACTTCCAGCCCGCAGCCAGCTTCTATCGCCCGGTGGGTGATACCGACAGCGAAGCGGCGTTCTGCGACCTGCTCAACCGGGTTCGCCAGGCCTTTCCCGAGCCGGTGGAGATCGAGCAGTTGCTGCCGACGCTGATCCAGGCCTGCAACGAATACCGCAGCAAAGGCGTGTTCAATGGCCTGCTCAGCGATGGTGACTGGCTGTTCTGCTACTGCTCGACCAAATTGGCACAGATCACCCGGCGTGCGCCGTTCGGGCCGGCCCGGCTGAAGGATGTCGATGTGATTGTCGACTTCCAGGCAGAAACCACGCCCAACGATGTGGTGACGGTGATCGCCACCGAACCCTTGACCGAAAACGAAACCTGGACCCGCTATCAGCCGGGCCAGTGGAGCCTGTGGCGGCGCGGCGAATGCGTCAGTCATGGCCAGACCGAATAAGGACGTCCCTATGTTGCTCAGTTATCTGCGGCTGGTGCTGTTCGCCGCCGGTCTGTTGGTCGGTGTGCAAGTGCCGGGTTTCATCAGCGATTACGCTAAGCGCGTCGAAGCCCATATGATCGAGTCGCAGAACAGTCTGCAGGGCTTTCAAGGTACCGCGCAGCAGTTCTTCAAGGGTGACCTGAACGCCCTGGTGGCCCATTACCGGGCCAGCGATGACCCGGTGTTTCGCAGCGATGCCGAGAGCCTGAGCGGCTTGCTCAGTCGCCAGCTGGCCCTGGACAAGCAATACCAGGCGATGCAGGGGCCTTGGTACATACGCATGCTGCAAGTGGTCCTGGCGGCTGATCCGGATATTCGCAAGGAAACCTGGGACGGCTACAGCTACCAGATCTTGCTGACCCCGGAAGCGATGATCTGGGGCATGAGCGGTGCCTTGCTGCTGTCGTTCGGGATTGAGTGCCTGTTCCGGCTGATTGACTGGGTGGTGCTGGGCGGCAAGCGTTTGCGTCAGAGTCGGCCGATCGAAGAGCGCGATCTCAAAGGCCTCTGACCCCCTGTAGGAGCCGGCTTGCCGGCGAAGGGGGCCGCAAGCCTTGCACCTGGCTGAAGATCGCTTTCGCTGGCAAGCCAGCTCCTACGGGGGTCGTATCGAGTTGGTTCTCTGTGTAGGAGCCGGCTTGCCGGCGAAGAGGCCCGCAAGCCTTGCACCTGGCTGAAGATCGCCTTCGCTGGCAAGCCAGCTCCTACGGGAGTCGTATCGAGTTGGTTCTCTGTGTAGGAGCCGGCTTGCCGGCGAAGGGGCCCGCGTGGCTTGCGCCTGGCTGAAGATCGCCTTCGCTGGCAAGCCAGCTCCTACGGGAGTCGTATCGAGTTGGTTCTCTGTGTAGGAGCCGGCTTGCCGGCGAAGGGGTCCGCAAGCCTTGCGCCTGGCTGAAGATCGCTTTCGCTGGCAAGCCAGCTCCTACAAAGGGGGATGGCGGTTTTTACTGGGGGGCGATCAGCACAAGGTAATCCTCGCCGACCTTCTGCCCATAGCGCTGCACTACGCGCTGGCACAGTTGCACAATGTCTTCCACCAACTCCACGCCCACCCGCCATGTCACCACCACTTGCAGGTTCGGCGGGCGCTGGTCGATGGCCAGGAGGGTCAGTTCGCCCCGGGCCAGTTCCTCCCTCACCAGCACCGGCGGCAAGGCACCGATGCCGAAACCGTCCCGCAGCAGGCGGGTGATGGCCGACACCGAGTTGACGCAATTGAGCCGTGGCGCCAGCACGCCGTTGGCTTGTAGCAGGCTCAACACTTGCTGGTGGGGCAGGGAGTTTTTCGAATGGGTGACGATCCGCTCCCGGGCCAGCTCGGCGAGATTGGCGTAGTCGCGGTTGTAGATCGAAGTGCTGGCGGCGATCCAGGCCACCGGGTGGCTGGCCAGTTCCAAGCTGCGGATACTTTCCTGGCGCAGCAGGTCGGTTTGCAGCACCAGGTCGAGAAAGCCTTTTTGCAGCTGGTCGCACAGGTTCAGCGACGTATCGGCCACCAGCTCGATCTCCACTTGCGGGTAGTGGTCCATCATTTCGGCCACCAAGGGGCTGAGCCAGGTGTGGATCACCGTGTCCATGACCCCGATGCGAATCCGCCCGACCTTGCTCGACGGTGCCTCGATCGACTGTTTCAGTACCTGCAGGGTGTCGAGCATCTGTTCGGCATGCTCCAGCACCTTGAGCCCTTCCGGGGTCAGGCTGACGCCGCGGGAATCGCGCAGGAACAGCTTCACCCCCAACTCGCCTTCCAGCACGGCGATCCGGCTGGAGATCGCCGCCTGGGTGGTGAAGAGTTTTTCCGCGGTGAGGCTGAAGCTCTTCAGCCGCGCCACCCAGACAAAGGTTTCGAGAAACTTGAGATTCATGGAATCAACTTTTCTTATGCGTTGGGGCGGTTTTTATTAGTTGGACGGGGTCGGCGCCAGCATCGAAGAATGCGCCAACCCACGATAGGCGTCGTCGGGGCCCAGAACAACACCAATAAAACTACCCTGGAGATCGCCATGAGTGCGTCTGAAACACCGGTCGACAAAGCCCCGCGTCGCGCCGGTCCGTTTGACTGGTACCGGGACATCAACCAGCAGGAGCGACGGACGTTCTGGAGCTGCAAGATCGGTTATGGCCTGGATGGCATGGACACCCAGATGCTCAGCTTCGTCATCCCGACGCTGATCGCGCTCTGGGGCATCAGCTCCGCCGAAGCCGGGCTGATCCACACCAGTACCTTGCTGGCCTCGGCCCTGGGTGGCTGGATTGCCGGGATTCTTTCCGACCGCATCGGCCGGGTGCGCACCCTGCAACTGACCGTGCTGTGGTTCGCGGTCTTCACCTTTCTCTGCGGGCTGGCGCAGAACTACGAACAATTGCTGATCGCCAGGACCTTGATGGGGTTTGGTTTCGGTGGCGAGTGGACTGCCGGCGCGGTGCTGATCGGCGAAGTGATCCGCGCCAAGAACCGTGGCAAGGCGGTGGGCATGGTGCAATCCGGCTGGGCCCTGGGTTGGGGCCTGACGGCGATCCTCTATGCGCTGCTGTTTTCCCTGTTGCCGCCGGAAGATGCCTGGCGCGGGCTATTCCTGCTGGGCATCCTGCCGGCGATTTTCGTGATCTTCGTCCGCCGCCTGGTCAAGGACCCCGAGGTCTATCGACAAACCAGGGCGCGTGAGCTGCCGAGCAACCCGGCGCGTTTCTACGAGATCTTCGCCCCGGGCATTCTCAGTACCACCCTGCGGGCTTCATTGCTGGCGGCAGGTGCTCAGGGCGGTTACTACGCCATCACCTTCTGGCTGCCAACGTTTCTCAAGACCGAGCGCGGCCTGAGCGTGCTCAGTACTGGCGGCTATCTGGCCATGGTGATTGCCGGTTCTTACGTGGGTTATGTGATCAGCGCCTACCTGACCGATATTCTCGGGCGCAAGAAGAACTTCGTGCTGTTCGCCGCCGGCTCTTTCACCATCGTCTTGCTCTACACCCAGTTGCCGGTAAGCAACGCGGTGATGCTCTGGCTGGGTTTTCCCCTGGGTTTTTTCGCTTCGGGCATCTTCAGTGGCATGGGCGCTTTCCTCACCGAATTGTTCCCCACGCGGATTCGCGGTTCCGGCCAAGGTTTCTGCTACAACAGCGGTCGGGCGCTAGCGGCGTTGTTCCCGCTGCTGATCGGCCTGCTCAGCCAGCACGTGGCCCTGAGCGTGGCCATTGGCGCGTTTGCCGCGGTGTCCTACGGCGTGGTGGTGCTGGCGGCCTTGAGCCTGCCGGAAACCCGCGGCAAGGAACTTGAGGCCCGCTAACTGATAATCTGCGTGGCAATCCACTGACTGCCCCGTAGCTGAACCTTATAAAAACCACAGGAGCACTGACCGTGAGCCGCCTGCTATTGAATTGCGACATCGGCGAAAGCTTTGGCAACTGGACCCTGGGCCTGGATGTCGAGGTCATGCCTTTTATCGACTGCGCCAACATCGCCTGCGGTTTCCATGCTGGCGACCCGGGCATCATGCGCAAGACCGTGGCCCTGGCCCTGGCCAATGGCGTGCGCATCGGTGCTCACCCGGCGTATCAGGACCTGGCAGGCTTTGGCCGCCGCTCCATGAGCTACTCGCCCGAGGAAATCCAGGACCTGATGCACTATCAGATCGGCGCGCTGGACGGCATCTGCCGGGCCCAGGGCGCGCGCGTCAGCTACGTCAAACCCCACGGTGCGATGTACAACGACATGATGGCCAAGCCGTCCCAGTTGCGCGCAGTGATCCAGGCGGTGGCGGCCTACGATCCGCAGTTGCCACTGATGCTCATGGCCACCCGCGACAACAGCGCCGCCCAGGCGCTCGGCGATGAGTTCGGCGTGACCCTGTGGTTCGAGGCCTTTGCCGACCGTGCCTACGACAGCGCCGGGCATCTGGTGTCGCGACAGTTGCCGGGATCGGTGCACCACGACTCGGCGACGATCATTGGCCAGGCCCTGACCATTGCCCGTGGCGAGACCTTGACAGCCAGTGACGGCAGCGCCTTGTTGCTGCGTGCCGACACCCTGTGCGTGCATGGCGACAACGCCAGTTCGGTAGCGGCGGTGCAGCGGATTCGCGAGGCCTTGAACGCGCAGTCGAGCCTATGAAACCGCAGGTTGAAGTGGTGGCCATCGATTGTTTGATGGTGCGTTTGTTCGAGGCAATCGCCGAAGAGAACATGCCCTGGATGCTGGCTGCCGGTGAGCGCCTGCGCCAGGCGTTTGGGCCGCAGTTGATCGATCTGGTGCCGTCCTACACCACCTTGATGGTGCATTACGACTTGCAGGGCCTGGGCCCGGCCGAGGCTCGGGAACGGATCGACGCAGCCTTGAGCGGCCTGGCACCCGGCAGTGCCCAGGCCGGGCGTGAGCATGTATTGCCAGTGTGGTACGACCCCAGTGTCGGTCCGGAACTGGCACTGCTGTCCCGGCGCAGCGGCTTGTCGGTGGCCGAGGTGATCCAGCACCACAGCCAGCGTGAGTATCAGGTATTCGCCCTGGGGTTTGCTCCTGGGTTCGCCTTCATGGGGTTGGTGGAAGAACTGTTGGCAACGCCTCGGCTGAACACCCCGCGCAAGCGCGTGGCAGCCGGCAGCGTCGGCATTGCCGAGCGCCAGACGGCGGCCTACCCGGTGGTGTCTCCTGGAGGCTGGAACCTGATCGGGCGCACCCCGAGCAAACTCTTCGACCGTGAGCGTGACGGTTACAGCCTGATGCAGCCGGGGGACCGCGTGCGTTTTGCGCCGGTGGAGCATGCCGAGTTCATTCGCCTGGGCGGCGATGATACGCCGCTGGAGGTGTCGGCATGAGCCGTCTGTTGATCGAGGCCAGCACGCCCTTGTGCCTGCTGCAGGACGCTGGGCGTTTTGGCGTGCGCCACTTGGGGGTGACCCAGGGTGGAGCATTGGACTGGGTTTCGATGTCCTGGGCCAACTGGCTGCTGGGTAATGCCCTGGATGCCGCAGTGGTGGAAATCACCCTGGGCGGTTTCACCCTGCTGGCCGAGGACTATTGCCTGCTGGCCCTGGCAGGGGCTGATCTGGGGGCGTATGTGGATGAGCGGCCTTTGACCCCGGGGCGCAGTTTCATCCTGCAAAAGGGCCAGCGGTTGCGCTTCACCCAGCCGTTCTTCGGCGCCCGGGCCTATCTGGCGGCGCCAGGCGGTTTCGATGCGCCCAAGGTGCTGGGCAGTTGCGCCAGCGTACTGCGCGAGGCCCTGGGCGGGCCTGATGGTCATGGCCGGGCGCTGAGCGAGGGCGGGGTGCTGGGCTACTCGGGAACCGGTGGCGCACTCAGGAGCCTGGGGCCTGCCCAGTTGACGGAATGGCAATCCGCTGCACCGCTGGAGGTGATCCTGGGGGCGCAGATTGGCCAGTTCAGCGGTTTGAGTTTGTTCGATGCGTTCAATAGCAGCTGGACTCTGGACAGTCGGGCCGATCGCATGGGCGCACGCTTGCTCGGGCCGCCCTTGCAGTACCAGGGCCGACCGATGATTTCCGAGGGCATTCCTCTAGGGGCGATCCAGGTGCCGCCGGACGGCCAGCCGATCATCCTGCTCAATGACCGCCAGACCATTGGCGGTTATCCACGGTTGGGGGCGTTGACGCCGTTGTCCCTGGCGCGGCTGGCGCAGTGCCTGCCGGGCAATGAAGTGCGATTGGCGCCGGTGGTGCAGGAGACGGCCCATCGGCAGCAGGTGGCGTTCTTGCGGCGTTTTGGGTGAGGGACAAGGGCTTCGCCGGCAAGCCGGCTCCTACAGGGTTGCGTAGGAGCCAGCTTGCTGGCGAACGCGCTTACTTGGAGAGGAATCGCATGCCTTCTTCCAGGCCACGCAGGGTCAGGGGGTACATCTGGTCCTCGACCAGGTCGCGGACAATGTTGGTCGAGGCGGTGTAGCCCCAGGTGTCCTTCGGATAGGGGTTGATCCAGATGAGCTTCTTGTACTTCGCCATGAAGCGCTGCATCCACAGGTAACCGGCTTCTTCATTCCAGTGTTCGACGCTGCCACCGGCCTGGGTGATTTCATAGGGCGCCATGGCCGCGTCACCGACGAAGATCACCTTGTAGTCGGCGCCGTACTTGTTCAGCAGATCCTGGGTCGAGGTGCGCTCCGAGCCGCGGCGCATGTTGTTCTTCCACACCGACTCATAGATGAAGTTGTGGAAGTAGTAGTACTCCAGGTGCTTGAACTCGGTCTTGCAGGCTGAGAACAGTTCCTCGCAGATCTTCACGTGGGCATCCATCGAGCCGCCGATGTCGAACAGCAACAGCAGCTTGATGCTGTTACGCCGTTCCGGGCGCATCTGGATGTTCAACAGCCCGGCATCCCGGGCGGTGTGGTCGATGGTGCCGTCGATGTCCAGTTCTTCGGCCGCGCCCTGGCGGGCAAACTTGCGCAGGCGACGCAGGGCCACCTTGATGTTGCGGGTGCCCAGTTCCACCGAGTCGTCGAGGTTCTTGTACTCGCGCTGGTCCCAGACCTTCACCGCCTTGCCCTGGCGCTTGCCGGCGTCACCCACGCGGATGCCTTCCGGGTTGAAGCCGCCGGAGCCAAAGGGGCTGGTGCCGCCGGTGCCGATCCACTTGTTGCCGCCGGCGTGGCGTTCCTTCTGTTCTTCGAGGCGTTTCTTGAACTCTTCGATGAGTTTGTCCAGGCCACCCAGGGACTGGATCTGCGCCCGCTCTTCATCGCTCAGGGAGCGTTCGAACTCCTTGCGCAGCCAATCCTCGGGGATCAGCGCCTGCAGGTGATCGTCGAGTTTTTCCAGGCCATTGAAGTAGGCACCGAAGGCCCGGTCGAACTTGTCGAAATGCCGTTCGTCCTTCACCAGGATCGCCCGGGCGAGGTAGTAGAACTCGTCCATGTCGGCGAAGGTCACGCGTTGCTTGAGCGCGTTGATCAGGTCCAGCAGCTCGCGCACCGAGACCGGCACCTTGGCCGCGCGCATTTCATTGAACAGGTTGAGCAACATGGCATCAGCCTCTTAACGACTGCCGCGACGGCTCATGAATGCCAGGCGTTCGAGCAGCTGTACGTCCTGCTCGTTCTTCACCAGGGCACCGGCCAGGGGCGGGATGGCCTTGGTCGGATCGCGCTCGCGCAGCACCGCTTCGCCGATGTTGTCGGCCATCAGCAGCTTGAGCCAGTCCACCAGTTCCGAGGTCGAGGGCTTCTTCTTCAGGCCCGGCACCTTGCGCACATCGAAGAACACGTCCAGGGCTTCGCTGACCAGGTCCTTCTTGATGTCCGGGTAGTGCACGTCGACGATCTTCTGCAGGGTGGTGCGGTCGGGAAAGGCGATGTAGTGGAAGAAGCAGCGGCGCAGGAAAGCGTCCGGCAGCTCTTTCTCGTTGTTGGAGGTAATGATGATGATCGGCCGCTGCTTGGCCTTGATGGTCTCGTCGATCTCGTAGACGTAGAACTCCATCTTGTCGAGTTCCTGCAGCAAGTCGTTGGGGAACTCGATGTCGGCCTTGTCGATCTCGTCGATCAGCAGGATCACCCGCTCCTCGGACTCGAAGGCCTCCCACAGCTTGCCCTTCTTCAGGTAGTTGCGGATGTCGTGGACCTTGTCCACGCCCAGCTGCGAGTCCCGTAGGCGGCTGACCGCGTCGTACTCGTAGAGCCCCTGGTGGGCCTTGGTGGTGGACTTGATGTGCCAGGTGATCAGCTTGACCCCGAAGGACTCGGCCAGTTGCTCGGCGAGCATGGTCTTGCCGGTGCCGGGTTCGCCCTTGACCAGCAGTGGCCGCTCCAGGGTGATGGCGGCATTGACTGCCAGCTTCAGGTCATCAGTGGCGACGTATGCGCTGGTGCCTTCGAACTTCATCTGCAATTCCTCGAAACGGTGACGGCGAGCTGCCCGGGGCAGGTCGAATGAATAAACGCGATGGCCGACTATAACGCGGCGCCCGGTCGACTGTGAACGTAGACGCCCCATTCAGTCTCTGAATGAGGCGTCACGGGGTGACTCAGTCAGTCGAAGGCTTGGGTTGCTCATATCCGGGATTGAAGGCCTGGATGAATCCATTGCGCAAAATCTGCAAAAGCGCAGAGAACGCGCTGCTATCTTGCCGGTGAAGGTTGCCATTGAGTTCGACCCGGGTAGCGAACTGGTTCTTGCCGGGTTCTTCAGCAAGGTTCGCCGGCCCCTACCCTGGGCTCCCACACCGAACGGAAAATGCTCTGGTTGCGGATCTCCACGTCCTGCTGCCCGTTGAAGACTTGCACATCCCCCAGCAGCGGCTTGATGTAGCTGTGCAACTGGCCCTTTTCGGCCCGGGCCTCGATCACCACATTGCGCTGGCCGGCATGGAAGTCGAACTTGCCATAGGCACTGACTGCGTGTCGTCAGCGAGGTTCGGTGCGACTGGACGCTCATGGGCGCCAGGCATACCCTTGAGGACTTCTTCACTGCTGCATAAGGACCCAGCCATGAGCCGGATTTTTGCTGACAATGCCCATTCCATCGGAAACACACCGTTGGTGCAGATCAACCGCATCGCCCCGCGCGGGGTGACCATCCTGGCCAAGATCGAAGGTCGCAACCCGGGCTATTCGGTGAAATGCCGGATCGGCGCGAGCATGATCTGGGACGCTGAAAGCACGGGTCGGCTCAAGCCGGGCATGACCATTGTCGAGCCCACCTCGGGCAACACCGGGATTGGCCTGGCGTTCGTCGCTGCGGCCCGTGGCTACAAGCTGATGCTGACCATGCCGGCGTCCATGAGCATCGAGCGGCGCAAGGTGCTCAAGGCCCTCGGTGCCGAGCTGGTGCTGACCGAGCCGGCCAAGGGCATGAAGGGCGCGATTGAAAAGGCCGCGGAGATTCTCGCCAGCGACCCTGCCCAGTACTTCATGCCGCAGCAGTTCGATAACCCGGCCAACCCGGCGATCCATGAAAAGACCACTGGCCCGGAAATCTGGAACGATACCGACGGCGCGGTGGACGTGCTGGTGGCTGGGGTTGGCACCGGCGGCACTATCAGCGGCGTGTCGCGCTACATCAAGAAGACCCAGGGCAAGCCGATCCTGTCGGTGGCGGTGGAGCCCAGCACTTCACCGGTGATCACCCAGAAGCTCGCCGGCGAAGAAATCAAGCCCAGCCCCCACAAAATCCAGGGCATCGGCGCGGGTTTCGTGCCCAACAACCTGGACCTGGAAATGGTCGACCGGGTTGAGTTGGTGACCGATGAGGAGTCCAAGTCCATGGCCCTGCGGTTGATGCAGGAAGAGGGCATCCTCTGCGGGATTTCCTGTGGCGCGGCAATGGCGGTGGCAGTGCGCTTGGCGGAAACCCCGGAGATGCAGGGCAAGACCATCGTGGTGATCCTGCCGGATTCCGGTGAGCGCTACCTGTCGAGCATGTTGTTCAGCGATCTGTTCACCGAGCAGGAAAACCAGCAGTAAGGAAAGGATGGCCATTCGCCTTAGCCGGCTTGGCGGCGAATGGCTGATCCACATCAGTCGATCTTTCTGCGGCTTATGCTACTTAACGCCTTTATTGCACGGCCGTTAATGCTGAATGTTGGGTTGTGCGGGTTTTTCCAGGGCCCAGGAGTGTTTATCATTGCCGGCTGCCAGGTCGGGTGAGCACTCCCCACAGGTGCCTATTTCCAAGGAGTTGTTGCATGAGCTTTTCCTTTGCCGCCAAGTTCGCGGTGTTGTCGCTGTTCGTCGGCAGCATCCTGTACGTGCATCTGCGCGGTAAGGCGCGTCTGCCGGTACTGCGCCAGTTCGTCAACCATTCGGCGCTGTTCGCTCCCTATAACGCGTTGATGTATCTGTTTTCCGGGGTGCCCTCCAAGCCTTACCTGGACCGCAGCAAGTTTCCTGAACTGGACGTGCTGCGGGACAACTGGGAAGTGATCCGCGATGAGGCCATGCACCTGTTCGACGAGGGGTACATCCGCGCGGCCGAGAAGAACAACGACGCCGGTTTTGGTTCGTTCTTCAAGAAGGGCTGGAAGCGCTTTTACCTCAAGTGGTACGACAAGCCGCTGCCGTCGGCCGAGGCCCTGTGCCCGAAGACCGTCGAGCTGGTCAGCGCGATTCCCAACGTCAAGGGCGCGATGTTTGCCTTGCTGCCCGGTGGCAGCCACCTGAACCCGCACCGCGATCCCTTTGCCGGCTCCCTGCGTTATCACCTGGGCCTGTCGACCCCCAATTCCGACAACTGCCGGATCTTTGTCGACGGCGAGGAATACGCCTGGCGCGACGGTGAAGACGTGATGTTCGATGAAACCTACGTGCACTGGGTGAAGAACGAAACCGAGACCACCCGGGTAATCCTTTTCTGCGATATCGAGCGACCGCTGAGCAGTCGCCTGATGACCCGCATCAACCGCTGGGTCAGCGCCCAACTGGGCCGCGCCACGGCGCCGCAGAACCTGGATGACGAGCGCGTCGGCGGGATCAACCAGGCCTACGCCTGGAGCAAGCGCTTCAGCGACAGCTTCAGTGGCGTGGTCAAGCAGTGGAAGCGCCGCAATCCCAAGTTGTACCGCATCCTGCGCCCGGTCCTGGCGGTGGTGGTGCTGGTGGTTTTGTGGAAGTGGCTGTTCGGATAAATCTTGCAGTGGGTATCGGGCGCTGGTTATATTCGGCGCTCGGTGATTGCCCTGAATCAGCGTTTTTCTCTCCTCGCTAAAGATCAGCACATGACAGGTTCCCCTCTCAACGCGGCAATGGTTTCAGCGTTCAACGCTGGCGTCGTGCCGTGCGGGAATCAGCAGCCTGCGCAGATCGGTCAGTACCCCCCACCTCTCAGTAGCACGCCGGTGTACGCAGTCGTATCACCGCCAGGCGTTGGCTTCTCGGGCTGATCAGCAACCGTTGCTGTTGCCTGTGCCCGCCTGAAAAAACACTACTGAACTTCAGCCTTGGCTGAATTGGCTTGTTGCCTGACTACAGGTGGTCTTCATGTTGCTCATTTCCAAAAAATCCGCGCTGGCGGCGGCTTCCACGAGCCTGTTCGTTCTGCTCTGGAGCAGTGGCGCGATCTTCTCCAAATGGGGTCTGGCCCACGCTTCGCCCTTTGCCTTTTTGCTGTTGCGCTTTGTCATCGCCCTGATCGGGCTGGTGCTGCTGATGCCCTTGCTCAAGCTCAGGCTGCCCAAGGGCCGCCGGGCCATGGGTTTTGCCGTGGCCACGGGATTGGTGCTGCTGGGGGCCTATCAGATCTTCTACCTCCTGGCCCTGGACCTGAAAGTCACCCCTGGCGTCATGGCCACCATCATGGGCGTGCAGCCGATCCTCACGGTGGTACTGATGGAGCGCCAGCGTTCCTGGAGCCGTGTGTTCGGCCTGAGCCTGGGGCTTGCCGGGCTGATCATGGTGGTCTACCAGGGTATCGGCCTGGCGGGAATCTCCATCTCCGGCATGCTCTGCGGCCTGCTGGCGCTGGTGAGCATGACCGCCGGCTCGATCATGCAGAAGCGCATCACCGACAATCCACTGGGCACCCTGCCGGTGCAATACCTGGCGGGGCTGATGCTGTGTGCGCTGTTCGTCCCGTTCCAGCCGTTTCATTTCGAGCACAGTGCCGGCTTGGTGATTCCGGTGCTGTGGATGGGGCTGGTGGTATCGGTGCTGGCCACGTTGTTGCTGTACCGGCTGATTGCCCAGGGCAACCTGGTGAATGTCACCAGCCTGTTCTACCTGGTGCCGGCGGTGACGGCGCTGATGGACTACGCCTTTTTCGGTAATCGGCTGGCGCTGCTGAGCCTGATCGGCATGGGCCTGATCATTGTCGGGCTGGTGTTCGTGTTCCGTAAGAGCGCTTGATCGGCTAGAGCGGCGGCCCTCCAGGTCGCTGCTGGCAACACCGACCAGGTGCAATGCCTGGTCGATTATTGATTGCATTGAAGGTGCGAATGGTCGACTATGAGTACCAATGGTGGCCATATGGCATCATCGTCGAAAAGAGACCCGGCCGCTGAATGAATGGCGCTTTCATGCCCTTGAGCTTGAGCACAAAAGAGTGACTGAAGTGAGCCCTCAAGGTGTTTTTGATAACCAGCCGATTGGACTTTTCTGTGGGTATTCCGAAATGGTCCATCAGGTAATTCTTAAAAATTAAAGCCGGTACCTAGACTGACGACATAGTCCTTATACAAAGGAGAGTCAGGATGAACGTAGTGTTCGCTTCAACAGCTTTCGGGTTGCTCTTGGGAATATCGAGCAGCTGCTTTGCCGCTACTCCCGTGGGACACGGCATCATCCGTTTTACCGGCAGCATTGTAGAAGGCAACTGCGACTCTAGCGCCGCCAGCACCGGCTTGAATTTGCGCAAGTGTCCTCAGGGCTCTCGCGGGGGAACGATCGATGTGAAACGCGTCGGCCCGGTGGCCAGTGTCAGCGGGCTGGATCGTTCCGCCGTCAAGGTCAAACTCCTGGCCGACAGCGGTCCCCAGGGTCGCTATTACGACCAGCACTATGCGTTTGTCGACCAGGCCGGGAAGACCGTGACCTCTGGTACCTACCTGATCACCCTGAGCGTTCCCTGAGTCCGTTGCCTGCATGTAGCCTCGAGTCAGCGCATGCTCCTTGGGCGCGGAGTTCATGCAGGGCTGCATCGCTGGCGACTGAGTTCGACGCCGCGGGGTGATCAGGCCGCTGTTTTCGCCGTTGGCCGCAGCACCAGCCACAGGGCGACGGCAATCAGCGCACCGCCATACAGGTGCGCCATGGACAGCGGTTCATCCAGCAACAAGGCCCCCCACAGCACGCCGAATGGCGGAATCATGAAGGTCACGGTCATCGAACGCACCGGCCCGATGGCGCTGAGCAGACGGAAATACAGCACATAGGCAAACGCTGTGCAGCCCAGGCCCAATCCCAGCAACGACAGCCACACGCTCCAGCCCCCCCAACTGGCCGGTGGCTGGCTGATGGCGTTGTAGGCGAACAAGGGCAACAGCAACAGGGTTGCCCCCAGCATGCTGCCCAGGGCGGACAGGCGACTGTCCAGGCCGCCGGCCTGATCCAGCCAGCGCCGGGCGAGGAACCCGGCAAAGCCGTAGCAGGTGGTGGCCATCAGGCAGGACAGGGCGCCCAGCAGCAGATCATGATCAAAGGCCACGGGGCCCGCGCGAGTGAGGATGCCGACGCCGAACAGCCCCAGGCAGACTCCGGCGATCTTGCTCGGGCTCAGGCGTTCATGGAAGAACAGCCCGCCGATCAATACCCCCATCAATGGCGTGGTGGCGTTGAAGATTGCCGAGTAGCCGGCAGGCAGCACTTGGGCCGCCACCGAGTACATGGTGGCCGGAATGCCTGAGTTGATCACCCCCAGTAGCAGTACGGTCTTGAACTTGCCATGAAAGTTCCAGCTCACGCGCATCAATACCAGCATCACCAGCAGCCCGGTGGCGGCAATCGACACCCGGAAAAATGCCGTGGGCACTGTACCCAGCACCGGGGCAATGATGCGCATGAACAGAAAGCTCGCGCCCCAGATGGCGGCCAATGACAGCAGGCGCAGGAGATCGACAAGTCTCACGGAAGGATCCTCAGGGGGGAAGGGCGCGAATCTTGCCCAGCACGGGTGAATGTGGCAAATGCTATTGCCGCATAAGGTAAAGAAGCCTGCACCCCGATTGTTGCGTTCAATTGTCCGGCCAGTGAGCTGCCGGTGGGGGCCGGGCGGCAGGGTTGTGGCGCAGGCGCGTAGACGGATCAGGCGGCCTGGGCTCGACAGGATGGCCGGCGGGGCGACTGCCGGGTCATTTTTCGGCTTGCGCCTGATCACAAAAATACGCTTCTCCTGAAGCCGTTTCACTGGCTAAGCTCTGGCATCGCAAATTCCCGCAGAGGTCTCCTTATGTCGCAGTCATGGCCCGCCGCCGATATCGCTCGAATGATCCTTGAGGGCTTCGACGACTACCGCGAACACTTTCGCCAGATCACCGACGGCGCCCGGCGACGTTTCGAGGGCGCGCAGTGGCAAGAGGCGCAGACGGCCTCGGCGGCGCGGATCAACCTGTATGAGGAAAAGGTCGGGGAAACCGTGGCCCGGCTGCATCAGGCCTTCAGTGAAGACTCGCTGATGGACGTGAGCCAGTGGCCGTTGGTGAAAAGTGCCTACATCAGCCTGATCGACCTGCGCTTCGACGATGAACTCTCCGAGACCTGGTACAACTCGATCTTCTGTGGGCTGTTCAGCCATGACCTGATCAGCGACGGCTGCATGTTCATCCACACCACCCGGCCCAGCCTGCGTCGGGCCCGGGCTGCGCAGACCCGCACTTACAAACCCCAGGGCGATCTTTCCGGGGTGCTGGCGCAGGTGTTCGCCGACTACCGCTTCAGCGAGGACTACGCCGACCTGCCGGGAGACCTGCGACGCCTGGTGGCGCAGCTGCGGGAAAGCCTGCCGGACTGGGTGTGCAAGGACCCGGAACTGACCCTGGAACTGTTTTCCTCGGTGCTCTATCGCAACAAGGGCGCCTACCTGGTGGGGCGCATCTTTACCCATGAAGAACAATGGCCGCTGGTGATCCCGCTGCTGCACCGTGAGGGCCGGGGCATCCAGATCGATGCGCTGATCACCGACGAGGCGGATGTTTCGATCATCTTCTCCTTCACCCGCTCGTACTTCATGGTGGACGTGCCGGTGCCGGCGGAGTTCATCGGCTTTCTCAAGCGCATCCTGCCGGGCAAGCACATCGCCGAGCTGTACACCTCCATTGGTTTCTACAAGCACGGCAAGTCGGAATTCTACCGGGCCCTGATCAATCACCTGGCCAGCACCGATGACCGTTTCATCATGGCCCCCGGGGTCCGTGGCATGGTCATGAGCGTGTTCACCCTGCCGGGCTTCAACACCGTGTTCAAGATCATCAAGGACCGGTTCTCGCCGTCCAAGAATGTCGACCGAGCCACGGTGATCGAAAAGTACCGGCTGGTGAAAAGCGTCGACCGGGTCGGGCGCATGGCCGACACCCAAGAGTTCGCCGACTTCCGTTTCCCCCTGAGCAAATTCGAACCGGCCTGCCTTGAGGAGCTGCTGGAGGTGGCGGCGTCCACGGTGTCGGTGGAGGGTGAAACGGTGCTGATCCGCCACTGCTGGACCGAGCGACGGATGACCCCGCTCAATCTTTATCTGGAGCACGCCAACGAGGCCCAGGTGCGCGAGGCGCTGGAGGATTACGGCCTGGCGATCAAGCAACTGGCGGCGGCCAACATCTTTCCCGGTGACATGCTGCTGAAGAACTTTGGTGTCACCCGGCATGGGCGGGTGGTGTTCTACGACTACGACGAGATTTGCTTTCTCACCGAAGCCAACTTCCGTCACATCCCGGCGCCGCGCACCCCTGAAGACGAAATGGCCTCCGAGCCCTGGTACTCCATTGGCCCCCACGACGTATTCCCCGAGGAGTTTCCCCCGTTCCTGTTTGCCGACGCCGGGCAGCGCAGGCTGTTCGACCAGCTCCACGGCGAGCTGTACAACGCCGACTATTGGAAGAGCCTGCAAGAGGCCATTCGTGCCGGCAAGGTGATCGACGTCTTCCCTTACCGGCGCAAGGGCCTGGAAGACGAATGAAAGTGTAGGAGCCGGCTTGCCGGCGAAGGCATCCTCACGGGCCCTTTCGCCGGCAAGCCGGCTCCTACGTATTACCTGCGCTTTTCTGCGACAATCGCGCCCTGCCTACATATGACGACTTTTGCGTACCTGATGACTTCCGAATCGCCTGCAATTGACCAGCTGTTGAAAAACCTCGATCAAGCCATGCTCGCCGACCGTCACCGGTTGCGTCGGCAGTTGCTCGAACTGCGTAAGAAGCCCGACGAGGACAAGCTCGCCCAGTGGCTGGAACGGCTGCAGGCATCCTGCAATCTGGTGACGGCACGGCGTGACAGCGTGCCGCGGATTCGCTACGACGACAGCCTGCCGATTGCCGCCAAGCGCGACGAGATCAAGGAGGCGCTGCTCAAGCATCAGGTGCTGATCATCGCCGGTGAAACCGGCTCGGGTAAAACCACCCAGCTGCCGAAGATCTGCCTGGAAATCGGTCGCGGCCAGCACGGGCTGATCGGCCATACCCAGCCGCGGCGGATCGCCGCCCGCAGCGTTGCCAGCCGGGTCGCCGAAGAGCTTGCCACGCCACTGGGGGCCTTGGTGGGGTATCAGGTGCGCTTCGAGGATCAGAGCGATTCCAGCACCCTGATCAAACTGATGACCGACGGCATCCTGTTGGCGGAAACCCAGAACGACCGCTACCTGGAACGCTATGACACGATCATCGTCGACGAGGCCCACGAGCGCAGCCTCAACATCGACTTCCTCCTCGGCTACCTGAAGACCCTGCTGCCACGGCGCCCGGATCTCAAAGTCATCATCACCTCGGCGACCATCGACCTGGAGCGCTTCTCCAAGCACTTCGACGATGCGCCGATTGTCGAAGTCTCGGGCCGTACCTTCCCGGTGGACACCTGGTACCGACCGCTGACCCTGGAGCAGGACGAGGAGGGCAATCGGGTCGAGGATGACTTGACGGTGGACCAGGCGATTCTCGCCACCCTGGATGAAATCGCCGCCTACGAACGCAGCGAACGCCGCAGTCCTGGGGATGTGCTGGTGTTCCTGCCCGGCGAGCGGGAGATTCGCGACGCCGCGGAGATGCTGCGCAAGGCCCAGCTCAAGCACACCGAGATCCTGCCGTTGTACGCGCGGCTATCGCCAGCGGAACAGCAGCGGATCTTCCAGTCCCATCCGGGGCGGCGCGTGGTGCTGGCGACCAACGTTGCGGAAACCTCGCTGACGGTGCCGGGCATCCGCTACGTGATCGACAGCGGCACCGCGCGCATCAGTCGCTACAGCTATCGGGCCAAGGTCCAGCGCCTGCCCATCGAAGCGATTTCCCAGGCCAGTGCCAACCAGCGCAAAGGCCGTTGCGGCCGGGTCGAGCCGGGCATCTGCATACGCCTGTACAGCGAGGAGGATTTCCTCGGCCGGCCGGAGTTCACCGACCCGGAGATCCTGCGCACCAACCTGGCGGCGGTGATCTTGCAGATGCTCCATCTGCGCCTCGGTGAAATCACCGCATTCCCTTTTATCGAACCGCCGGATGGCAAGGCCATCAGCGACGGTTTCAACCTGCTGCAAGAACTCTCGGCGGTGGACCGCAACAGCCAGCTGACCCCGTTGGGCCGGCAGCTGGCGCGACTGCCGGTGGACCCGCGCATGGGCCGCATGTTGCTGGAAGCGGCGAAACTCGGCAGCCTCCAGGAAGTGCTGATCGTGGCCAGTGCGATGTCGATCCAGGACCCTCGCGAGCGTCCGCCAGAGCGTCAGCAAGCGGCCGATCAGGCCCACGCGCAATGGAAGGACGTGGACTCGGATTTCGCCGGCCTGGTCAATCTGTGGCGCGGTTTCGAAGAGCAGCGCCAGGCGCTGACTGCCAGCCCGCTGCGCAACTGGTGCCGCAAGAACTTCCTCAATTACCTGCGCCTGCGCGAATGGCGTGATTCCCACCGCCAACTGAGCCTGATCTGTCGCGACCTGCAGTTGAGCCTGAACAAGGAACCGGCGGACTATCCAAAACTGCACAAGGCGGTATTGGTTGGCCTGCTGAGCCAGATTGGCCAGAAGACCGAAGACGGCGACTACCTTGGCGCCCGCCAGCGGCGCTTCTGGATTCACCCCTCCTCGGGCCTGGGCAAGAAACGCCCGCAGTGGCTGATGACCGCCGAGCTGGTGGAAACCACCAAGCTGTATGCGCGCATGGTGGCCAAGATCGAGCCGGACTGGATCGAGCCCCTGGCCGGGCACCTGATCAAGAAGAACCACTTCGAACCCCATTGGGAGAAGAAGCGCGGCCAGGTGGTGGCCTACGAGCAGATCACCCTGTTCGGCCTGATCGTGGTCGGCCGCCGGCCGGTGCACTACGGTCCGGTGGACCCGGTGGTGTCCCGCGAGCTGTTTATCCGCGAGGCGCTGGTGCGCGGCGAAATCCAGTCCAAGGCCAAGTGCCTGACCGCCAACACGCAGTTGCTGGAGCAACTCGATACCCTGGAAGCCAAGGCTCGGCGCCGGGATATCCTGGCGGACGAGGAAACCCTGTTCGCCTTCTATGATGAGCGCCTGCCAGCGGAGATCCACCAGACGGCGACCTTCGACAGCTGGTACCGGGTCCACAGCCAGAAGGACCCGCAACTGCTGATCATGCGCGAGGAAGACGTGCTGGCCCGCGAAGCCAGTGAAGTCACCGCCAAGCAGTATCCGGATACCCTGCACATCGGCGACCTGGAACTGGCCCTGAGTTATCACTTCGAACCCAACCATCCTCGGGACGGCGTGACCCTGCGGGTGCCGGCGCCGCTGCTGCCGGCGCTGCCCGCCGAACGCCTGGAATGGCTGGTGCCGGGGCTGATCGAGGCCAAGTGCATTGCCCTGGTGCGCAACCTGCCCAAGGCCTTGCGCAAGAACTTCGTACCGGTGCCGGACTTCGTCAAGGCCGCCCTGCAGCGCATGACCTTTGCCGAGGGCTCATTGCCCCAGGCCCTGGGCCGCGAACTGCTGCGCATGACCGGCGCGCGGGTCAGCGATGAAGCCTGGAGCGAAGCCGAGCAGCAGGTGGAAAGCCATCTGCGGATGAACCTGGAAATCGTCGACGCCCAGGGCAAGTTCCTCGGCGAGGGCCGTGACCTGGCCGAGCTGACCGCGCGTTTTGCCGAAGCCAGCCAGGCTGCTCTGGCGGTGCCGCAGACCGCCAAGAGCCAGCAGCCGGTGGAAGCCAAGGTGTTTGCTGCGGTAGCAGAAAAGACCCAGCAGAAGATCGCCGGGCTGTCGATGACGGTGTATCCGGCGCTGGTGGAAGAGGCGGGGACGGTCAAGGAGGGGCGTTTCTCGACTGCCGCCGAAGCCGAGTTCCAACATCGCCGGGCGTTGCAGCGCCTGCTGCTGCAGCAGTTGGCCGAGCCGGCCAAATTCCTCCGTGGCAAATTGCCGGGGCTCACCGAACTGGGCCTGCTGTACCGCGAATTGGGCCGGGTCGATGCGCTGGTGGAAGACATTCTCCTGGCCAGCCTCGACAGTTGCATTCTCGAAGGCGAGGCCACCTTGCCCCGGGACGGCGCCGGGCTGGCTTCCCTGGCCGAGCGCAAACGCGGTGCCTGGACCGAGCACGCCGAGCGCCTGGCGCGCCTGACCCTGGAAATCCTCAAGCTCTGGCACGGTCTGCAAAAGCGCTTCAAGGGCAAGATCGACCTGGCCCAGGCGGTGGCGCTCAACGACATCAAGTCCCAGCTCAGTCATCTGGTGTACCCGGGCTTCGTCCGCGAAACCCCGGCCCTGTGGCTCAAGGAACTGCCGCGCTACCTCAAGGCGGTGGAGCAGCGCTTCGAAAAACTCGGTAGCCAGGTGCAGAAGGACCGGGTCTGGAGCAGCGAGCTGACAAATCTCTGGAACCAGTACCAGGCTCGCGCCCAGAAACATGCCCAGGAGGGCAAGCGCGATCCGCAGCTGGAGCTGTACCGCTGGTGGCTGGAGGAATATCGAGTGTCGTTGTTTGCCCAGCAACTGGGGACCAAGGTGCCGATCTCCGACAAGCGCCTGAGCAAGCAATGGAGCCAGGTCGACGCCTGAGCCAACACCCCCGTAGGAGCTGGCTTGCCAGCGAAGGCGCCATCAAGGGCAATGCAAGGCTCAAGGCCCGGTTCGCCGGCAAGCCGGCTCCTAGCAAGTCAACTCCGTCGATCTTGCAGTTGCGGCGAAATTTCGGAGGTTATGGCAAACTCCGCCGTCATAAATGCCGGCCCCGGTTATCTGCACCACAGGCAGCCCGGGCGGATCGGAATAAAGCGATGCCAGGGAGGGTCCCACCAGCGGGACCGTCCCTTTACGGTTTGGCACGAGGGTGCCAATACCTTTTGCCTCAACACACTAGAGGAACGACCGTGCATAACGTCGTCATCAGCGGCACCGGCCTGTTTACCCCGGCCAACAGCATCTCCAACGAAGAGCTGGTGGAATCTTTCAATGCCTACGTCCACCAGTTCAACCGCGACAATGCCGCGGCCATCGAGCGTGGTGAAGTACAGGCGCTGACGGAATCCAACGCCGCGTTCATCGAGAAAGCTTCGGGTATCAAAAGCCGCTTCGTCATGGACAAGGAGGGCATCCTCGACCCGCAACGCATGGCCCCGCGCCTGCCGGAGCGCTCCAATGACGAGTGGTCGGTGCTCTGCCAGATGGCTGTCGCCGCCGCCGAACAGGCCCTGCAACGGGCCGGCAAGACCGCCGCCGACATCGACGGAGTAATCGTCGCCTGCTCCAACCTGCAGCGCGCCTACCCGGCGATCGCCATCGAAGTCCAGGAAGCCCTCGGGATCCAGGGCTTCGGTTTTGACATGAACGTGGCCTGTTCCTCGGCGACCTTCGGCATCCAGGCTGCCTGCAACAGCGTGCAATTGGGCCAGGCCCGGGCGATCCTCATGGTCAATCCGGAAGTCTGCACCGGGCACCTGAACTTCCGTGACCGCGACAGCCACTTCATCTTCGGCGACGCGGCCACCGCGGTGATTATCGAGCGTGCCGACCTGGCCACATCCAAGCACCAGTTCGAGATTGTCAGCACCAAGCTGCTGACCAAATTCTCCAACAACATCCGCAACAACTTTGGCTTCCTCAACCGCGCGGCGCAAGAGGGTGTCGGCGCCCCCGACAAGCTGTTCGTCCAGGAGGGCCGCAAAGTCTTCCGCGATGTATGCCCGATGGTGGCGGAACTGATCGCCGCTCACCTGGAACAAAACCAGCTCAACGTCAGTGACGTGAAACGCTTCTGGCTGCACCAGGCCAACCTCAGCATGAACCACCTGATCGTCAAGAAGCTCCTGGGCCGCGAAGCCTCGGTGGAGGAGGCGCCGGTGATTCTCGACACGTATGCCAATACCAGCTCGGCGGGCTCGGTGATTGCCTTCCACAAGTACCAGGATGACCTGGCCAGCGGTGCCCTGGCAGTACTCAGCTCCTTCGGCGCGGGTTATTCGATCGGCAGCGTCCTTCTGCGCAAGCGTTGATCTACGCTGGTCGGGGTGTGGCGTCGCGGGCTTTCGGCGCGTCACACCCCACTCAAACCCGCATGATGAACGAGGCATGAATGGCCGCTGCTGATGATACGCAACTGCTAGAACGCCTTTTGGCGGGCGAACAAAAGGCCTACAAGGAACTGGTCAGTACCTACCAGAGCGCCATGCGCGCGGTGGCTTATGCAATTGTCGGCAGCCGTAACGCCGATGAGGTGGTACAGGATGCCTGGCTCTCGGTGGTGCGCAATCTCTCAGGTTTCCAGGGACGTTCCAGTCTCAAGACCTGGTTGCTGACCATCACTGCCAATGCGGCCAAGAACCGCTACAAGCAGAACCGCCGGGAAGTGTTGCTCGATGATTTGCCCGCGCCCCACGGTACGGTCGGCGACGAGCGCTTTTCATCCAGCGATGGCCATTGGCTGGTGGCGCCTTTTGCCTGGCACGAAGACACTCCTGAAGCCTTGCTGACCGAGGCGGAATTGCGCGACTGCCTGGAGCACACCCTGCTCAGCCTTTCGGAACTGCAAAGCAGTGTGTTGCTGCTGCGCGAACGTCAGGGCCTGGAGCTGGAGGAAATCTGTAATCTTTTGGGGCTCACGCTCTCCAATGTTCGGGTGCTGCTGCACCGGGCGCGCTTGAAGGTCTTTGCCACCGTGGAGCATTTTGAGGAAACCGGCCAATGCTGACCTGTAAGGAACAAGTGGCACGTTCAAGCGATTATCTCGATGGCCAACTGAGCTTTCGTGAACGCTTGATGGTGCGTCATCACTTGCTGTTCTGCCCCAACTGCCGACGTTTCATTCGCCAGATGCGCCTGCTCCAGGCCACCTTGCGCGTGCTTCCCGAGCCGCCTCTGGAAGGTCTTGACGAGTTGGCCGAGCGCTTGGCTGCCGAGAAAAAACGCGACCTCTGATTGCGCTGGAACGTGGGTGCCGTCAGCGCACCCGCCTCGGTATCTGCCTTGCAAGGCAACCCCTCCCGGATCCACCCGCATCTGCCCATTCTGTGTTCGTCCTGGTATTCGCACGGCCTTCGCCAGTGGTTGCAGGACAGGCTGTCAGCCGCCACGAAAATGTCATCCGATCGAAGGTGACAGCTGCTGATCGTCCCGGTTTTCCCCTGCAAAAACCTCTGCGATGGCTCTAATACGGGCGTTTTGCCTTATTTCTTTTCGAAGTAAAAAAGTTCCCCTGTAATCAAATATTTATCTGGCAGCAATCCAGCTGAAATAACCCGTCGCCAAGATTCCCACCCAACACCAGCGGGCCAACCCCGCGTGTTTTCCAACGCTACAGACCACCAATTAGGGGAACTCTTCGATGATCCGTAAGCACTTCGCCGGTTTTGCCGCCAGCGCCCTGGCCCTGGCAGTAACCGCCCAGGCTTTCGCTGGCACCGTCACCACTGACGGCGCCGATATCGTAGTCAAGACCAAGGGCGGCCTTGAGGTTGCTACCACCGACTCCGCGTTCAGCTTCAAGCTGGGCGGTCGTCTGCAAGCCGACTATGGCCGCTTCGACGGGTTCTACACCAAGAATGGTGACAGCGGCGACGGCGCCTACTTCCGCCGTGCCTATCTGGAATTGGGCGGTACCGCCTACAAGGATTGGAAATACCAGATCAACTACGACTTCTCTCACAACTCGGGGACCGCCGATGACGGTTACTTCGACGAGGCGTCGATTTCCTACGTTGGCTTCAAGCCGGTGACCATCCGCGCCGGTCGCTTCGACGAAGACTTCGGTCTGGAGAAAGCCACCAGCTCCAAGTGGGTCACCTCCATGGAGCGTAACGCCGCCTACGAGTTGGCTGACTGGATCAACTCCCACGAGAACGGCATGGGCCTGCAAGTCAGCTCGGTAGTCGCCGACATGGCCTACCTGTCCGGCAGCGTGGCGGCCAAGGACATCAACGACAAGGACGGCGACAGCGTCAAGCAGTTCAACGCCCGTGCCGTGTTCGCCCCGATGCACGAAACCGGCAACGTCCTGCACTTCGGCCTGGACTTCGCCAGCCGTGACGTCAGCGACACCGCTTTCGACTCGCGGATCCGTCCACGCCTGGGCGTTCGTGGTATCGCCACCAACGGCGGCAATGATGCCGGCACCAACGGCAACCGTGCCACCTTCGGCGGCGGCGCCGGCCTCAACGCTTCGAGCCAGACCGCAGTCGGCGCCTACGACAACGACCGGGTGTTCGGCGGTGAATTCGCCTTCGCCACCGGCCCGTTCTCGGCCCAGGCGGAATACCTGACCCGCAAGCTGCAGGCCGACAGCAACGCCTACAAGGACGTCAAGGCCACCGGCTTCTACGGCCAACTGGCCTACACCCTGACCGGCGAGGCGCGGGTGTACAAACTCGACGGCGCCAAGTTCGACACCATCAAGCCGACGAACAAGCAGTTCGGCGCCTGGGAAGTGTTCTACCGCTACGACAACATCAAGGTTGATGACAAGAACGTCGTAGCCGCCACCGCTACCCGTGACGTCGGCGATGCCAAGGCCACCATGAACACCATCGGGGTCAACTGGTACGCCAACGAGGCGATCAAGGTTTCCGCCAACTACATCAAGGTCAACACCGACAAAATCACCAACAGCGTTGGCGATGACAGCGGCGATGCCCTCGTGGCCCGTGTGCAGTATGTGTTCTAAGGCTGTCGCTTAACCCTGCTAGAGCTCTTTCTCATCCGTTATAGCTCCTGTTGTTTTGACCCCGCTCCGGCGGGGTTTTTTTTGCCTGATGCTTGGCCTGGCGCGCTTCAGGGGCAGGCGGTTTCATGCAGGTACAGCCACTGCACCGAGTCGGCCTGCACGCGGATGATCGCCAGGGACAGGCGCGAGGTTTCGACCTGGTCCTGGCTGTGGGTTTCCTTGTAGCGGATGGCCGCGCTGCGGCCTTCCTGCCACACGCAATGCAGGTCGCTGAGATGGATTTGCAACCCGGCCCGGCTGCCCAGGGCGCTGCGAAACAGCTGCTCGACCTGCTTGCGGCCGACCATCGCACCGCCGGTGGTGACCATCTGGAAATCCTCGGCGAACAGCGGCAGCAATTGCTCGATGCAGGCCGCACCGTCCCCCTGCTGGTTGGTGAAGACGCTGTGAATCAGTTGATGAATCCAGTGCACGCTGTACTGCGCCTGCTTAATGATCGAGTGGGGCATGGGAGTCCTTGGGTGGGTTGAGTCGGTTCAGGCTCAGGAGCGGCATCAGTCCGGCCAGGGCGGCCAGGAGCACGCTCAGGTGATAGGCCGGTATGACTTCGAGGAATCTGAGCAGCAGGTTGTAGATCATCAACAGCAAGGCCGCGCCGAGGCTGAACGCCATCTGCCGGTTGATGTTCCAGATCACGCTGGCCTTGTGCGTATCAGTGCCTGCGAAGTCCAGCAGGGCAGTGGTCTGTGCAGTATTGGCGCCGGCGCCACCACCCAGGCCCATCAAGGTGTAGGCGAGCAGTATCAGTGGCAGGTCGGACGTCGAGTCGACCCCGCACAAGGCGGCAATGCCCAGGCTGTGCAGCACCAGGGCGATGGCGAACAGGCGCGCCGCGCCAAGGCGGTTGTAGTAGCGGCCGCAGGCGAGCATCGCCAGCAGGGCGCCGGCCGCGTACAGCAGCATGAACATGCCGCTGTGTTGGGCGCTCAGGTGCAGGCTGTCCTGGAGGAAGAACAGGCTCAGCAGGTTGACCCCGGTGAAGATCCCGGGAATCGCGTAATAGATCCCGACCGACAGGCCGAGACGGGGATTTTTCAGCAGTTGCAGGTCGACGATGGGCTGTTCGCAACCTCGGCAGTGACGCCGGTACAGCACGGCGAACAACAGGCCTGTGGCCAGGCACAGCAAGGCCTGGTACGGCGGATAACCGCTGCCATACAGCGACATGCACAGCAGCAGGGAGCCCAGGGTCGCGCTCAGCAACAGCAGGCCGCGCAGGTCCGGGCGGGGCGGCGGCGTGTTGCGTTCGGCCTTGATCCAGCACCAGGACAACAATGCCGCCAGCAGTGACAGCGGCAGGCTGGCAAGGAACACCCAGTGCCACGAACTGTGGTCGACAATCGCCCCGCCTAGGGCCGGCGACAGGGCCGGGGCCAGCAGCGCCACCGCCATGACCAGGGTCGAGATCCTGGCCCGTTGCGCGCCCTGGAACAGGTTGAAGGTCAGCGCCTGTCCCAAGGGAATCAGCAGGCCGCCGGCCATGCCCTGGACCAGTCGCCAGAACACCAATGACAGGAAGCCATCGGCCAGTCCGCAGAGCAAGGCTGCGAGGCTGAACAGCAGCATCGAGGCGCAGAGGATTTGCCGATTGCCGAAACGTCCCGCCAGCCAGGTGCTGATGGGAATCACCAGGGTCAGGCCGAGGATGTAGGCATTGGCGACCCAGGCCACGGCGGCGCCGGACACCTGCAGCTGGGCAGCGATGCTGGGCATGGCCACAGCCGACATGAAGATGTTCACGCAGTCGATAAAGAACCCGAGGAGGAATACCACCGCCACTTTGTATCTATAGGTCATGCCGTCCCCCTTTTTGCGCGCAGCTTAGGGAGCTTGGGGTGTGGCTGTCGAGGCGCCTATACTTGACTCATTGTTTAAGGATATTTGACAGTGAGCGAGGCTTTGCACGGCCAGTTGCACCGGGTTCAGACCTTTCTCGCGGTGGTGGATTTTGCCTCCTACACTCGCGCCGCGCAGTATCTGGGTATCAGCAAGGCCATGGCCAGCTTGCATATCAAGGCACTGGAGCACGCGTTGGCGACGACCTTGCTGATCCGTACCACGCGGCATGTCGCGCTGACTGAAACCGGCCAGGATCTCTATGATGAATTCAAGGGGATTGTCGCCAATATCGACACGGCTTTTGACAATGTGCTGCACGGGCGCAACCGCGTAACGGGCAAGTTGCGCATCAGCTCCACGGCGGAATACGCGGAGACCTTCATCTTGCCGATCCTGCCGTTGTTCACTGCGCGTTACCCCGAGGTGCGCCTGAGTTACCACTTCAATTCGTCGTTGAATGACCTGGTGGCGGAAAAACTCGACCTGGTAATCCGCCTCGGGCATCTGGCGGACTCGGGGTTCAAGGGCCGCAAGCTGGCAGATTATGCGATCACCCTGGTGGCCAGCCCGGGGGTGTTCGAGGGCGGTACTCCGGCTCAGCCCGAAGACCTCGGCGAGCTGCCGTGGATTGGCAACAGCAATCTGGCGGGGCCAGCCAGCTGGACGTTCAGTCATCCACGCCGGGGCGAGGTGGAGGTACGGGTCAACCCCGGGCACGAGTCGAACTCGGCAACGGCGATTCGCGCCCTGGCAGTGGCCGGCCTGGGGCTGGCGGTGCTGCCGGAATGGGTGGTCCTTGATGACCTGGCCAACGGGCGCCTGGTGCGGGTACTGCCGGAGTACCGCCTGGCGACGCAGCCGGTGCATGTGCTGTTTCCCAACACTGCCCACCTGCCACGCAAGTCGCGGGTGTTCATCGACTTTCTGGCGGAGCATCTGGGGCGTTGACCGCGTTGCAGGGGCCTGGCTGTTTCGGTGAGCCCGGTGATGGAGGATACTCGCCAGGTTGTTCGATCTGAATTCCGGGGACCCCGATGCCGCTGCAATCCTTGAACAGTCTGTCCGCCGTCGATCCCGTGCAATGGGATGGCTTGCTCAAGGACGGGCAACCCTTCGTGCGTCACGCTTTTCTCAGTGCCCTGGAAGACAGCGGCAGCCTCGGCCCTCGCTCCGGCTGGCAGGCCGAGCACCTGCTGCACGTGGAAGATGGCCGTCTGCTGGCGGCCCTGCCCAGCTACCGCAAGTGGCACTCCTATGGCGAATATGTGTTCGATCACGGTTGGGCAGAGGCTTGCGAGCGGGCCGGGATCGACTATTACCCCAAGTTGCTGACAGCGGTGCCCTTCAGTCCGGTAAGTGGTGCGCGGGTATTGGCGGCGACTCAGGCGGACGCGCTCGAACTGCTGAAAAGCCTGCCTGGCTACCTGGAAATCGAAGGTCTTTCCAGCGCCCATATCAACTTCACCGATGACTTCAGCGACCAGGCCCTGGCGCAGCAACCGGGGTGGTTGCAACGCTTGGGTTGCCAGTTCCATTGGCAGAATCGTGGCTACCGGGACTTTCAGGATTTCCTCGACGCCTTGAGCTCGCGCAAGCGCAAGCAGATGCGCAAGGAGCGCGAGCAGGTGGCGGGGCAGGGCTTTGATTTCCAGTGGTTCGAAGGCCATGAGCTGCAGGAGGCACAGTGGGATTTCGTCTACGCCTGCTACGCCAATACCTATGCGGTGCGGCGCCAGTCACCCTACCTGACCCGAACCTTCTTCAGCCTGCTGGCCGAACGCATGCCCGAGGCGATTCGCGTGGTCCTGGCCAAGCAGGGCGGGCGGCCGGTGGCGATGGCATTCAGTCTGTTGGGGGGAGACAGTTTCTATGGTCGTTATTGGGGCTGTCTGGCGGAGTTCGACCGCCTGCATTTCGAGACCTGCTTCTATCAGGGCATGGAGTATGCGATCGCCCAGGGACTGCAGCGTTTTGACGCAGGAGCCCAGGGCGAGCACAAGCTGATCCGCGGCTTCGAACCGGTGCTCACGCGGTCCTGGCACTACCTGCGCCACCCCGGGTTGAACGCCGCGGTGAAGGATTTCCTGCAGCAGGAGCGAGCGGGCGTCCAGGCCTATGCCGAAGAGGCGAAGAACGCCTTGCCCTATCGGCAGGCCTGATTCTCAGCTGTCTTCCTTGCCCAGCCAGCGATAGACCACGCCACCGATCACCGCGCCGAGGATCGGAGCCAGCCAGAACATCCACAGCTGCTGCAGGGCCCAGCCGCCGACAATCAACGCCGGGCCGGTGCTGCGGGCCGGGTTGACCGAAGTGTTGGTCACCGGGATCGAGATCAGGTGGATCAGGGTCAGGGCCAGGCCGATGGCGATTGGTGCCAGCCCTGCCGGGGCGCGCTTGTCGGTGGCGCCGAGAATGATCACCACGAACATCCCGGTCATCACCAGTTCACAGACAAACCCCGCAGCCATCGAATAGCCGCCGGGGGAGTGTTCGCCATAGCCGTTGGAGGCCAGCCCCGAAGCCAGTTCGAAGCCGGGCTTGCCGCTGGCGATGAAGTACAGCAGGGCTGCGGCGATCACTCCGCCGAGGACTTGCGCGACTACATAGGCGGGCAGCTCCCTGGCTGGAAAGCGTCCACCCACTACCAGCCCCACGGACACGGCGGGGTTCAAGTGGCAACCGGAAATATGGCCGATGGCGAAGGCCATGGTCAGCACTGTCAGGCCGAACGCCAGGGCGACTCCGAGCAAACCGATGCCGACGTTGGGGAATGCCGCTGCGAGCACGGCGCTGCCGCAACCGCCCAAGACCAGCCAGAACGTACCGAGCAACTCAGTGACAGAACGTTTGAACAAAGACATGGATGAGTCCTTGATAGGTCAACCTATCAACGCGATACCGCGGTTATGCATCCCTCGGGTCAACTACAGATTCCGCCCCGGAACCTAGGCTCAGTACAGCAGGCTTTTGGCGCAATTCCAGAGGCAGCAAAAAAAACGCCAGGGCTCCCTGGACCAGGAGCTCTGGCGTTTTTATCGCGGTATTTCGCTGGCACCGCTGCTTGCTAGTGACTGTCGCCGGCAGTGATCGAGGCGGCAGGACTTGCCCTGGCGCTTGGCGGTTTCTCTGCAGGACCGGAGCGCCGGGTTTTTCGGCCCCGGCGCCGCCTTGGGCAACAACTGCACGGCAGGTGCCGGATCAGTCGATGCCGACGAACCCCCCGGTCTGGTGCTGCCACAGTCGTGCGTACAGCCCGCCATGGGCCAGCAGTTCGGCGTGGGTGCCGGTCTCGGCAATGCGACCATGCTCAAGGACCACCAGGCGGTCCATGCGGGCGATGGTCGAGAGGCGGTGGGCAATGGCAATCACGGTCTTGCCCTGCATCAGGGTCTCCAGGCTTTCCTGGATCGCTGCTTCGACTTCTGAGTCCAGGGCCGAGGTGGCCTCGTCCATGATCAGGATCGGCGCGTCCTTGAGCAGCACCCGGGCAATGGCGATGCGCTGGCGCTGACCACCGGACAGCTTGACCCCGCGCTCGCCGACGTGGGCATCGAAGCCGGTGCGGCCCTCGGCGTCGGACAACTGCGGGATGAACTCGTCGGCGCGGGCCTTGCGCACGGCTTCCCAGAGCTCCTCGTCGCTGGCATCGGGCCGGCCGTAGAGCAGGTTGTCACGGATCGAGCGGTGCAGCAGCGAGGTGTCCTGGGTGATCATGCCGATGCGTTCGCGCAGGCTTTCCTGGCTCACTTCGGCGATGTTCTGGCCGTCGATCAGGATCTTCCCGCCCTGCAGGTCATAGAGCCGCAGCAGCAGGTTGACCAGGGTCGACTTGCCGGCCCCGGACGGGCCGATCAGGCCGATCTTCTCCCCGGGACGGATGTCCAGGTTGAGGTCGCTGATGACCTTGTTGGCCTGGCCATAGTGGAACTCAACGTGCTCGAAACGCACGCCGCCCTCGCTCACCGTAAGCTTCGGCGCTTGCTCGCGGTCGGTGAGTTGCAGCGGCTGGGCGATGGTCTTCAGGCCATCCTCGACCATGCCGATGTTTTCGAAGATGCCGTTGATCACCCACATGATCCAGCCGGACATGTTGACGATGCGGATCACCAGGCCGGTGGCCAGGGCGATGGCGCCGGCACTGATCAGCGACTGGCTCCACAGCCACAGGGCCAGGCCGGTGGTGCTGACGATCAGCAGACCGTTGAGGCTGGTGATGGTCACGTCCATGGCGGTGACCACCCGGCCTGCCAGCTGGCTTTTCTCGGTCTGCTCGGCGATGGCTTCGCGGGCGTAGCTCTGTTCGAAATGGGTGTGGGCGAAGAGCTTCAGGGTGGTGATGTTGGTGTAGCCGTCGACGATCCGGCCCATGAGCTTGGAACGGGCGTCGGAGGCGTCCACCGAGCGCTTCTGGATACGCGGGACAAAAAAGCGCATGGCGCCGATGAAGCCGGCGATCCAGAGGAGCAGGGGGATCATCAGGCGCCAGTCGGCATCGGCGAACAGGATCAGCGAGCCGATGGCGTAGATGGTCACGTGCCACAGGGCGTCGATCACCTGTACCGAGGAATCCTGCAGCGAGTAACCGGTCTGCATGATGCGCTGGGCGATGCGCCCGGCGAAGTCGTTCTGGAAGAAATTCAGGCTCTGGCGCAGCACGTAGCTGTGGTTCTGCCAGCGGATCAGGCTGGTCATGCCGGGGTTGATGGTCTGGTGCATCAGCAGGTCGTGCAGGCCCACCATCAGTGGCCGGAACAGCAATGCCACCACGGCCATCCACGCCAGTTCCAGGCCGTGCTCGCTGAACACCTGGGCGTTGGGCGTGCCTTGGGCCAGGTCGATGATGGTGCTCAGGTAACTGAACAGCGACACCTCGATCAGGGCCACGAACAGGCCCACCACCAACAAGGCGACGAAGCTCGGCCAGACTTGCTTGATGTAGTGGAGGTAGAAGGGCAGTACCCGATTGGGCGGGGTGGCGCTGGGGGCGTCGCGGAAGATGTCGATCAGTTGTTCAAAACGACGATAGAGCATGGGGGCTGCAGCCCGTGGTACGGGCTCTCCTGTTCAGAAAACGGACGGGGCGCCGGGTAGGCGCCGCCGCCGGGACAGGCCGCTGGATTCAGTCGATGCGCTTGGCCGACTTGATCAGCACCGGGTCGATCGGCACGTTCTGCATGCCTTGCTTGGTGGTGGTCTGGGAATTGACGATCTGGTCCACCACGTCCATGCCGCTCACTACCTTGGCGAACACCGCGTAGCCGGCATCGCGGCCCGGGTCGAGGAAGGCGTTGTCGGCGACGTTGATGAAGAACTGGCTGGTGGCCGAGTTGGGGTTCGAGGTACGGGCCATGGACAGGGTGCCGCGCACGTTATGCAGGCCGTTGGACGCTTCGTTCTTGATCGGGTCGCGGGTGTCCTTCTGCGTCATCTGCGCGGTGAAACCACCACCCTGGACCATGAACCCCGGGATCACCCGATGGAAGATGGTGTTGGTGTAGAAGCCGCTGTCGACGTAGTCGAGGAAGTTCTTGCTGGAGATCGGTGCCTTGACCGGATCCAGTTCCACTTCGATCTTGCCGAAGCTGGTGTCCAGCAGGACGTGAGGCGCCTTGGCCGGTTGTGCGGCCATCAGGTTGGCAGCGAACAGCACGGAGCCGGCGACGAGGGCGATTTTTTTCAGCATGGGTCAGTGATCCTGGGTGGTGGTGTCGACTGTGGTTATGAATTCGAGCAGGGTTTGGTTGAAGCGCTGCGGCTGGTCCAGTGGCGTGGCGTGTCGGGAATCCTCGATCACCACCAGCCGTGCGTCCGGCAACAGTTTTACGTAAGCCTCTTTGACCGCCACTGGCGTGTAGTCGCGGTCGGCGCTGACCACCAGGGTTGGACAGGTGATACGGCCCAGACGTTCCTGAACCCCCCAGCCAACGATGGCGTCGAAGCTGGCGAGATAAGCACGTTTGTCGTTTTTTGCCCAGCGTTCGGTCATCTTCTGCCGCAGCTCTGCCTGCTCCGGCTTGGGAAACAGCCGGTCGCCCAGGGCCTTGCCAATGGTGGCCAGGCTGAGCAGGCGGGTCAGGCTCCAGCGCTTGAACCACTGCCAGTAGTCATTGGCACTGCGTACCTTGACCTCGGGCGCGCTGTTGACGATGCACAGGCTTTTCAGCAACTGCGGCTGATCCACCGCCAGCTGGAAGCCGATCATGCCGCCCATGGACAGCCCGACAAAATGCGCGGGCCCAAGGTTCAGGTGTTCGATCAAGGCTATCAGGTCGGCGCTGAAGCCCTTGATGCTATAGCGCTCCCGGGGCTTGTCGGAGCGGCCGTGGCCACGAATGTCCGGGATGATCAGCCGATATCGCAGCGCCAGCTCGGGGATCTGTTTCTCCCAGTCCAGGGCGCTCGAGCCCAGGCCGTGAACCAGCAGCAGGGGGTCCCCCCGGCCATATTCCTCGTAGTGCAAAGTGCAACCTTCATGCTCGAAATACGCCATGGCAGAACTCCTGTTCTGGTGGTTGGGAAATCAGGCTTGCTCGGGGGCGGCAAAGGGCGCATCCAGGGGCGCGGTGTCGAAGGTGCGCAGCAGTTCCACGAGGATCTGCGTCGCCGGGCCCAGGGGTTTGTCCTTGTTGGAATAGAGGAAGAAAGTCGGGTGGCGACTGCCGCCCTGGTCCAGGGGCAGTACCTTGAGCAGGCCTTCGCGCAACTCCCGCTCGATCAGGTGCCGCGGCAGCCAGGCGAAGCCCAGGCCGCTGCTGACGAAGCTGGCGGCGGTGGCCAGGCTGCCGACGGTCCAGCGTTGTTCGGCGCCGAGCCAGCCGACGTCGCGCGGCTGCTGGCGACCGGAGTCGCGGATCACCACTTGCAGCTGGCTTTCCAGGTCCTGGAAATGCAGTTCCCGCTGCAGGCGGTGCAGGGCGTGTTCGGGGTGAGCCACGGCGACGAACTCCACCGCACTCATCTCGGTGCCCAGGTAGCCGGGAATGTTGAAACCACTGATGGCCAGGTCGGCGACGCCTTCGAGCAGCACTTCCTCGACCCCGGACAACACTTCTTCGCGCAGGCGTACGCGGCAGCCACGGCTTTGCGGCATGAAAGCGGTCAGGGCCCGCACCAGGCGCGCGTTGGGGTAGGCGGCGTCCACTACCAGGCGCACTTCGGCTTCCCAGCCTTGCTCCATATGGTGGGCCAGGTCTTCCAGCTGGCTGGCCTGCTTGACCAGTTGCCGGGAGCGGCGCAGCAACACGCCGCCGGCCTCGGTGAGCACGGCCTTGCGGCCGTCGATACGCAGCAGCGGCACGCCGAGCTGGTCCTGCATGCGCGCCACGGTGTAGCTGACCGAGGATTGCGAGCGGTGCAGGGCTTCAGCGGCCTGGGCGAAGCCGCCGTGGTCGACCACGGCCTGCAAGGTGCGCCATTGATCCAGGGTCACGCGGGGCGCTTTCATGAGGGGCTCCTCTTGTCCTAAGCTGGCGCTCCTTATTGGAGACTGCCGAATGAGAAAGTTCTGTTGTGTGTTGCTGGCTCTGTTGCCCTTGAGCGCCTGGGCCTATCCCATCGATGTCGAGAAACAGCTCAACGGCACGAGCATCGACTACACCGCCTACGACACCGATGAGGATATCGGCTCCATTCAACTGAACAACTTCGGCAACACCGACGCGGTGTGTTCGGTAGTGTTTCGCAACGGCCCCGAGGCGCCACGCACGCGCAAGGTGGAAGTCGCCGCGGGCAAGAGCAAGAACGTCACCGCCAAGTTCAATCGCAAGATCATCAGGTTGCGCCTGGAGTTGAGCTGCCAGGCCAAATGATCGAAGCTGGGCCGGCGCGGCGTATTACGGTGGAACTGGCTCAGCTTATAAACGAATTTATTGATTGGTTATAGCAGTTATTTGCGCTTTTTCATCGATATCACTCTGTTTAATCTGCGCTCCATCGACTTACGCATACCCCGATGGAGGCTTCAGCCCATGTCCCGCGTCCTGATCATTGAAAGCAGCGCCCGTCAGCAAGATTCCGTTTCCCGCCAGTTGACCCAGACCTTTACCCAGCAATGGCAAGCCGCTCACCCTGGCGACTCGATCACCGTCCGTGACCTGGCCCGCAACCCGGTGCCGCACCTGGACGCCAACCTGCTGGGGGGCTGGATGAAGCCCGCCGAGCAGCGCAACGCCGCCGAGCAGGATTCCCTGCAGCGCTCCAACGAGCTGACCGAAGAGCTGCTGGCCGCCGACGTGCTGGTGATGGCCGCGCCGATGTACAACTTCGCCATTCCCAGCACCCTGAAAGCCTGGCTCGACCACGTGCTGCGCGCCGGGGTGACCTTCAAGTACACCGATACGGGCCCGCAAGGCCTGCTCACTGGCAAGCGCGCCTACGTGCTCACTGCCCGGGGCGGCATCTACGCTGGCAGCGCCGCGGACCATCAGGAACCCTACCTGCGCCAGGTGATGGGCTTTATCGGCATCCATGACGTCGAGTTCATCCATGCCGAGGGCATGAACCTGGGGGGCGACTTTCACGAGAAGGGCCTGAATCAGGCCAACGCCAAGCTGTCCCAGGTCGCCTGAGCCGCGAGGCGACCGTCTGGCGGGCAAGCGCTGCCGTTAATCTCCAGATAATCGCCCAGTGTTCAAGTAACGCCTGCGCACCCCCTTCAAGCCGGTTCGCGCATCGAACCTCCCTTTGCACTGGTTGCTCCTTCAGTGTCCCCGCCCGATTGCACGCCTAGCGAGATCGGGCTTTTTTTTGCCCGGGATTTCATCTCCTGGGGCAAAACCGCTATCGTCGCCGCCATTCAAGATGAGGCGAACATGGGCTATCTACTTTTTGTCACGCTGATCCAGGCGTTTTCCTTCAGCCTGATCGGCGAATACCTGGCCGGGCACGTCGACAGTTACTTCGCCGTATTGGTGCGGGTGCTGTTGGCCGGGCTGGTGTTCATTCCGCTGACCCGCTGGCGCCGAGTGGAACCGGCGTTCATGCGCGGCATGTTGCTGATCGGCGCCCTGCAGTTCGGTATCACCTACGTCTGCCTGTACCTGAGCTTTCGGGTGCTGACGGTGCCGGAGGTGCTGCTGTTCACCATTCTCACGCCGTTGCACGTGACCCTGATCGAAGATGCCCTGAACCGGCGTTTCAATCCCTGGGGCTTGCTGGCCGCGTTGGTGGCGGTGGCAGGGGCGGCGGTGATTCGTTATGACCGCATCAGCCCAGACTTCTTTATGGGTTTTTTGCTACTGCAATTGGCCAACTTCACCTATGCCGCCGGGCAGGTGCTGTACAGGCATCTGGTGGCGCGGCACCCCAGCGACCTGCCGCATTATCGGCGTTTTGGCTACTTCTACCTGGGGGCGTTGCTGGTGGTATTGCCGGCGTTCCTGCTGTTCGGCAAGGCCAACTTCCTTCCGCAAGCCCCCCTGCAATGGGGTGTACTGCTGTTTCTCGGGCTAGTGTCCACGGCCTTGGGTCTGTACTGGTGGAACAAGGGCGCCTGCTTGGTGAGCGGCGCGACCCTGGCAGTGATGAACAACCTGCATGTGCCGGTGGGGCTGCTGATCAACCTGCTGATCTGGAACCAGCATGAAGCGCTGGGGCGGCTGTTGCTGGGCGGCTTGGTCATTCTGGGGGCGGTGTGGATCAGCCGCCAGGATCGGCGGTCGGCGGGAGCCTTGGGGTAGAGGTCGGCGGACTCCCGCACACACCGTTCACCGGGATTGCCGTGTAGCGGCTGCACGACGTTACCAAACGCCTCAGCGTGGCCAATCAACCAGGACTCACCGATTCTCGACAATCGGCGAGTCCTTTTTTTTGCGGTTTTTTTCTGCTTTGGCAACAAGCAGTTAGAGGATGTCGAGGGGCTGCCCGGAAGTCGGAGCGATTGGCAGGGAATGCTTGGCCGCAAAGTTGCATTCATCTGTATATACAAGTCTATGTGATAGCCGTGGCGAGCCCAGGCGACTTCAAGGTTCAGCCTCATGCAGCAGGGAGAGCGAGTGGTGATGAGAAAGCAGATATTTCCAGGCTGGTATGTGGTGTTCGCGACCCACGTCCTGTTGACCTTGATCTTTGGCGCCGCCTACTCCTTTGGCGCGTTTTTCTCCCACATCCAGACCAACTTCGAGGTCGGGCGTTTTTCCGTGGCCTCGGTGTTCTCACTGACCGCATTCATCTATTACACCGTCGGAGTCTTTGCCGGTGCCCTGGCCGATCGCATATCGACCCGGCGGGTGGTGGGCGCCGGCATCCTCTCGTTGGCGCTGGGTTTTTTCATCAGTAGCCAGGCCGGCGGATCGTTGTGGTTGTTCCTGCTGAGTTTTTGCGTGCTGGTGGGGCTCGGGGTTGGACTGGTGTATGTGCCGAGCGTGACCGCGGTGCAGCGCTGGTTCGTCAGGAACCGCAGCCAGGCTTCGGGCATCGCCCTGGCCGGAACCGGGGTCGGGACATTTATCGGACCCTTGGCCGCGGGGCTGCTGATGGAGCACTTTTCCTGGGAAACCACGCTGCAGATCTTTGCTGCGGTGATATTCGTCGTCGGTCTTGGCGGGGCCTGGCTGGTCAAGGGGCAGCCGCAGGCGCAAACGCAGGCACCTCTGGCGTGTCGTCAGGAAACGCCACCGGCCGCCACTGGCATGGGTTTGGCGCAAGCGCTGTGCACGGGACGTTTCTGGTGGTACTTCGTGGCGATTTTCTGCGGCTCGGTCGGCCTGTTTGTGGCGGTCGTCCACATCAATCCCTACGCTCGGGAGGCTGGACTTGCGGTTTCCGAGGCCAACTTGCTGATTGGGTTGATTGGTGTCGGCAATGTTGCCGGGCGCCTGTTCCTCGGCAGTCTGGGTGACCGCATCGGTTCCCTGCGTCTACTGGTGGCGCTGACGTTCGTCCTGGTGCTGCTCAATCTCTTTTGGCTCGGCGCCGATGGGTTCGCTGCGTTGGCGCTGTTCGCCTTGTGCTTCGGCCTGGTCAACGGCGGTTGCATCTCTCTCTACCCATCGCTGGCCGCCGATTGGTTCGGCACCGCCAACCTGGGGGCGATCCTGGGGGCGTTGTACCTTTCAGTGGGGGGCGCGGCGCTGATTGGCGGGAGCATTGCCGGGTTGCTGTTTGACCTTTACCAAAGCTACGCCGCCTCGATCATGCTGGGGGCGCTGTGCGCAGTGCTGTCGGTGCTGTGCATCCTGATGGCCGCGCGCCCACTGCCCGAGGTTGCGGTTGCCGCGTCGGTGACAGAGGCGTGACTTGAGGCAGCAGCGCCTCGGGTTCTGCGTCCGTATCCGGTCAGCGTCTGCTGACGGACCAGGCGCGAGGCGCCAAGGCGCCCCTGCCGGGCCGTGTGGATGGCAAGACTGGCTCAGAGCGCGTGCTTTTCCACCTGCGGAATATGGCTGGCGCCGAGCACGGCTGGCAGGATCCCGGCCCGCAGGTCGGTGCCGCTGGGCTGCTGGTAGAGGTTCAGGCCGAACTCCGGCATCACCGCCAGCAGGTAATCGAAGATGTCGCCCTGGATCCGTTCGTAATCCACCCACGCGGTGGTGCGGGTAAAGCAGTAGATCTCCAGCGGGATGCCCTGGGCCGTGGTCTGCATCTGGCGCACCATGCAGGTCATGTTCGGCTGGATCTCCGGATGGCTCTTCAAGTACGCCAGGGCATAGGCGCGGAATGTACCGATGTTGGTCATGCGCCGGCGATTGGCCGACAGCGCCGCGACGTTGCCCTGGGCTTCGTTCCAGCTTTTCAGCTCGGCCTGCTTGCGGCCGATGTAGTCGGTCAGCAGGCGCACCTTGCTCAGGCGTACTTCTTCGTCGTCATGCAAAAAACGCACGCCGCTGGCATCGATGTACAGGCTGCGCTTGATCCGCCGCCCGCCGGACTGCTGCATACCGCGCCAGTTCTTGAACGATTCGCTCATCAGGCGCCAGGTGGGGATCGAGACGATGGTCTTGTCGAAGTTCTGCACCTTGACCGTGTGCAGGGTGATGTCCACCACGTCGCCATCGGCGCCGACCTGGGGCATCTCGATCCAGTCGCCGACCCGCAGCATGTCGTTGCTGGTCAGTTGCACGCTGGCGACGAAGGACAGCAGGGTGTCCTTGTAGACCAACAGGATCACCGCCGACATGGCGCCTAGCCCGGACAGCAGCAACAGCGGCGAGCGGTCGATCAGGGTGGCGACAATGATGATCGCGCCAAACACGTACAGCACCATCTTCGCCAGTTGCACGTAGCCCTTGATCGAGCGGGTGCGGGCGTGCTCGGTGCGCGCGTAGATGTCCAGCAGGGCATTGAGCAGGGCGCTCAGGGCCAGGAGCTGGAACAGGATAGTGAAGGCCATGGCCAGGTTGCCGAGGAACAGCATGCTGGTCTTGCTTAACTCCGGCACCAGGTGCAGGCCGAACTGGATCACCAGGGACGGGGTCATCTGCGCCAGGCGGTGGAACACCTTGTTGTGGCGCAGGTCATTGAGCCAGTGCAGGGCCGGCTGGCGCCCCAGCAGCCTGACGGCGTGGAGGATGATGTAGCGTGCCACCCGTCCGAGTACCAGGGCGACCACCAGCAGCAGGGTCAGGCCGATGCCGGCATGCAGGAGAGGGTGTTGATCGAGTGCTCCCCAGAGATCCTGGGTATTGAGCCAGAGCTGTTTGAAATCCATGGGCTAAATCGATTCTTCTATATGGCACAAGGGATGGATTAGAGCATTTAACCCCAGCAAAGTTACGGTCAAGGACAAATCGGTTAACAAAAAACCAATTCTTTACGACCGTTTGCACAAAGAAACTCGGCCTTCGCGCTCGAAACCGTTACCCTATGCAGCTGTTTTTTTGCATATCTTCGAGGTAGCACCCGTGTTTTCCCAATTCGCCCTGCACGAACGCCTGCTCAAAGCCGTGGCCGAGCTTAAATTTGTCGAGCCGACGCCGGTGCAGGCAGCGGCTATTCCGCTCGCGCTACAAGGGCGTGACCTGCGGGTGACGGCACAGACTGGCAGCGGCAAGACCGCGGCCTTCATCCTGCCGATTCTCCATCGTCTGATCGGCCCGGCGAAGGTCCGCGTCAGCATCAAGACCCTGATCCTGCTGCCGACCCGGGAACTGGCCCAGCAGACCTTGAAGGAAGTCGAGCGCTTCTCGCAGTTCACTTTCATCAAGTCCGGCCTGATCACCGGCGGTGAAGACTTCAAGGTCCAGGCCGCCATGCTGCGCAAGGTCCCGGACATCCTCATCGGCACCCCGGGCCGCATGCTCGAGCAACTCAACGCTGGCAACCTCGACCTCAAGGAAGTCGAAGTGCTGGTGCTCGACGAAGCCGACCGCATGCTTGACATGGGCTTTGCCGAAGACGTGCAGCGCCTGGTGGACGAATGCCCGAACCGCCAGCAGACCATGCTGTTCTCCGCCACCACCGGTGGCTCCGGCTTGCGCGAGATGGTCGCCAAGGTCCTCAACAACCCTGAGCACCTGCAACTCAACAGCGTCAGCCAGCTGAACGAAACCACCCGTCAGCAGATCATCACCGCCGACCATAACCAGCACAAAGAACAGATCGTCAATTGGCTGCTGGCCAATGAGACCTACCAGAAGGCCATCGTCTTCACCAACACCCGGGCCATGGCCGACCGCATCTACGGCCGCCTGGTGGCCCAGGACTACAAGGCGTTCGTGCTGCACGGTGAAAAGGACCAGAAGGACCGCAAGCTGGCCATCGACCGCCTGAAGCAGGGCGGGGTGAAGATCCTCGTGGCCACCGACGTGGCCGCCCGTGGCCTGGACGTTGACGGCCTGGACCTGGTGATCAACTTCGACATGCCGCGCAGCGGCGATGAGTACGTGCACCGCATCGGTCGTACCGGCCGTGCCGGCAATGACGGCCTGGCCATCTCGCTGATCTGCCACGGCGACTGGAACCTGATGTCGAGCATCGAGCGCTACCTCAAGCAGAGCTTCGAGCGCCGTACCATCAAGGAAGTCAAAGGCACCTACAGTGGCCCGAAAAAGGTCAAGGCGTCCGGCAAGGCCGTTGGCGTGAAGAAGAAAAAGACCGACGCCAAGGGCGACAAGAAAAAGTCCGTGGCCAAGACACCGACCAAGCGCAAGAGCGCCAACCGGCCGAAAAGCGACAGCCTGGTCAGCCAGGATGGTATGGCGCCGCTCAAGCGCCGCAAGCCAGAGGCGCCGGCGGCTGAATAAGCCTGCAGCCTGATGCGAACAAAAAGCCCGGACTTGCTCCGGGCTTTTTTATGGCTTGTGCGTGCCGCAGACCGCGCCGGTTGTGCCTGATGAACACTGGTTGGGCGTTACGTCTTGAACCCGCTCAGTGGAAATAGACGATGAGTGACTATTTTGATCAGGCGTTGCGTGAGGACTTGAAGGCGCTTGTCGCCGCCGGGCGGCTCAGGCTTTCTCTGGATGTCGATCATTGCTTCAGCCTGATGAAAGCCCTGTTGCCTATCAGGAACCTGCGTCCTGATTGGCAGCAGATGCCATTCCTGGTGACCGGAGTGGCTGAGCGTCGACAGGACAGGACTGAGGTGTTCAGCGCTTTTTTCGAACGCATGGTGCATGAGTTTCGCTTGAGCGCAGAGGCGCTCTACGTCGGCGACAGTTGCACTGACATCGCGGTGCTGGCCGATCAACAGTCCGCTACCAAGAAACCTTTCCTAAAGATTCAGAAACGTCTGATGTGTCGGTTACCGGAGCAAATCTAGTATCGGCACCCACTACAGGGCCCGGATTCTGGGGGTACGACAGTTTTTCGGGGTGTGCAGCGTTTATTTGACGTCAGTATGGTGGCACATTAACATCGCCCGCCTTGTCTTGACCCTTGCTGCCCTTTCGAAGGACCGAATATGTCTCTCTCCACCCTCGGGATGAGGTTGTGTCAGGTATTGTCTTGCCTGTTGTGCTTGAGCATTGTGCCAAGCAGCATCCTTGCCGCCCCTTTTAATAATCCCGGTGATCAGGAGTTGAT
>NZ_JAAARL010000012.1:0-242429 GCF_009908205.1 Pseudomonas sp. Fl5BN2 | reverse complement strand
CGAGATTAGCGAGTGTCTCGTGGGCTCGGAGATGTGTATAAGAGACAGACCCAGGACCCGGCGCCACGCCCAGCCTGCAGCCAGCATCACTCCGGCCACCGAACCAAAGATGAACGCCAGCAGCAGAGCGTAGGCCTCGGGTGGCACCGTCAACGGCGCCGATACCGGCTCCGGCAATTGGCCACCGTCCACCAGCACAATCAAGTCATCCAGGGCCCGCTCGATACCGCCGGCATAGTCCCCCTGGCGAAAGGCCGGGGTCAGGTCCCGGGCAATGATCTGCCCGGCCAGCAAGTCGGTGACCAGAGACTCCAGGCCATAGCCCACCTCGATGCGCACCTGGCGATCGTTCTTTGCCACCAGCAGCAGGATGCCGTCATTGATGCCCTTGCGTCCCAGTTTCCAGGCGCGAAACAGCTGGTTACTCAGGGTCTCGATATTCTGCTCACCCAGGTTGGGCACCAGCATCACGGCGATCTGCGCGCCGCGGCGCTGCTCCAGTGCCGCGAGTTTCTGCTCGATCCGCTGTTGCTCGACAGCGTCGAGGGTGGCGCTCAGATCGATGACCCGGCGCTCCAGGGAAATCTTCACCAGCCCCGGCGGAGGGGACTCGGCGAACACCATCGCCGGCAACAGCAGCCCCAGGAAAACCGCGAGCCACAGGCTGCGGCCTTGTTGCAAAAACGCCTTGATCATCCGTCGCCACCCGCATCGTTCATCCTGAGTGGTCGAACTTTATCACTGCCTCTCGCGGTGGCGATTCGCGGCAGTCAACGACAAGCCAAAAAACCGCTTCGCTAACCAAACCGACCCGAGGCCGACGACCTGTAGGCGTCCGCACAACCGCCCTCAGCGCGGCGTTCATGAGCATGCGCAACCGCGCCCTTGGCAGATATTTTCAAGGATCTATTGCACGCTTGCCCAGAGGCTTGCGAAGCTGTGAGCCGCCTGATCGACCGCCCCGCTATCACAAGGAACGGCAATGAACCGGACTGAGCATCTGTGCCTGATGGCCCGCTACAACCAGTGGATGAACGCCAAGCTCTACAGCGCTGCCCTGACCCTGCCCGATGAGCAGGTCAACCTGGACCGCCGGGCGTTCTTCGGCTCGATCCTCGGCACTCTCAACCATCTGCAGGCCGGTGACCTGATCTGGCTCAAGCGCTTTGCCGAGCATCCAGCGCGGCACCCGACGCTGCTGCCACTGGACGGCCTGGCCCGACCGCAGAACCTCAAGAGCCTGCTGTTCGCCGACCTGCGCGGGCTCTGGCAGCAGCGCCAATGGCTGGACCAGATCATCCTCGACTGGACCGCCTCCCTGAGCGAAGCCGACCTGGAGCACAACCTGCACTACGCGAACATGCAAGGCACCGCGGGGGTACGCAATATCTACAGCCTGCTGCTGCATTTCTTCAATCACCAGACCCACCACCGGGGTCAAGCCAGCACCTTGCTGACCCAGGCCGGGGTGGACATCGGCGATACCGATCTGTTGCTGCTGATCCCTTCCGAGCCCTGATCAGCCCTCAACCCAGCGCGATCGAAAACGCCCGCTGCCGTAGCCATTATTTATCCGCGCCCAATCTAGCTTCATCACCAGGCTTCTGCGACTATGCGCGCGGAAAAAACCGCTTGCTAAGGAAGGCGCCATCAACGTTCTCAACGCTGTACTTGGGTTGTCTGTGCTGTCCCTCGCGGGCTGCGGCACCCTCATCGCCCGCACCCCCGATTCCCACACCCGCTACGACTACTACAAAGGCACTCAGGCCAACGTCCAACTACTGACCATGCGCGGCGCCAGCGGCTACGACGGCTATGCCACGATGTTCTGCTGGATCACCATCGTCTGCCCGGTAGTGGCCATCGTCAGCCTGCCGGTGGATGCCGTGGCCGACACCGCGCTGCTGCCCTATGACGCGATGAATCACTGAGCCTCTCCCGCCCCTGTCACGACCCTGAGTGGAAGCCTGATCATCCGAATCATCCTTTACCTGTTGCTCAACACTCTGCTGCTGAGCGGTTGCGGCACCTACGTGGTGCGTAGCGGCCATGATTGGCGCGACGACCGCTATTACCGCGGCACGACGATGAACGCGCAGATACTCACCGGCTACGACATGGGCGAAGCACGCAAGATCACTGGCGCCTGCTGGGTAACGGTGGTGTGCCCAATCCTGATGATCGCCAGCCTGCCCCTGGACGCCGCCGTCGACACCGTGCTGCTGCCCTACGACGCGATGCAGCCCTGAGCCTCGCACCCTGCCACTCCCCTGAATGGAATCCCGATCATCCGAATCATCAATTACCTGTTGTTGCTCAACACCCTGCTGCTGACTGGCTGCGGCACCTACATGGCCCGAGGCGGCGGCCTGGACTGGCGCGACGATCGCTATTACCGCAGCACCAAGACCAACGCGCAGCTACTCACCGGCTACGACATGGGCTATGGGCGCATGCTCACCGGCGGCTGCTGGGCGATGGTGGTGTGCCCGATCCTGATGATCGCCAGCCTGCCCCTGGACGCGGCGCTCGACACCGTGCTGCTGCCCTATGACGCCTTCCAGCCGGCACGGCCCCAGCGCAACATGCACGTAGATATGAAGCGTGCGTCCGAGGCAGACCTGCCCGCCCTGCCCCTCGGGGCCGCGGCGCAAGACCCGACGGCCGCCAGCCCGCCCATCAGTACCCAGGCCGATTGAAAGCGTCGCCCTGGCCATGTCCTGGCCAAAGCATGGCTACGCCTGATCCGGCGCACACCGCTCGACCTGCCGCTGCTCCAGGCGACAGCGCCGCCCCAGGCGATCCACCTGGGGTCGGCCGAACAGATAGCCCTGGCCCCACTCGCCGCCGCAGGCCGTGGCCAGGCCCTGGTCGGAGGCGGTCTCCACCCCTTCGATGATCACGCAGGGCGCCAGGGTCTTGCACAGCTGCACCAGGTGGCTGAGGGTCTGGGCGCTGTTGAGCTCGCCGCGGGCGCGCTGGATGTAGCCCTTGTCGATCTTGACGATGTCCGGCCGGGTCTGGCGGATGAATTCCAGGGTGCCCAGGCCCGCGCCGAAATCATCGATGGCCACTCGGCACCCCAGCTCGCGCAGACGCAGGACAAACTCACTGGCCGCCTCGATGCTCGGCGGCGTGGCGCTTTCGGTGATCTCGATCACCAGCCGGGCGGCCACCGAGGGTGAATCGCGCAGCCGCTCAAGGATGGCGTACCAGTAGCCATCGATGATCGCGCTCTGGGCCGAGACATTGCAGCCCAGGCGCAGGCGCTCGTCGCGCCGCAGGCACTCAATCACGCACAGCACCACGCTGCGGTCCAGCTCACGCATCAGTTGGTGCTTTTCCAGCAGCGCCAACGGATAGACGCCACCGCCCAGGGCATCGACATGCCGTAACAGCCCTTCGTGATACAGCACCCGGGTGCTGTCCGGCAGCCATACCACTGGCTGGAACGCCAGCATCAGATGGCCGTCAGCCAGTTCGCGGTAAAAGTCTTTGATGCTTTGCATGACAGATCCATAGGCAAGACAACGGCACACCCCGACCTGAGCAACGCGACGAACTGGCCATCGCCGTCGCTCAAGGGCCCCTGCCCGACCATGATCGGCCCTCCCGCACGCCTCAGGAAGTGTTCCTGGATACCTTTCGCTTGTCCTCGGAAACCCTGCGCCCTGGTTAATCGTCTGCGGCCTTTTGTTTATTGCAATCATGCCCATGGCCCCATCGACATCATTTAGCCACCAGTCCAGGAAGACCTATGCATAGAATGACCAGCGCCAGCTTTCGGGTGCTTGCCGATGTCATGAGAGAGGGTGGCGCCAACGTCGACGCCCTGCTCAAGCAGTTCGGCAGCAGCATTCAGGACGTTGATGAAAACCCCAAGGGCGTCAGGCTGGAACTGGTCTATCACGTGATGCGCGAAGCCACTCGATGCACCGGCAATCCGGACCTCGGCCTGCTGGCCTACAGCAAGGCCCACCCGGCCAACCTGGAGGCCCTGGGCTATGCGGTGATGTCCTGCGCGACCCTCGGTGCGGCGCTGCAACGCCTGGTGGATTACCACGCGCTGATCAGCAACGGCTTCTGCATGTGCCTGGAGCGCAAGCCCCAGGCGCTGAAGCTGATCGGCTTCGATGTCACCGCCGAACCTTCGCTGATGCCTCGCGCGGTGGTCGATGCCGGCGCCGCCCAGACCCTGGGCCTGCTGCACTGGTTGCTCCCCCAGCACAAACCCCAGCCCCTGGCAGCCGCCTTCACCTACCCCGAGCCTGCGGACACTCGCGCGCTGCGGCGCTTGCTGGGGGATAACCTGCAGTTCTGTGCGCCCCACAACAGCCTGACCTTCAGCAGCCAGGACTGCGCCATGGCCCTGCCCACCGCCGACCCGGCGCTGGACGTGCTGCACATGGAATATGCCCGCGCCCGGCTCAACGTGCTGCTCAGCGGCTCGATGACCGCACGCGTTCGTCGGGCCCTCGCGGAATGCCTGGCCCGGGGCGCCCCCAGCGACCTGCCGCACATTGCCGAAATGGTCGGGGTCAGCACCCGCAGCCTGCAACGGCGCCTGGGCCATGAGGACGTGCACTTCTCGGCCCTGCTGGACGAAGCCCGGTTGATGCTGGCCCACAGTTTCCTGCGCAACTCCATGCGCAGCGTGAAGTACATCGGGGCCTTGCTGGGGTTTCGTGACCAGAGCAGTTTTCACAAGGCCTGCATGCGCTGGTTCGGCATGACGCCCGGGCGTTACCGCGAGCAATAAGCACAACGCCGAGCAGAGGCTCGGCGCAATGGCTTGGGGCAATCGATCAGTGGCTGGCTTGCAACTGCGGCTGCACTTGCGGCATGGCCGAAGAGTGGTGGTTGAGGATCTTCCACTGCCCGTCGATACGCTCATAGAGGAAGGTGTAGCGTGCCTGGACTTGCTGCTGCTTGCCGTCGGCAGCGGTCAGGGTAAAGGTGTAGACGCCACTGTCCATCGCCGCATCCGGGCTCAGGTGACGGATTTCGCGGTAGTTGATCTGCCCCACCGGCTTGGACGCCAGGAAATGCTCGAAGTAGTCCTGGATCTGCGCGTGGGTATTGCGTACCTGGTTGGAAACCGTCGGCTGCAGCACCGCGTTGGCCGCATACAGGCCGACCACGGCTTGCGGGTTGCCGGTCTGCAGGGCGGTGTTCCAGCGATCGAACAAGCCGGCAATTTCCCGGTCCTGGATATTCTGCGGTTGCTCGGCCACGGTGCGGTACACGTAAGGCGTGGCTTCCAGGGCCTGGGCCAACGGCGCGGTCAGAACGAAGAACAGGGCCAGGGCGGTGGTTTTCAGTTTCATTCAGTGACTCCAGTGGGTTTCAATAAGCACCACTGTGCCCAGGGCCGCCGCCCGTGCCATCGGCCAACTGGAGCCATCGGCCTATGCCATTCGGCAGATAGGCGCAGCCCGGGGCAGCGGGTCTAATGCCCGAGCCTGTTCACTCGCACCGCCGCCCTGCTGGAGCCTTGCCATGTCCACCCCGCCCCTCGATCCCGCCAGCGCCCTGGCCCTGCGCAGCCAGTACCGGCAATCGCAAAGCCGCGCGGCGCGCCTGCGCCTGCTGGTGGACACCGGCCAGGAACTGCTGCAACTGCCGCCCGAGCAGATGCGCCTGCGGGTGGTACAGCGCGCCTGCGCCTTTGTCGCCATGGATCATGGCGTATTGCTGGAGTGGAGCGAGGATGGCGTGGTGCACGCCAGCGCCACCCAGGGCAGTGCCGAGCGCCTGCAGGCGTTGCGGGCCCTGGCTGAGCAACCGCGCTGGCTGGAGCACCCGGCCAGTCTCGACAGCCCAGTGCTGCGGGTGCTGCTGCACCGCGCCGATGGCCAGGCCTTCGGCGCCCTGTTGCTGGCCAACAGCGTGCCCCTCAGCGCGCCGGACAGCGAAGACCTGGAGTCCCTGCAACTGCTGGCCACGCTGCTGGCGGCGCACCTGGAAAACCGGCGTCTGTTGAACGACCTGCAAGCCCGGGAACGCAGCATGTCGGAATTGGTGCAGCGCCTGTTCAGCGCCCAGGAAGATGAGCGCAAGCGCGTCGCCTATGACCTGCACGATGGCCTGGCGCAAACCCTGGCCGGACTGCATCAGCGCCTGCAGGGTTTCGCCGGACGCTGCCCGTCCTTGCCCGCCGGACTGCAAGGCGAATGGCAGACTATCCTGCAACTGGCCCAGGGCTGTGTCGGTGAGGGCCGGCAGCTGATCGGCGGCCTGCGCCCCCACGTGCTCGATGACTTCGGCCTGCTGCGGGCCATCGACCGTGAAGCCGACCGCCTGCGGGACGCAGGGCTTGCCGTGCACTGGCAGCAGCGTTGCCCGGAACGCCTGCCGGCGGCCCTGGAGATCGCCCTGTTCCGGATTGCCCAGGAAGCCATGAATAACATTCTCAAGCACGCCGGGGCCGCCAACGTGACCCTGAGCCTGGCCCTGGAGCAAGGACAAGCGCTGCTCAGCATCAACGACGATGGCTGCGGCTTCCTCAACCCGCCAGCCCAGGGCGCCGAGCAATGGGGCCAGGTGGCCATGCAGGAGCGCGCCCATCTGCTGGGAGGCCGCTTCACCTGCAACAGCCGGCCCGGCGGCGGGACCTGCATCCAGGCCCAAGTGCCCGTGCAACCCCAGGAGCAACCGCTATGAATTCGGTAATACGCCTAGTCCTGGCGGATGACCATGAAGTCACCCGCACTGGTTTCGTCGCCCTCTTGGCCGGCAACCCGGAGTTCGAGGTGGTCGGCCAGGCCAGGGACGGCGAAGAAGCCCTGGAGCTGTGTGCACAGTTGCACCCGGACATCGCCATCCTCGATATCCGCATGCCCCGGCTCAATGGCCTGGGGGCCGCGCGCCTGCTGCAACAACGCCAGCCCGGGGTCAAGGTGGTGATCTTCACCATGGACGACAGCCCCGACCACCTGGAAGCGGCGATGGCCGCCGGCGCCGTCGGCTACCTGCTCAAGGACGCCAGCCGGGCGGAAGTGATCGCTGCCCTGCAACGCGTCGCCCAGGGCGAGGAAGCCCTGAACAGTGCCGTCAGCGCCCGTCTGCTGCGGCGCATGACCGAGCGCGGCAACGGCCAGGCACCCCAGGCCCAGCCCCTGACCGCCCGGGAGCGCCAGGTGCTGGGCCTGGTGGCCGGCGGTTTCAGCAACCGCGAGATCGGCGAAAAACTCGGTATCACCACCGGCACCGCCAAGGCCCATGTGGAACGGGTGATCGGCAAACTCGGGGCCGCCGACCGCACCCAGGCCGCCGTGCGCGGGATGGCCCTGGGGCTGGTGGCGCAACCTGACGGGCAGTGGCCATGAACCTGCTGAGCGCCCGGCGCTGGGCCGACCTGCCGCTGCGGGGCAAGGCGCTGGTGGTGATCTCCCTGCCGCTGGTGATCCTGCTGCTGTCCCTGGTGCTGATCTACAGCACCGAACGCCAGACCGCCCGCGCCGAGGAAGACGTGCGCCGGGTGCTGCTGGTACAGGGCGATATCCAGGCGGTGCACACCCTGCTGGCGGAAGCCGCCGCCAGCGTGCGCGGCTACCTACTGACCCGGCGCGAGGACTTCCTCCCCGCCTACCTCCAGGCCCGGCCGCAGATCGAAGCCGCCCTGCAGCGCCTGGACCAGAATGTGCGCGATGCGCGAATGCGTGAATACCTGCAAACCATCGCCCCGCTGATCCGCACCAAACTCGACGGCCTGGTGGCCCTGCGCAACGGCAGCCGTGACGACGCCGATACCGTGACCGCAATCCTGATCGACAACAAGCAGGTACTCGACGTGCTGCGCGAACAGATCAGTGCCATGCGCGTGCGCGAAGACGCGCTGCTGGCCGAGCGCACCGAAGCGGCGGCAGCCACCCGTATGCGCCTGCTGTTCGCCACCCTGCTGGCGGCCGGTTGCGGGCTGTTCGGCGCCATCATCGCGGTGCTGTTGCTGTCCCGGGGCATCGTCTATCGGGTCCAGCAGGTACAGGGCAATGCACAACGCCTGGCCCTGGGCCAGCCGCTGCGCCCGCAGGCGCCAGAGCTGGACGAGATCGGCCAGTTGGGCACCCGCCTGGTGGAAGCCGGGCAACTGCTGGCCGAACGCGAGCGGGCCCTGCGCGACAACGAGGAACGTCTGCGGCTGATCATCGACGGGGTCAAGGACTACGGGATCTTCGCCCTGGATACCGAGGGCCGGGTCACCACCTGGAACGTCGGCGCCGAACGGATCAAGGGCTACCGCGAACAGGAAATCATCGGCCGGCACTTCTCGCTGTTCTACCTGCCGGAAGAATGCCCGCAGCACCCGGACATGGCCCTGCGCGAAGCCACCGCCCACGGTCACTACATGGAAGAGGCCTGGCGCTGTCGCAAGGACGGCAGCCGCTTCTGGGCCAGCGTGGTGATCACCGCGCAGTACGACAGCAGCGGCGCCCTGCGGGGGTTCTCGAAAATCACCCGCGACATCACCGACCGTCGCGCCGCGGAGATCGCCCTGGGCACCGCCCGCGAGGAAGCCGAAAGCGCCAGCCGCGCCAAGAGCGAATTCCTCTCGCGCATGAGCCATGAACTGCGCACCCCGCTGAACGCCATCCTCGGCTTCGCGCAACTGCTGGACATGGACTCCAGCGCCGGCCAGCGGCCTCAGGTCGGACATATCCTGCGGGCCGGCCAGCACCTGCTGGGGCTGATCAACGAGGTGCTGGACATTGCCCGGATCGAGGCCGGGCGCCTGCCGTTGAACGTCGAACCGATGGCCCTGGCCGCGGTGCTGCACGAAGCCCTGACCCTGGTGTCGCCGATGGCCGCCGACGCCGACATTCACCTCGCGGCCCTGCCGCAACTGCCAGCGGACAGCGGGGTGATCGCCGACCGCCAGCGCTTGATCCAGGTGCTGCTCAACCTGCTGTCCAATGCCATCAAGTACAACCGCGCGGGTGGCCAGGTGAGCATCGAAGTGCTGATCGAGGCGCCGCGCCTGCACATCAGCGTGATCGACACCGGTGCCGGGATTGCCGCCGATCACCTGGAGCGCCTGTTCAAGCCCTTCGAACGCCTGGACGCCGACCCCAAGGTCGAAGGCACCGGCCTGGGCCTGGCCCTGAGCAAGAGCCTGCTGGAAATGATGGATGGCAGCCTCAGCGTGCAGAGTGTTCTGGGCCATGGCTGTCGCTTCAGCCTGGAGCTGCCCTTCGTGCAGCTGCCCGACACTGTTGCCGCCGCCCCGTTCGCGGTGCCGGAACTGAACCTGCCGTCCCCCCCGCGGCCGGCCCGGCACCAGGGCAAGATCCTCTGCATCGAAGACAACCTGCAAAGCCTGGCGCTGATCGAAACCCTGCTGCAACGCCGCCCGGGAATTCAGCTGCTGACCAGCATGCAGGGGCAGATCGGCCTCGACCTGGCCCGCCAGCACGCGCCGCAACTGATCCTGCTGGACGTCAACCTGCCGGACCTGCAAGGCCTGGAAGTGCTGCAACGGCTGCGAGCCTCGAGCATCACCGCCAGCACGCCAATCCTGATGATCACCGCCGACGCCAGCGAACCGACCCAACGCGCCCTGCGCGAAGCCGGAGCCACGGCGATCCTGACCAAGCCGATCCACATTCCGGCCTTCCTCGCCCACCTCCAAGCCTGCCTGCCGGAGCCCGTATGACTGCCGATATGCGCATCCTGATCGTCGACGATCAGCGCCCCAACCTCGACCTGATGGAGCAACTGCTGGCCCGCGAAGGGCTGCACAACGTCCTCAGCAGCACCCAGCCGCTGCGCACCCTGGAGCTGTTCAACAGCTTCGAACCGGACCTGGTGATCCTCGACCTGCACATGCCCGAGTTCGACGGTTTCGCGGTGCTGGAACAACTCAACCGGCGCATCCCGGCCAACGACTACCTGCCGATCCTGGTGCTGACCGCCGACGCCACCCGCGACACCCGCCTGCGGGCCCTGGCCCTGGGAGCGCGGGACTTCATCAGCAAGCCGCTGGACGCCCTGGAAACCCTGCTGCGGATCTGGAACCTGCTGGAGACCCGGGCCCTGTACAAGACCTTGCGCACCCTGGTGCCGGCGGAACGTATCGAACTGCTGCGCCCGCCGCGCTCCTGAGTACGCCATTGCACGCTGGCATGACCCGGCATGTGGCCGCCGGCACAGGCTGCACCGGGCCACACTTGCAGGCCGCGGGGTCCGCAGGAGATGAACCCGCTGGCATGCCCCCAAGGTTCACAAGCGGCGAAAGAACTCCCCCGGCGTGGCATCGAACTGCTGGCGAAAGGCGGCGATAAAGGCCGAGGTCGAATCGTAGCCACAGCCCAGCGCTACGTCGGTGACCCGCTCGCCCTGCTCCAGCGGGGTCAAGGCGCCGAGCAGGCGCAGGCGCTGGCGCCAGGCGCGAAAGGTCAGCCCGGTGTCTTTGAGAAACAGGCGGCTGAGGGTCTTCTCGGTCACTCCGAGCTTGTGGCTCCACTGGCCCAGGGTGGTGGCTTGCTCCGGGTGCGCTTGCAGACTGCGGTAGATCGAACGCAGGCGCACGTCGTGGGGCAGCGGCAGCATCAGGTCCAACTGCGGCGCCGCGGCCAGCTGATCCAGCAGCACCTGGACCAGGCGCCCGTCGGCACTGTCCTCGACATACGCCACCGGCAACTCACTGAAGCTGCGGATCAATTCCCGCAGCAGGCTGCTGACCGCCAGCACCTGGCAATTGTCGCTGGGCGCCCAGGCGGTGACGCTGCAATCCAGGTACAGGCTACGCATCTCGGTACGCGGCGAGCTGAACACCCGGTGCGGCACGCCGGCAGGAATCCATACCGCCCGTTGTGGCGGGGCGATAAAGCGCCCGCCGTGGGTCTGGATCTCCAGCACCCCGGCAATCGCGTAGGACAATTGCACCCAGGGGTGGCTGTGACGCCGGGTCAGCGCCCGGTTGGGCAGAGATTCGGTGCGCCCGTACACGGGTCGCGGCAGGCTCGGCAGACCGGGAATACTGCGCCGGAAGATCTTTTCATGTCCTTTAGGCGGCATTAACTGGCTCATTGGCGTTAGTCGGTAAATTTCAGTCACGTTAGAGTCGCCCCATCGCTCTTGGCAACCCCTGGATGATTCCGTCATGACCCGTTCCCGTCTTTTGCCCGACAACTTCACCCTGACCCTGATCGGCGTGGTGCTGCTGGCCAGCCTGCTGCCCGCCAGCGGTCAGATAGCGGTCGGCTTCGGCTGGCTGACCAACCTCGCCATCGGCCTGCTGTTCTTCCTCCACGGCGCCAAGCTGTCCCGCGAGGCGATCATCGCCGGCGCCGGTCACTGGCGCCTGCACCTCTTGGTGTTCGGCCTGACCTTCGTGCTGTTTCCGCTACTGGGCCTGGCGCTCAAGCCGTTGCTGTCGCCGCTGGTGGGCAATGACCTGTACCTGGGCATGCTCTACCTCTGCGCCCTGCCGGCCACAGTGCAGTCGGCGATTGCCTTCACCTCCCTGGCCCGGGGCAACATTCCTGCGGCCATCTGCAGCGCCGCGGCGTCGAGCCTGTTCGGGATCTTCCTGACCCCGCTGCTGGTGGCCCTGCTGCTCAACGTGCACGGCGACGGCGGCTCGACCCTGGATGCAATCCTCAAGATCAGCGTGCAACTGCTGCTGCCGTTCATTGCCGGGCAGATCGCCCGGCGCTGGATCGGTGCCTGGGTCGGGCGCAACAAGAACTGGCTGCGCTTCGTCGACCAGGGCTCGATCCTGCTGGTGGTGTATGGCGCCTTCAGCGAGGCGGTGAATGAAGGCATCTGGCAGCAGATCCCACTGTGGGAACTGGCCGGCCTGGTGGTCGCCTGTTGCATCCTGCTGGCGTTGGTGCTGCTGGCTGCGAGCGTCCTCGGCAAGCTGTTCGGCTTCAATCAGGAAGACCGCATCACCATCCTCTTCTGCGGTTCGAAGAAGAGCCTGGCCACCGGCGTGCCCATGGCCCAGGTGTTGTTCGCCGGCAGCACCCTGGGCGTGCTGATTTTGCCGTTGATGCTGTTCCACCAGATCCAGCTGATGGTCTGCGCGGTGCTGGCCCAGCGCTACGCCAAGCGCCCGGAGTCGGTGGCCGAGCTGATGGGCCAGGTCGATCCCTAGGTTGCCCGGCAAGGTGGCCCGGCGGCTGGCCGGGCCTGCGGACCGATGGCGATGGGGATTGCGCAATGGCATGATGCCGCAGCGAAAATCACCAAGGACCGCTGATGTTTCCCCATCGAATTCATGCCCCGGCTCAGGACGACCTGAAACTCAAGGTCCAGCTCCATCTGGAGGCCGACCCACAGGCCCGGGTCATCGTCCAGTTCGAGCGTGGCGCGCAATATGACGCGAATCTGCTGAACCAGCTCGACGCCCTCTGCGCCCACTACGGCGAGCGCCTCAATGTACGCTTCTACAGCCACTATCCAGGCAGCGCGTTTGACGGCAGAACCTTGCTCGCCCTGCCCAACGTCCAGTCCCTGACCCTGGACTGCCTCGACACCCTGGAGCACTACGAGGCCATTGGCAGCCTGCACAAGCTCAAGGATTTTGCCCTGCAAGTCATCAGCGCCGACCTGCCCGGGCTCCTGGCGCTGCCCAGCCTTCAAGCGCTGCGGGCACTGCGCCTATCCCTGGACAAAGGGCCCGCCATCGACCTGACGCCAATCGGCCAGATGCCCGATCTGCGCCAGCTGGCCATCAGCGTGCAGAGCCACAACCTCGACGTTCTCGGCCAGTGCCCGAACATCGCCAGCTTGTTCCTGCACCGCATGCCGGCCAAGACGACTCTGGGCGTGGTGGCCCAGATGGCTGGCCTGCGCAGCCTGTCGGTGAGTTTCGGCAGCCGCGACGGCATGCCGGAACTGCGCAACCCGTACGTGAAGGAACTGGACATCCTGCGGGTACGCGGCCTGAATCAGCTGGACCTGGGGGGCTTTCCACAGTTGGAAACGCTGAGGATCGAGGACCAGGCGCAATTGAGCCGGCTGGACCTTGGCGGGACCCCGCAGTTGCGCAAGATGAGCCTGATCAACCTCAAGAGCCTGGAGGAAATCAGCGGCCTGAAAACCTCCAACATCGCTGACCTGCGCATCATCAAGGCCCCACAGATGGACCTGCTGACACTGATCGACAGCCAGCTTGCGCCAAACGTGCAACACCTCAAGCTACTGAGTGGCAAACGCGCCGTGGACAAACAGCTCGAAGCCCGACAACAGCAACTGGGCATCCCGGAACCCCGCGGCCCGTTTTGACCGCCACCCTCTCGTAGGAGCGAGCTTGCTCGCGAAGAACGTCAACGATAACCCGCACTCACCGCGAACCTGCGCAGTGCTTGCCATCATCACCAGCACGTCGGCCTCGGCGGCCAGTTGGCTATCGGCGTTACGCCAAGCCCACAGTGATGGCATGATGCCGCGCGACAATCATCAAGGACCGCTGATGCTTCCCCATCGAATCAAAGCACCGACCCAGGCCGACCTGCGCCTGCAGGTCGGTGCCCGGCTGGAGGCCGATCCGCGGGCCCGGGTCATCGTCCAGTGGCACAGCGTCGAGCAATACGATTGCCAACTGCTGGAACAGATCGATGCCCTCTGCGCGCGTTATGGCGAGCGCCTCACCGTGCGTTTCTACGACCACTATTCGAGCAGAGGTTTTGATGGCCGGACCTTGCTCGCCCTGCCCAACGTCCACTCGCTGAGCCTGGACGGCCTCGAAACCCTGGAACATTTCCAGGCCATTGGCCGCCTGCACCAGCTCAGGGAGCTTGCCCTGGAAGTCTTCCGTGCCGATCTGCCCGGGCTTCTGGCCCTGCCCAACCTCGAACGCCTGCACAGCCTGCGGCTCTGCCTGGACCAGGGCCCGGCCATCGATCTGGCGCCGATTGCCTGCATGCCCGAGTTGCAGAGCCTGCACCTCAGCCCGCAGAGCCATGACCTGGAGATGCTGAGCCAGTGTCCGAGCATCAGTACCCTGAGCCTGCATCGCCTGCCGGCCAAGACAACCCTGGGGATGGTCGCCGACATGAGCGGCCTGCGCAGTCTGTCGGTGGCGTTCAGCAGCCGTGAGCAGATGCCCGAGCTGCACAGCCCCTCCGTCAGGGAGCTGGAGATCATGCGCGTGCGTGGCCTCAACCGCCTGGACCTGGACGGTTTTCCACAGCTTGACGTGCTGAAGATCGAGGACCAGGCGCAATTGAGCCGGCTGGACCTTGGCGCGGCGCCGCAGTTGCGCAAGATGAGCCTGATCAACCTCAAGACCCTGGAGGAAATCAGCGGCCTGAAAACCTCGAACATCGCCGACCTGCGCATCATCAAGGCTCCTCAGGTGGATGTATTGACCCTGATCGACAGCCAGTTGCCGCCCAGCGTGCAGCAGCTCAAGCTAGTCAGTGGCAAACACGCCGTGGACAAACAGCTCGAAGCCCGGCAACTGCAACTGGGCATCCCGGAACCCCACGGCCCGTTCTGACCGCCACCCTCTCGTAGGAGCGAGCTTGCTCGCGAAGGACGTCAACGATAACGCGCACTCGCAGGAAACCTGCGGCGCTTTCGAAAGCATCGCGAGCAAGCTCGCTCCTACAGAACACCCTGCCACCCTTTTTGGACCTGATACGGAGATCCCATGTCCTTCGTTCCTCGCTTCACCGAGCTGCTGCTGACTCACCTGCAACAGGAAGAACGCCAGCGCATCCTCAAATCCATCGTCGTCACCACCGCTCCCGAGCTGTGGCTGAGCCTGGAATCGGCGGCGTTGCTGGACATCAATCGCGACCACTTCGGCCTCGGCGGCCAGCTGGACGAACGCGAAGACTACCGCCTCTACCCCGACCAGCCGCCGCGCAGCAACGTCCCTCGCTGGCTGATCGCCGCCGAACGTCGCAAGGTGGATATCTGGGTCGAGGACAGCTACGCCGAACAGCCCTCTACCGCCATCGAATTCAAGGTGGTGCACAACAACAAGAATGCCTTCCACAAGATCTGGGAAATCCGCAAGGACCTGGTCAAGCCGATTCCCCGCAGCTCACCCCAGGATCGTATCGAACGCTGGGGCCTGGTGCTGCTGACCTACTCGCGCTTCTACAGCGACCAGCAAGGCGGCTACGTCTACGGCAAGTTCGGCAGCCTCGACGCCTTTCTCAAGGCCTTCGAGCACAGCTTGAGCGACCGCGATGAATGGTACGACGGTGCTCCAGAACTGGAGCTGGTGAAGGCACCGACCCTGGTCGCCAACCTTGAAGGCGCTCATTACATCGAGCCGGGAAAAGACGCCGGACTGTATCTGGCGCTGGTCAAATGCAAGGCCTGAGGCGTTTTTCAGTAACCGCTCAAGCCGCCATGTTCGACCACCACACTGAAAGACCTTCAGTGGGTTTTCGCTCAACCATCGCCGCGGCTTGTCTCAAGCGCGGCACACAGGTGCTGTAACACATCGCCTTCGAACGCAGCGTGTTCGACACGAAGTTCCCCTGCCCGGCACTCTGCAAAAAATGCTCATCGGGCAGTCAGCGCCTACGACATGGGTTAAAGGATTTCTTGGGATCATCGTTATCATGAGCCTCGCCACCCGCAGATCAGGTCACGCCATGCACCATAACCCCATGCAATCCTGCCCCCGCTGTAGATCAGCCCAACACGTCAGGCCCAAGTACATCCTGATAGGCGCTGCAAGCCCCAAAAAACGCTTCGATGGCGAAGAAAAAACAGGCTGTCAACGCGTGGATCAGCTGGCAGTAGATGAATGCGAGCCGGCCCTACTGAAAGCCGCGCCGCTGCAGCAACTGGTCGATGGTTGTTATTGCGATCATTGCGGGGTGGGGTTTGTACCCAGCGCGATTGTACAAGCTGTCGACCGATCATCGCTGTAGAGACAACAACGGGGTGATTCAGGTCGGCTTTGGAAAACTCAACGATTGGATGGGGGCGGGACTCAATAGGCCCGACCTTATGAAATGGAGACTGACGGCATGCATTGGATTCAGGTGCTCATTGGGCCGATCGAGGCTCTGCTGGAGGCGCGTGACGAACTGCCATCGGCGGTGGTGTGTGCCCTCTGCCAAGGGCTGGCCTTGATACCTGTCACCGACGAAGTCGAGGCGCAGCTTCAGGAACGAGCAAACGATCATGCAACGGCCGTGCAGCCGTTCTCGGGCGAGCTGGCTTACGGGGTAACTGGGCTGGCCACAAAGCTCTCGGGCCACGGCCCGATTGTCTATGCCGCCACCTACCTGCATGGCGGCACTGGCGGGCAGGATGCCGTCGTTTGGCTTGAGGGTGAGGTGGTTCTGAACATTGGTGACGAGGAGGAGCACATGTCCGCCTGGCCACATTCACCGATCAGTCGCGCATTACGCCGTATCGGAGTCATCGCCCAAGCAGGTGAGGATGAGTTTGATGCGCTGGGCCTCGGCCGCTATCGAAGCAATGACTCATGGGCTGAAGCTCACCGCCCCCATGATTAAAGCGACGAAGCCGCTCGACCCGCCATCAACCGTTGACCGGCTGCTGCCGGCTGGGCGGCAGAAACCGCGCTCTCCTGTACTTGGGCTCCCGAGCAGGTCACTCGCTCAATCGCCTCGGAAATGGCAGCTGCGCCAGGATCCCGACAATGGTCGCGGCATAGCGGCCATCCGGATCGAGGTCCGGATCGAACACCGTGACCGTCATGCCACGGCAGCGCTGATCCGCAACCAACGGGCTGATGATCTGCACCAGGTCGTCGGGAGCGATGCCCGGCGACCCGGGGCTATCCACCGCAGGCATCAGCGCCTGGTCGAGCACATCGATATCCAGGTGTAACCAGAAACCTTGCCCGGGTACCTGATCGAGTGTGCCGGCGATCCGTTGCAGCACCGCCGCAGGGCCAATCCCGAGGGCTTGGAAAACGTCGATACGGTTGATTGCCGTGTGGTTCACATCGGGCCAGAGGAAATTTTCATCACGGTTCTCGCGCTCACCCAGTTGCACCACCTGGTTCTCGGCAACCAGCGGGCCGCTGATTCCCGGCCACTCGGTGGCCAGCGCCTCGCCACGGCCCGTCGCCAGCGCCAGGTCCATGCCCGCCACGGCGCCCAGGCTTTGCTCGGGATCATAATTGCCGGGATGGCGAAAATCGCTGTGGCCGTCGATATGAATCAGCGAAAGCGCCCCCGAGCGGCGGGCACCGGCCAGCGCCCCGAGCAGAATCGAGCAGTCGCCGCCAATGACCAGCGCGAAGTCGCCTTGCCGGCCCGCCTCGGCGACCAGATCGGCCAATGCCAGATTGAACGAGCGCATGGCATGGCCATTGCGCAAGCGGGTTCCCGGTTGCGCCTCGGCAGAATAGGTCGGACGCGGCAACTCTTTAAAGGCCCGCGCCTTGACGGCCTGGAGCAGGCCCGCCGCGATCAGTGCCGCTGGCGCACGCCAGGTACCGGGCTGGTGATTGGGCCGCAAAGGGCTCAGCCCAAGGTTCGAGGGCGCCGCGATCAGTTGCATGGGAAGGTCTTCTGCCGGGCTTGCGCGAGTGAAAACATCATTGCTCCTTGGGGTGCATGCCTTGCCAGACCTCGACCCGCGAATAAGCCGACGGGACCGAAAGCAAGCACATTGCTTGCACCTTGCCCGAGGAACGAGCGGCGGGCAGCAACCGCCCGCAGCGATCATACACAGCCGTTTCCAGGCGCGGAAGTTTCCCCCCAGGCCCTGCATCACCTAAAGCCCATCGACGAAAACACAACACCGAGCGGCCGCAACCGATCTGATTTCAATCAAGCGGCAACGCTGCGAAGCTGCCGATCAGAAATCCACTGTTGCCGACAGCAGCAAGGTGCGTGGCGCCCCCAGGCCACCGGACAATCCGCTGCCATCACCGCCGATCCAGGAGCCGAACCAGTAGGCCTTGTTGGCGACGTTCTGCACCGTGGCGCGCAAGGTCACCGGTTTGGTCGCCACCTGGGTGGCATAACGGCTACCCAGGTCGAAGGTGGTGTAGGACGCCAGCGCCAGGCGATGGTCGTCGGTGGCGTATTGCTTGCCCGTGTGATTGACGTTGCCGGTCAGGGTCAGGCCGGAAATACTCTCCAGGTCATATTCGGCCCCCAGCTTGGCCACCACCTTGGGCACGCCGGTGACCTGCCGGCCTGCATTGGCGCCCTTGAGCGACTGGGTCAGTACCGCCTGGGTATAGGCCACGCCGCCCATCAGCCGCAGGCTCGATTGCAATTCGCCGAAGAAGGTCCACTCCACGCCACGGTTACGCTGCTCACCGTAGACCCCGAAGACATTGCTCGCCGGATCGGTAAAGGCACTGGGCTTCTCGATCTGGAACAGACTCAGGGTGCTGGCAAAGCTGCCCAGGTCGAGCTTGGTGCCAACCTCGTATTGCCTGGTCTGGTACGGCTGCATGATTTCACCGGCGTTGGCCGCGGTGTCGGGGGCCTCGTTGCCCTGGCTCAGGCCTTCAATGTAGTTGGCATAGAGCGAGACTTCATCGGTGACCTTGATCAGCAGCGCGCTGGCCGGCGACACCCGGCTTTCATCGTACGTCGAGGTCCTCGCTCCCGTGGCCCCATAGTTGCGGCTCTGCACGCTCTGGCGGCGGGCGCCGACGGTCCACTGCACCCGCCCCTGGGCAAACGACAAGGTATCGGCCAGCGCGTAGCTGCCGAGTTCGGCCTGGCTTTTCGAGGTGGTGGCGCCGAAGCCACTCAGGTCCGGAGCGGGCCCGAAATCCAGGTGTTCATAGTGGGTCTGGGCGTGACCATAAAAAGCCGCATCCTTGAAGCGCCAGTTCGAGGTGAAACGGGTGGCGACCAGCGACCAGGCGTGCTCCACCTGGCCGGTCTGGAAGACGCCCTTGAGGCCGGCCTCGGCAGATTTCTGCGCCCCTTTCCTGACCGAGCGAATGGCCGTGGAATCAATGTCACCGGCGTCATTGAGCAGCGTGTCGCGGGTCATCAAGGCGTTGTAGCCACCTTCGCGGTGTCCCCAACCGGCATAGGCGGTGATCGCATCGCTCAGGTCGAACTCGCCTCGCAGCACCACGGTCTGCGTGTCATTGATGGTGTAGGCCCAGTCTGGTGCCAGTGAATGATTGCCCTTCTTCGGGTTGGGCAAGCGGTTGACCCCACTGGCGATCGAGCTGATACCGAAATAGTTGACGCCATCCATGCGCTCGCGCTGTTTGTAGACATCGGCCGACAGCCGCGCACGCTCGCCCCGCCAGTCCAGGCCGAGGGACGACAGCTGCATCTTGTGCTGCTGGTCCTCCACCGCGGTGTCGCCATCGCGGTAAACGCCGTTGAAGCGCACCCCCCACTGCTTGTCCTCACCGAAGCGCTCGCCAAGGTCGGCATGCACACCGCCCAGGCCACGGGACTCATAGGTCGTGGTCAGGCGCGCCAAAGGCGCCTCGCCCGCACGCTTGGGCACGATGTTGATGCTGCCGGCAACGCTGCCGTCCGGCGGCATGCCACCGAGCAGTGCCGACGGGCCCTTGAGCACTTCCACCCGCTCGGCCAGCTCGGTGGAACCGCGCATGTTCGGCGCCATGCCGATCAAGCCGTTGAACGTGATGTCGTTGGCGGTGGTGGAAAAACCGCGAATGTAGAAGGTTTCGTAGTTGCTGCGCTTGCTCGGCACGTACACCGAGGGATCGGTGGCGCCAATCACCGAGCCAATGTCCTGGGCCTGGCGGTTCTGCACGAATTCATCGGTGTAGCTGATGGTGCTGAACGGTGTCTCCATGAAGTCCTTGTTACCCAACAGCCCGACCCGGCTGCCGCTGGCGACCTGGCCACCGGCATAGGCCGGCACCAGGCTGGTCGACGTGGCCTGGCGCCCTTCTACCCGGGTTTCTGGCAGTGCCACGCCGTCTTCAGCGTTGGCCGCCGGCGCCAGGGTGTAGCTGCCATTGGCCTGGCGCATGGCTTGCAAACCGTGCGCCTGCAACAGCTCGGCGAACCCCTGGCTGATGCTGTAGGTGCCGGACAAGCCACGGCTGCTCTTGCCCTGCAGCAAGCTGGCATTCACCGTCAGTTCCACCCCGGCCTGGGTGGCAAAGGCATTGAGCACCTGCCCCAGCGAACCCGCCGCAACGCTGAAGCTGTGGTGCGCATCCGCCGCCCGTTCAGCACTCTGCGCCAGCACCGGCGACGGGACCGAGACCAGTGCACCAGCGCTCAACCCCAACAACAGGACCATCGGTAGGGCAGCAAGAGTGCCCGGCGGGGAGACCGCACAAGTGTCTTGCACAGCCTGCGACACACGAAACGTGACGGGATGTCGGGAACGGCGTTGCACCATGCTGGGCTCCTTTGAGTGGGGAAGAATGAGTGATGCTCACTCTGTCTTCCGAACCAGAAAGCCAAAGCCTCAATCTAAACAATAATCATTTTACATGGAGTGACCATGGGCGGGGCTGGCAACCACGCGACCTCCCCTGGCAACGGCCCTGTGACCGGTTCCCACGGTCTCTGCAAGGCCCACGGGGCTGCAGGCGGATCAACCCTGATAGCCTTTGATGACCTCGTCGATCACTGTGTTCAGGCAGGTCACGCTGGCGGTGCAGAGGTACCAGGTCTGGGCATCGACGAAGACCACCCGGCCGTTCTTCCAGGCCGTGGTCTGGCGCAGCAGCGGGTTGTCCAGGCTCTGCCGATCGAGGGCCGGACGCCGTTCCATCACTGCGGTTCGGTCCACCACATAGAGAATGTCGGGGTTGGCCTGCTGGATGAACTCGTTGGAGATCGGCTGGCCATGCAGGCCCGCGCCGATGTCCTGGCTGGCGGACTTCACCCCCAGCGTGTCGAAGATGAAACCGTAGCGGGACTTCACCCCGTAGGCGGTGAAGGCACCGTTGTTGTGCAACACGATCAACGCCTTTTCAGGGCGCCCTTCGGTCACCCGCCGGGCCTCTTGCACCTTGGCGTCGATGCCGTCGGCCTTCTGCCGTGCCAGGGCTTGCTTGTCGAAGATCTGCCCCAGGGTGAGCAGGTGATCCTTGGCGGCGGCGATGTAGTTGCCGTTGCTATTGTTCAGGTCGACGTCGAAATGCAGGGTCGGCGCAATCTCCGACAACTGCGGATAACTGTGGGCCTGCAGCGGCGAAATCAGTATCAGATCGGGCTTGAGCCGATGCACCCGCTCCAGGTTCGGCTGCACCGTGGCGCCGACATCCTCAACGTTCGGGTCGTCCTTGTAGCGGCTGAGGAACGGCGCGACATAGTCCTTGGCGATGCCCACCACCGGCACCCCCAACTGGTCCAGGGTATCGAGCTCGCTCATGTCGAACGCCACCACCCGCTCGGGGCGCCGGCTGATCAGCGTGGTCCCCAGTTCGTGCTTGATGCTCCGCGGCTCGAAGCCGGCCTGGGCCGGCGGCGTGGCAGCAGTTGGCGCACCGGCGGCCGCCGATGAGCCGGCCTGCTGGTCGCAGCCTTGCACGGCCGCGCCGATGGCCAGCAACAAGGCCATGGCCCAGCGGCCGTTGAGATTATCCCCGCGCATGTTCACGCTCCTGATCCGATGGGTTGAAGTAGTTGCACAACAGGCCACGCTCGCTGCGCAGCATTTCGAAATCCAGTTCATACAGTTCCTCCAGCCGCGCCCGGGTCACCACCTCCTCCACCGCGCCGCTAAAACGCACCGCACCGTCCTTCATGGCCACGATGTGATCCGAATAGCTGGCGGCGAAATTGATGTCATGCACCACCAGGATCACCGTGCGCCCCTGCTCGTCACACAGCCGGCGCAAGGCGCGCATGATCTGCACCGCGTGCTTCATGTCGAGGTTGTTGAGCGGCTCGTCGAGCAGTAGGCAATCGGTCTGCTGGGCGATGGTCATTGCCAGGAAGACCATTTGCCGCTGGCCGCCGCTGAGTTCATCGATGTAGGCACCGCGCAAACGGTCCAGGGACAGGAAGCTGATGGCCTCATCGATCAGCCGCTGGTCTTCGCGGGTCAGCCGGCCACGGCTGTAGGGAAAGCGCCCAAAGGCCACCAGCTCCTCAACCTTGAGCCGCAGGTTGAAATCCGGGGCCTGGCGCAGGGTCGCAACTTGCTTGGCGTAGGCACTGACCGGCAACTGCGCCACCGGTTGCCCGCCGATCAGGATCTCGCCGCGGGTCGGCTCCAGCAGCCGCGCCATCAACATCAGCAGAGTGCTCTTGCCGGCACCGTTGGGGCCGATCAGCGAGGTCATCCGGCGCGCGGGGAACTGCACGCTGACGTCCTCCAGCACGGTCTTGCGGCCATACGCCTTGTGCAGGTTGTTGACGCTGATCATGTGCGACCTCGGGAGCGAATCATCAGGGCCAGGAAATACCCGCCACACACCAGGTTGACGAGGATCCCGACCGTGGTCTTGTAGTTGAACACCTGCTCCACCAGGAACTGCGCAATGATGAACATCGCGATGGCGAGCGCGCTGCCCATGGGCAGCGTCAGCCGATGGCGGCTGGTTCCGGCCAGGGCATAGGTGAGGTTGGCGACGAAGATGCCCATGAAGGCGGTGGGCCCCAGCAGGCTGGTGGACACCGCCACCAGCACCGCGATCAACGCCAGATACAGACGCACATAGCGCCGGTAATCGACCCCCAGGGACAGTGCCTGATCACGCCCCAGGGCAAGCACATCGAGGCTCGCCAGAGTCTTCAAGCCCAGCAGACCGACCAGCGCCACCAGCACGGCCGAATAGAGCAACTGCTGGGGCTGGATGCGGTTGAACGAGGTGTAGCTGAAACCCTGGAGCACCGAGAACTCACCGGGGCTGATGCTCAGTTGGATGAACTGGGTGAAGGTGCCCAGCACCACGCTCAGCACCAGCCCGAACAGCAGCAGGAAGTACAGGTTGCTCCGCGCATCGCGCAGCAGCCAACGATGCAGGGCCCAGGAGTAGCCGAACATGCACAGCAGCGAGATCAGCACATTGCCGTTCGGCCCCAGCAGGGCCAGGCTGCCACTGCCCAGGAGCAGGATCAACAGCGCCTGCAACAGCAGGTAGACCGCCTCGTAGCCCATGATCGCCGGGGTCAGGATGCGGTTGCCGGTGATGCTCTGGAACACCAGGGACGACCAGGCCACGCAGACTCCGCCCAGGCAGATGGCGCCCAGGCGCGCCAGGCGCTTGGGGATCACGTAGTCGAAGTCGAAATCGGCGCCCAGCAACACAAAAGCCAGTGCCAGAACGATCACCAGCAGCCACACGCCGGAATGGATCAAGGCACGGTTCATCGGTGCTTCCAGATGATCAGTACCAGGAACAGCACCCCGCCGACACTGCCGGCAGTCAGGCCGATCGGCACTTCGAAGGGGTAGATCAGCAAGCGGCCGATGATGTCGCACACCAGCAGCAACGACGCGCCGCAGAGGACGATCAGCGGCAGCGTGCGGCGCAGGTTTTCACCGCACTGCAGGGCCAGCAGATTAGGCACCACCAAGCCGACAAAGGGAATCGCGCCCACGGTGATCACCGTGGCCGACACCGTGACCGCCACCAGCATCAGGCCCAGCGCCGCCGTCGCCGCGTAGCTCAGGCCCAGGCCGCTGGCCATCTCCTCGCCCATGCCGACCACGGTGAAACGCTGGGCATACAAATAGGTCAGCAGCACGATCGGCAGGATCAGGTAGATGATTTCGTAGTTGCCCTGGACGATCTTCGAAAAATCCCCCAGCAGCCAGCCCTGCATGCTCTGCAGGATGTTGTGTCGATAGGCGTAGAACTCGCCGATGGCACTCAGCACGCTGCCGTACATCAGCCCCACCACCGGCACCAGCACGCTGTTCTGGAAGCGGATGCGGCGGATGATCGCCACGAACAGCAGGCTGGCCGCCAGGCAGAAACCCAGGGCGAACAGCATGCGCCCGGTGGCACCGGCGCCGGGCACCAGGGTCAGCGCCAGGAGGATGCCGAGCTTGGCCGCATCAAGGCCGCCGCACGTGGCCGGCTCGACAAACTTGTTGCGCACGATCTGCTGCAGGATCACCCCGCACAGCGACAGCCCGGCACCGGTCAGCACCAGTGCCGCCAGGCGCGGCAGACGGCTCGCGGTGAGGGTCAGCCAGGCGTCGTCGGAAAAACTCAGCAGCTCGCTCCAGGCCACCTGCTTGGCCCCCACCAGCAGGGACAGCACGCATAACACAAGGAACAGGCACGGTAGGGCTAAACGCATTGACACATTCCCTGCTCAGCTATCTGTCCGCGATGGCTGGGCAATGCGCCAACCCTTCGCGGCCCGGCGCTGGGCCAGGTAATGCGCATAGACGCCCTGGCGCGCAGCCAGTTGCTGATGGCTGCCCTGCTCGCAGATCCGCCCCTGGTCCAGCACCAGCACCTGATCGGCCATCTCCACCGTCGACAACTGGTGAGCGATGACGATCAAGGTGCAGCGGCCGCGCAAGCGCGCCAGGGTGGCGGCGATAGCGACCTGGTTTTGCGCATCCAGCGCGGCCGTGGCCTCGTCCACCAGCAGGATCGGCGCGTTCTTGATCAACGCCCGGGCAATCGAGATGCGCTGGCGCTCGCCGCCGGACAAGCGCGCCCCGCCCTCACCCACCGGCGTCGCCAGCCCTTGCGGCAAGCGCGCGATGATCTCCTCGACCCCGGCTTGGCGCACGGCATCCAGCACTTCATCATCACTGGCCCCAGGTCTGCCGAGGCGAATGTTGTCGCCGATGCTGCCCTGGAACAGGTAATTGTCCTGGAATATCTGGCTGATCTGCCCGGCCAGTTGCTCCTCGGACATCTGCCGCACGTCCACCCCACCGACCCGCACGCTGCCCTCCTGGACATCGAAGAAACGCGCGATCAGGCGCATCAGTGTGGTCTTGCCCGAGCCGGACGCGCCGACCAGCGCAGTCATACTGCCCGGCTCGACGCGCAGGCTGACGCCCTGTACCACCGCCGGCCGTTGCGGGTCATAGCGAAAACCGACATCAAACAGTTCCACCGAGGCATCCCGCGGCGCTTGCCCCGGGCTGGCTTGCGCCAGCGGTGCTGCCGCCAGGACCTCGCGCACAGCCTGCAACTGAACCGCAACACCGCGCAGGGTTTCGCCATAGCCGGCGACGTCCTGCAACGGGTCGATAAAGCGATTGACCAGCACCAGCGCAACGACCAGGGCGATTAGCGAACCCTGATCCAGGCCGCTGCCCAGTTGTGCATCGAGCCACAGCGCGGCGGCGATCAACAGCGCCGCGAAGACCGCCTGCACCAGCCACAGGTTGAGCACCACCGCGGCGGTGGAGAGGTGAATCAGGCGCGTACCCGACTCATGCTGCTGTTCAATCGCCTGCTGCAGGAAGCGCGCACTGCCGGCACCGTTGAACGCCCGCAGCACCGACTGCGCCTGGGCGAACTCGATCATCCGTTGGCTGGCTGCGGCGCTGCTGTGCTGGAAGGCCTGGTCGGTGTTGCGCCCGAGCCGGCTGCTGAGCCAGAACGCAGCAGCGAGGAGCGGCAGCGCCAGCAAGGCAATCAGGCCCATCTGCCACTGCAGCATGAACAACGCCACGACCATCACCAGCGGCGTGGTGATGCCACAGAGCACCGGGGTGAAGACATGGGCCGGCAACTGCGCCACGGCCATCATGCCCTGGGACAACAGGTGGCTGAGCCGCGCAGTGTTCTGCGGGTCGAACCAACCGATAGGCAAACGCGCCACATGCTCGCCGAGGCGCTGGCGCCCGCCTTGCAACAGCGCCACGCCGACGGCGACCCCGGCTTTGTCCAGGCGCCGGCGCAAGGCCCAGCAGCCCAGCACCGCCAACAGGAATACCGACAGCCATTGCAGCGCCGCACCGCGATCGCCGCCCAGCAGGTGGCTGAGCACCGGCACCAGCGTGGTAATGGTCAGCCCACAGAGCAGCCCATAGACCAGCGCCATGGCCACATACCGGCGGAAGATCGGCGCGTCATCGCCCAACAATTGGATAAAGGTCTTCAGCATGTCGGTAGCGCCTGTTTACCGGTCTGTGCATAGCCGCCCTGCGCCCACAGGCGTGCATAGCGGCCATTGAGGGCGAGCAGTTGGGCATGGCTGCCCTGCTCATGAATCCGCCCGTGTTCCAGCACGATGATGCGATCGGCGTGCATCACCGTGTCGAGCCGGTGCGCGATCACCAGCAGCGTGCGGCCCTGGGCAAACCGCGACAGCGCCTCCTGGATCGCCACCTCGTTCTCGGCGTCGGCGGCTGCGGTGGCTTCATCCAGCACCAGCAGTGGCGGCGCCAGCAACACTGCCCGGGCGATGCTCACCCGCTGCTGCTCACCACCGGAAAGTTGCGCGTCCTCGCCCACCACCGAGTGGTAACCACGGGGCAGGCGCTGGATGCATTCATGAATGTTCGCCGCACGAGCAGCCGCCTCGATCTCCTCCTGGCTGGCATCGGGCCGGCCCAGGGCGATGTTCTCGGCGATGCTGGCGTGGATCAGCCGGACTTCCTGCAGGACAAAACCGATGCGCCGGTACAGCTCCGCGGCCTCGATGGCGCGCAGGTCGACGCCCCCCAGGGTGATGCGCCCCTCGGTGGGATCGAAAAAACGCAGCAGCAGCCGAGCCAGGGTCGATTTGCCCGAGCCGGAAGCGCCGACGATGGCGGTCACCGTACCGGGCTTGAGGGTGAAGCTGATGTCCGCCAGCACCGGGTGCTGCGGGTCGTAGGCATAACCGAGCTGTTCCACCCGCACTTCAGCATCCTTGGGCAACAGCGGCTGGCCGGGGGCGAGCGGCGCCAGCACCGGGGTTTGCAGCAGCGCCTGCACACGCTGGGCAGCGCCGGCGGCGTTGTCCAGGTCGTGGGTGATGTAGTTCAGCAGCAACAGCGGCGCGCAAATCCCCGGCGTGACCAGGGCAAAGGGCAGCACCTCGACCGCGGTCATCCAGCCGAGGCTGACGAACAATATGCCGAACGCCAGCACCAGTCCCAGCACCGTGACCGGGGCAATCATCGCGTTGGCGTTGGCCATGCTGCCCACCAGCGGCCGGGTGAAATCAATGAAGGCTTCGCCGAATTCATCCACCGCCTCGCGGTAGCTGGTATGAGCCTTGCCGGTGGCGCCAAAGGCCTTGACCACGGGAATGCCGTGGATGAACTCGACCACCGCGTTGTTGATCCGCGTCAGCCGCGCGACAAACCCCTGCATGTTGCGGGCGCTGGCTTTCAGCGTCTTGGCGAAGAACAGGAAAAACCCCGGGAACGGCAACAGCGACACCAGTGCCATGCGCCAGTCCAGTGCAAACAGATAGAGCACCGACACCAGGATCGCCCCGGCGCAGCGGCCCACGGTGGTGTAGAAATGCGCGGTCAGGCTGTGCAGGGTGCCGATGTCGTCCTGCAGTGCCTGCTTGACCTCGCCCGAGGCCCGCTCGGTGAACCAGCCCAGCGGCACCTGGGACAAACGCTGGGTAATCGCCAGGCGCAGGTGGCGGGTCATATGATTGTCGGCCAGGTGCGCCACGGTTTCGGCCGCGGACATCAGCAGCATGCCGAGGAACAGGCTCAGCACGCTGAGACCGACGGTCCACCACAGCTCGCGCTGCACTTGAGCCAGGGCCGTGCTCAGGGAGGTCCCGTCGGCCAAGACGAGGCCGGCGATATGCGCAATGCCGGCCAGGGGCACCAGGGTCAGCATGCTACCGATGGCCGCCAGCAGCGCCGCCGCCATCAGGCGCCCGCGTATCGGCTGCAAGACCTGCGAGACTGCAGCACGCCCCTGAGGCGGGGTCGCGGGCGCATCACTGTTACTCATGGAGTCTCCCTGACGGAATCTGCATCGGCGTTGCCATGGGCCGCCATCGCCGGCTCGATCAGCCCGCGGACGCGCACTGCCCGACGCCGCGAACACCGAGAATGGGTTCGCTCTTACCTGTCTTCCGAACGAGAAGGCAAAACCCTCAATCGAAATTGCGACGAATGTTCACTGTCGATTGCCGGTAGCCGCATCGAGGGATTTCATCCAGGGGGATGACCGATGAGCGTTCAGACCGCAGCGCGCACCGTGACCCAGTAGCGGGTGCGCCTGATCACTTCCACGGGCAGTGCCAGGGTCAGGTTGTGCAGCGCGCGGTCGGTGTCCAGCAGCGAGAACACGCCACTGACTTGCAGCATCGCCACCTCGTCGGCGCAACGCAGCACGCCGCTGCGATAGCGGCCCAGCTCGGCGAGCAGTTGGTCCAGGCGCATGCTGTCTGCCACCAATACCCCCCGGACCCAGGCCGCGCTGCTCTCGGTGACCGCCCCCGAGGCCTGCACCGCGCCTTTCGAGAACGTCGCGCCGTGACCGGCATCCACCCGCAGCAGGGCACCGGCGGCGTAGTCGGGCTGGACTTCCACCGCGCCCTCGAACACCGCCACCTGAGAGCTGTCGTCACTCTGGCGCAGACTGAAACGCGTGCCCAGCGCGCGGACCTTGCCGTCGCGGCCCTGCACCCGGAACGGCCGGGGCGAGCTGGCCGGATCGGGCGCGGTAGTGACCAGGATTTCACCGGCGCGCAGCAGCACCAGCCGTTGCAACTCATCGAATTGCACATCGATGGCCGAGGCCGAGGCCAGCACCACCTGGGTGCCATCCGGCAGCGTAACCTGGCGAATCTCACCGGTGCCGGAACTGTGGGCGGCCATCGTCATCTGCCACGCGTCGGTGCCGCGCATGACATAGGCCAGGCCACCGGCGCTGAACATCAGGCTCAATAGCTGCAAGGTTCTTCGGCGGTTCAAGTAGGCGCCGGAGGCCGGCTCACGCAAGGTATGGCGGGCCACTTCAGCGGGCACGCTGGAGAACTTTTCCTCGAAGGCCTTGAGGCGGTTCCAGGCGAGTTCGTGATGCGGGTGTTCGCCACGCCAATGCAGGCATGCGGCCTGGTCTTCGGCACTGGCATCGTCGGCCCACAAGCGGGCCATCCACAGCACTGCCTGCTCGACGACTTCAGTGGCGATCTCGCCAGGTTCCGCAGCGCGGTCAGTAGGTTGGCCAATGGGCATGGGAAAAGCTCAGAACTCCGATCCGTGCAGGGCCTGATAGCAGGCCAACAGGCCGGCGGCAATGTACTTCTCCACCGACGACACCGACACCTGCAGTTCGACGGCGATCTGGCGATAGCTCATACCGTCCAGCTTGCACAGCAGCAACGCCTTGCGCGCCTTGGCCGAGAGGCTCTGCAGCGCGGCATCGATCTCGATCAATGCCTCGATGGCCAGGGCCCGGGTTTCCTCACAGGCGACCAGGGGTTCGGGCAGCAGGGCCAGGGCTTCCAGATAGGCCGATTCGATCCGGCGCCGGCGATACAGGTCGATCACCAGGCCGTTGGCAATCTGCGCGAGGTGCCGTCGCGACTCATCGACGGGAGGCAACTGGCCCTTTCTCATGAGCTGGACATACACATCGTGGGCCAGGTCCGCGGCATCGAAGGCATTGCCGAGCTTGCGCCGCAACAGGCTGCGCAACCAACTGTTGTGATCGACGTATAGCGTTTCAACCTGGCGCTGAAATACAAACTCTCCGATGCTCACGGACCTCTCCTGTGCCCGATGGCCAGGGGAAGGTGGACACAAAGGGTAATTGATAACTGTTTGCAATAATATCGAGTGGACAAAGGCCGCGCAATCGCTTCGCCACTTCTGCCAGAAACATCCACGGTCAAGTGACGCTCAGAATTGAGTGATGGCATAATGCCTCTTTTCCCGCACATTCATGGAGTGACTGTGATTCATCCGTCTGCCATCCCTCTGCAACTGTCCGCCCCAACGCCTTCCCCCTATCGCTTCTTGCCTCGGCTGGGAATGTTCATTCTGGCCACCCTGGTGTTCTTCCTGGCGGCGGTTCCCGGGATCTTGCTGATCCCGGCCCAGATGCAGGCCTACCTGGTATTCATCTCCATGGAGGGCTTGAGCATGCTGCTCTTGCTCGCGCTCTTGCTGATGCAATACCGCGCAGGGTTCAGCGCCGCACTGCGTGGGCACAGGGTCCGCACCCCCCTGCGGATTGGCGCCTTGTGCATGTTTGCAGCCTATGCGCTATGCGGAGTGGCCGTCGCCACTCTGGGCTTGCCTGAAGAAGCCTTCATGACCGAGTTGCTGGCCGGCCTCACGACTTGGCAAACGCTGATCAAGGTTGCCTCGCTGATCGTCGTGCCGCCGATTGCCGAGGAACTGTTTTTCCGCCACTACCTGCTGCGCCTGTTTCCCTACGAGAACAGCCAGGTCTGGAAATGGGTCGCTATCATCACCAGCGCGGCCATCTTCTCCGGCCTCCATAGCCAGTACGGCAACGCATCGACATTCGCCCTGATCTTCGCCAGTGGCTGCATTTTCGCCGTGGCCAGAATAGTCAGCGGCGGCCTGCTGGTCCCGATCGCCCTGCACGCCCTGGCGGAGGTTTTCGCGATATCCCTGGATACGCTGCTAAGACTGACAGGAATGTACGTCTGAGCGCAGGACCATCGGCAGCGTCTGGGCCCTGTGCTAACGTGCCCGCACCCTCATCTTGAAGTGCTACGCCATGTCGCTCACTGACAACCTCCTGGCCTTCACCTTCGCCGCCACCCTGCTGACCCTGACCCCGGGCCTGGATACCGCCCTGGTGCTACGCACCGCCACGGTGGAAGGCAAGCAACAGGCGTTGCGCGCCGCCCTGGGCATCAATGCCGGCTGCCTGATCTGGGGCGCCACCGTAGCGTTTGGCCTGGGCGCCTTGATTGCCCTATCGGAGCTCGCGTTCAGCCTGCTGAAATACTGCGGCGCGGCCTACCTCGCCTGGCTCGGGCTGAACATGCTGCGGCGCCCACGGCGCTCATTTTCCTCCGTGGGTACGGACGGCAAGCCCGGGGCCAACTGGTTTCTCAAAGGCATGCTGGGCAACGTGCTCAATCCCAAGGTAGGGGTTTTCTATGTGTCCTTTCTTCCGCAATTCATCCCTCAAGGCCAGCCGATGGTGGCCTGGACTTTCGGCTTGGTGAGCATCCACGTGGTGATCGGCCTGCTCTGGTCGTTAATGCTGATCGGCGCTACCCGGCCCCTGGCGGGCGTGCTGCAACGCGAGCACGTGATCCAGTGGATGGACCGCACTACCGGCATGATCTTCGTGCTGTTTGCGGCTCGCCTGGCCTTGAGCAAGCGCTGAGGCCAAGCTCTGGCCCCTCGGGTTTCAGTTCGGGTGCGCCACACACTTTGCAGCAGGTCTACATGCGTACAGTCATTTCAATCCTGCTTTTGCTCGCCAGCGGCTGGGCCGTTGCCGGATACGACATGCATATCACCCGCAAGCCCTTCTGGGCAGATGAGTCCGGGCCGAAAGTCAGCTTCGAACAATGGCTGGCCTACCTGCGGCACGACCCCCAAGTCGCCAGGGATCTTGCCAACAGCAGCGAGGACTTCATGGTTGCCCTGCCCGGCGAGTCCTTTCCCCTCTGGTACAACCCGCAACTGGGCGAGCTCTATACCAAGAACCCGACGCAGCAGGCCATGCGCAAACTGCAGCGCATTGCACAGGCGCTGGACGCCAGGGTGCAGGGCGATGACGGCGAGTTCTATCCATCGCCACCCTGAGTCCATCAGCCCGCTGATCAGGCCCGCGGCCTTCAAGCCTCGGCCAGTACCGCCCCTCGCTCCTCCAGCAACTTCACAAACATGCTTAGGCTCTGGGACACCGTGCCGCGCCGCCAGACCAGCCAGGTCTGCAGGAAACGAAAGCGCGGTGACAAGGGCCAGACACTCACCGTGGCGCAACCGGGCATGCTTTCGAGCATGCTGCGGGGCATCAGCGCCAGGCCGGCCCCGGCGCTGACGCAGGCCAGCATGCCGTGGTAGGACTCCATTTCGTGGATCTTGCCCGGCACCGCAGCGTCCTGGGTGAACCAGCTTTCAAAGTGATGGCGATAGGAACAGTTGGCGCGGAAGGCGTAGATGCTTTCACCATTGACCTCCCGCGCCCGACTGATAGGCGCGTGCCCCAGGGGCGCGATCAAGACCATCTCTTCCTCGAACACCGGCAACCCTTCCAGGGCCGGGTGGCGCACCGGGCCGTCGACAAAGGCCGCCACCAGCCGGCCCGACAGCACGCCTTCGATCATGGTCCCCGAGGGCCCCGTGGACAGGTCCAGTTCGACCTTGGCGTATTGCTGGTTGTAGGCCGCGAGCAAGGCCGGAATGCGCACCGCTGCGGTACTTTCCAATGAGCCCAGGGCAAAGGGCCCCTGGGGCTCTTCGCCGGCCACGGTCAGGCGCGCCTCGGCCACCAGGTCGAGAATGCGCCGGGCATAGTCGAGGAAGTTCCAGCCGGCAGGCGACAGGCGCATGCGGTTCTTCTCGCGGATGAACAATTCCACGCCCAGATCCTGCTCCAATTGCTTGATCCGCGTGGTCAGGTTCGACGGCACCCGGTGGATCAACTGCGCGGCGGCGCTGATGCTGCCCTGCTCGGCAACCGCCTTGAATATTTCCAGCTGGACCAGATCCACTTCATTCTCCAAACGTGAACGATTCGCTCAATATTATTCAGTTTTCAGCAAAGAAACAGCCCCGTAACCTGCAGCCATTCCCACCTGAGCAGGACGGTGCCATGACCCGCGTTTCCAGCCATACCCATGCCTTGTCGATCAACCCTGCCACTGGCGAGCAGATCGGCGCCTACCCCTATGAGTCCGACAGCGCACTGGATGCCGCCCTGGGCCGCGCCACAGAAGGCTTCGCCCAATGGAAACGCCAGAGCCCTGGCGCCCGTGCCGCGCTGCTCAAGGCCCTGGCCCAGGCCCTGCGCGACAACAGCGAAGGCATGGCGCGGATGATCACCCAGGAGATGGGCAAGCCGGTGCCCCAGGCCCGCGGCGAGATCGAGAAATGCGCCCAGCTGTGCCTGTGGTACGCCGAACATGGCCCGGCCATGCTCGCCCCTGAAGCGACCCTGGTAGAGCACGACAAGGCGCGTATCGAGTACCGCCCCCTGGGCCCGATCCTCGCGGTAATGCCGTGGAACTTCCCGATCTGGCAGGTGCTGCGCGGCGCGGTACCGGCGCTGATCGCCGGCAACACCTATGTGCTCAAGCACGCACCGAATGTGATGGGCAGCGCCTACCTGCTGTTGGAAGCGTTCAAGCAGGCCGGCTTCCCGGCGGGGGTGTTCGAGCTGATCAACGTCACCCCGGACGGCGTGTCCCGGGCCATCGTCGACCGCCGCATCGCCGCCGTGACCCTGACCGGCAGCGTGCGTGCCGGCATGGCCATCGGCGCCCAGGCCGGCGCGGCGCTAAAGAAATGCGTGCTGGAGTTGGGCGGTTCCGATCCGTTCATCGTGCTCAACGACGCCGACCTCGACGAAGCGGTGAAAGCCGCGGTCATCGGCCGCTACCAGAACACCGGCCAGGTCTGCGCTGCGGCCAAGCGCCTGATCATCGAACAAGGGGTGGTTGAGCAATTCACCCGCAAGTTCGTCGAGGCCACCCGCGCCCTAGTCATCGGCGACCCACTGGCCAACGACACCTATATCGGCCCCATGGCCCGCTTCGACCTGCGCGACGAACTGCACCAGCAAGTGCAAGCGACCCTGGCCGAAGGTGCAAGCCTGCTGCTGGGCGGGCACAAGGCCGAAGGCGCCGGCAACTACTACCCGCCGACGGTGCTGGCAGGCGTCACCGACCAGATGACCTCGTTCAAGCAGGAGCTGTTTGGCCCGGTAGCCTCGATCATCACCGCCCGCGACGCCCGGCACGCCCTGGCCCTGGCCAACGACAGCGAGTTCGGCCTGACCGCGACGATCTACACTCGCGACCTGGAACTGGCCCGGCAACTCACCGACGAGCTGGAGACCGGTGGCGTGTTCATCAACGGCTACAGCGCCAGCGACCCGCGCGTGACCTTTGGTGGGGTGAAGAAAAGCGGTTTTGGTCGCGAGCTGTCGCACTTCGGCGTGCGCGAGTTCTGCAACGCCCAGACGGTGTGGCTGGATCGGCGTTAATCGCGAAACAAACCGCGCCTGAGTGCCGGGGTCAAAAAACGGACCTGCAACAGGTCCGTTTCTATTTGCCAAACATCAGCGTGCCTGACCCGGAAGGAATCGATCTCAGATCGTGTCCATCACGAAGTACACCAACACCGCCGCAACCATCACCCGTCCTTCATGGTGATGGGCAATGCCCGACCACGCCAGGCAACCCAGCACGACACTGCCCAGCGCCAGGACCGAGGCAAACACCTGCATCTTGAACTTGAACGGGGCCGACGGCTGTTGACACCAGTCAACCTCTGGCGGATCAGGCATCAACGGCGTTTCGGTTGTTTCGGCGAGCACATAGTCGATGATTTTCGGTTGATTCGGCCGTTGCAGCGGCTTGCCATGGTCCCCCTTGAACCAACGGGTCTGCGTACTGAAAGCGCAGCCATCCAGATCATCAAAACCATCGACGCCGCCAGTGCCCACGTCGTGAAAACCGATCCGATGCAAGCCACGGCATAACCCGCCCACGGGCCAATCCTCGGAGCTGCATTGGTTCACCAGCGTGCCAACTCGGCGCGCGAGCATGTCCTTCCAGGGAAACTCTCGAGGCAGAACGCTACCTGCCAGGTACACCCGATCAAACATCAGGGACGACACCTGAAGCAGGCTGGTGCCAAGAATGTAGGTGCCATTGCTGTGGCCGATAAAGCGGAACTTCACATCCGGATTACGCGCCACATGGTAGCTGTAGCGATCGAGAAACCAGGGAAGGTTGCTGCGACGCACCCAGGGCAAGGCAAACTTGATCGCGGAAAACCAGCCATAGGTGGAACGGTCCACCAGCACCGGCGGCTCCGCACCCTGTTGGCCGGTGCCACTGCTCCTGCACTGTTGCTCGATGGCCTCGGCGATGTCGGTGACCCATCCCGAATTACCGTCACGGATACCGTGCAGCACAAACACCACCAGCCTGGGTCCGGTGACGGCCAGCTCCTGGGCCTTCTCGGGTTCGCGATCCCGCGGGTCCGGGTCCTGGAACACTGGCAGTATTCGGGCAAACCCGGCCGTACCAGGAGCGGCAGCCGGATCGAAGAGATTGCTGTGGTCGGCCCCCTCGATAGTGACCGTGTAGGAATTGGCGAACGCCTCGGTATCACGTACATCCTCACGGGCCACCACGCCGTCGATATCACCGAGAAACTGCACGACAAAGGGCCGATGTTCATCGTCACGTTCATGGAAATGGCGCATCCAGGCCAAGCGCAGGTCGGTGACAAAAAACGAGCCTTTTTCCAACTCCAGGAGCCAGCCCAGGGCAAACCAGGAAGGAGGCTTGAGCATTAGCCATTGCAGGGAGATGAGTTTCATCAGCGCCAGGCTCAACGCCCAGGAGGTAGTGGCGTAAGGTCGAAAGCCCCGGTTGATGGACGCGAACAACAGCACCGACTCGACCTTGTGCCACCAGTCTCGCCGCTGCGGGTGATCCGGGTAGGCACCCGCGGCCAGCAGATAAGTGTCGCGGATGATCATGCCGCCGGCGCTGTGCCCGACCAGGATGATTCGGCTGCGCTCCTTGGCCAGGTGATCGATTTTCTCCAGCAATTGGCAGGTAAGCGTCCGGACCTGGGCGGCGCGAAAGACGTTCTTCAGTCCACGCGTATCGTGATGATGCCAGTCGCCGGTTATCCCCTGCTCGCGCAGCCTGGCCTCAAGCCGCTTCCAGGCGCCCGCGTGATTGCCTAGGCCACCGACCACAATGATGAGCGGTTCGTCGCGCATGGAGCACCTCCCTGTGAGTTGAGTCGCGAGGCCACTCCGCAGTGCCAGGATCGCGCCACTCTAGGTATAGGTGCTTTTTCGAAGGCCTGTAGTCTTGAGATTCTTTGCCGCAGGATCGCGACGTCACCTCGACAAGAGACTCCTGAAACGGCCTGACCAATTCATTTCATCGCCCTACCGAGAAAGGGACTACCTCATTACTGGAAAACATGTAGCACGCACCAGACACGCACCTTTTACTTTTCAGAGTTTTCCTAAAGAAATCCACGGAGTGACATTCATATGATGTTTCTTTTGCCACGATCAGAGGTTATGCATGCACGCCCCCGTTCAGAAGTTCATTGTTCGTCTCCCGGATGATCTTCACTCACAAGTCAAAAGCATCGCCAAAGAACAGAACCGCAGCATGAACCATGAAATCGTCAATCGCCTGGAAAAGTCCCTGGTCGACGACGAGTCCCGTGAGCTGTCTGAAAAGATCGTGGCCCTGCTGCTGCAAAAGGTCGAGTCACTGGAACAGCAACTCGAATGCCTGCAACCCAAAAACCAGGAGGCTGACCTGTAGTACGGTCACCCCTCTGCCGGCCCCTGCCGCATCGCCTCCCACACCTGAGCCATTGCTCCCCGACAACCTCGCCTCCTCCTTCGTCTTTACCGCTGCGCCACAGCTTGTATGATGGCGCCTGGCAAAAAACACCCACGCCCGCCCACTGTCATCTACAGGCCTGACCCCCTCAGGACTACCCTGCGGTTCCCCGACGCACGTGCAGGTTGCCCATCGCCAGCCCCAGGAGCCCGACCCAGGTTTTTGCCAACCGGCAGGGTCGCCCTCAAGGAATGTTCATGAACCGGATTTACCCATCCTCCCGCCTGCAAGCCTGCAGCACCGGCTTGACCTTCAATCGCCTGAGCCTTGGCCTGCTGCTGGCCAGCAGCGCATCCGCGGCCAATGCCGCAAGCACCGAATTGCCCACCCAGACCGTGACCGGCGAAGGGCAGTCCGGCTACCAGGCACAGACGGCCTCGGTGGGCAGCTTCGAAGAAGCGCCGCTGCTCGATACCCCGGCCTCCATCAGCGTGTTCAACGAAGCGTTGATCAAGGACCAGCAGGCACGGCTGCTCAGCGAGGTGCTGCGCAATGATGCCTCGGTGGGCCAGAGTTATGCGCCGGTGGGCTACTACGAAAACTTCATGCTGCGCGGCTTCTCGCTGAATGCCGCCAACAGCTACCGGATCAATGGCCGGAGCATTGCCGGGGAGCAGAACGTCGGCCTGGAAAACAAGGAACGGGTGGAAGTGCTCAAGGGCCTGTCCGGCCTGGAGAGCGGCATCAGCGAACCGGGTGGGCTGATCAACTACGTGACCAAGCGCCCGACCGATGTGCGCTCGGTCACCCTGTCCACTGACGACCGTGGCAGCGGTTATGTCGCCACCGATGTCGGTGGCTGGTTCGGCAGCGAACAGCAGTTCGGCCTGCGGGCCAACCTGGCCCATGAAGACCTGCATTCCTATGTGGAACACACCAATGGCCAGCGCGACTTTGCCTCCCTGGCCTTTGACTGGAACATCAGCCCTGATGCGTTGCTGCAACTGGACGTGGAATATCAGACCAAGGAGCAGCGCTCGGCCCCGGGTTATCAACTGCTTGGCGGCAGCGCCCTGCCCCATCACGCCTCGCCGAAAAAGCTGCTGGGGCACCAGAGTGGTACCAAGCCGGTGAGCAGTGAGGCGCTGAACATCAGTGGCAACTTCGAGTACCGCTTCAACGATGACTGGAAAGGCAATATCAGTGCATCACGTAGCCGGGTGGTGATTGATGATTACAGCTCGTTTGCGTGGGGCTGTTATGGCTGTGGTGGGCCCGCTCCAGAGAACGCCTTCGGACCCGATGGAACCTATGACATCTATGACTTCCGCAGCCCTGACGATACCCGGCGCAATGACGACGTTCAGGCAGTGCTCAATGGTCGTTTCCAGACCGGCCGCCTCGGGCATGAACTGAGCGTCGGAACCAGCGCGTTTCGGCGGGTGGTGGACAAGCGCGAGTCGATCAATGAATGGATCGGCAACGGTAATATCAACAGCGAGCCGGCGACTGTTGCCCGCTACGCTGGCCCACTCAAAGATTCCCATCGACGCCTCGACAGTCGCCAGTACGGCCTGTTCCTCAATGACCGGATCAGCTTCAACGAACAGTGGCAGACCGTGCTCGGCGGGCGCGAAGTGCGTCTCGATGAAGAGAGCTTCGACCAGGACGGCAATAGCGCCCGGCATACCCAGCGCTATGTGCTCCTGCCTCAAGCGGCGCTGATCTATAAACCCATGGCCAATCTGTCGCTGTATACCCGTTACAGCAAGGGCCTGTCCCTGGGAGGCGAAGCGCCGTGGTTTGCCACCAACAAGGGTGCAATTCTCGAACCGAGTGTTTCGCGACAGATCGAGGCCGGCATCAAATACGACTGGCAACGCATGAGCTTCACCACCGCGCTGTTCCAGATGCGCCAGGCCAACCAGTACTCGCGCCCCAATGCCGATGGCAAGTTCACCTACATCCAGCAAGGCCAGCAGAAAAACACCGGCCTGGAACTCTCGGCCAATGGCTGGGCCACCGAACGCCTGCAGATTGCCGCCAGCGTCGCCGCGATCCGCGCGCGGGTCAGCGGCACCGACACCCCGTCCTACGAAGGTCACCAGGCCCTCAACGTGCCCAAGCTGCGCGCCAGCCTGCAGGGCGACTACGCCCTGCCCGGGTTCGACGGCCTGGCGCTGCTGGGTGGCGTGCAATACAGCGCCCGCAAATACGCGGACCGCGTGGGTAATGTCGAGACCGGCGCCTATGCGGTGTTCAACATTGGTAGCCGCTACAGCACCCGTATCGACGGCTACGACACGGTGTTGCGCCTGACCGTGGACAACCTGTTCGACAAGCGCTACTGGCGCGATGTCGGCGAGTACCTGGGGGACGATTATCTGTTCCAGGGCCCGCCGTTGACGGCGCGGTTGAGTGCGTCGATCAACTTCTGATGCCCGCTAGCGGTCCTGGACTTCAAGCAGTCGGGCTACCAGGCCGATTGCTTGATCGCATACTTGGGCGCTTTGGCGGCCATTGAGCAAGTCTTGGTGACACGCCAGCAACATGAATGCACCAAGGGCACAGCCTCGCGGCGTTGATCCCTGGCATTCGGGGTGACGCACGCCTTACTGCAAGGCAACGCAGCACAACGCCCACGGTCTTCATTGCGCTGCCCCCGGGCAACTTGCAGTTGCTCAGGCGGCTACGCAACGGCTCCCCCTCTGCCAGCACCTGCTACATATCCACCCGATGCTTCGGACAACCCGACGCCGCAAGCGCCGAGTGCTTACGTCAAGAGGGCTGCCGATCAATGTCACGCCGAAGAACCACGGCGGTGGTGATGTCTTCAACGGTTTCGTGACTCGCTACCAAATCTCTCACTCGATTCAGATCGTCAATAGTCCGGGCTTCGACCTCAATCACCAGATCAAGCTGGCCACTTACCGAGGAGACACGTCGTACCTGCGAGTTTTGCGCCAGCAGGTCTAGCAGGCTCACTGCCGGTGTGCGCTTGAGGCTCACCAGAAGGATGGCGCGAATCACGTTGGCATCGATTTCGCCGATATCCGCTCGGTAGCCTCTGATCACGCCATTGCGTTCAAGGTTGATCACTCGCTCGCTGGTAGCACTTCTGGAAAGGCCGATTCGCGCCGCCAATGTCTTCAGTGCAACCCGCGCCTCTTTAGACAGAATTTCGAGTATTTCGCGATCTTTCACGTCCAAGTCGCGCATCAGACCCCCTCAAGTTTGCTACTGAAATTATGCCGGTCGATTCCGACAATATGCCGGCTAACGCCGACCGTATACCTACTGTCATCCAGGATTTCGCATGCCAAGCTATCTGAAAAATCGCCTGGAAAATAATAACTATGACAAATCTTTCCCATCCTGTGCCCCAGTTCTCGACAGGGGATGCCGAAAAGCTCAGTGAGCAGCTTTTCAACGTGATCGGCACGGCCACGCCACTGGATGGCGAGCGCGACCGTAACTACCGGTTGAAGACCGGAACCGATGCGGAGTGGATTCTGAAAGTCGTCAACTCGACTGAACCGCGGGTTGAAAGCGAGTTTCAAGCGGCGATTCTCAGCCACCTGGCGAGTAACAATCCCGAACTTGCCGTGCCCTTTCTGAAGAAAAGCCTTGCAGGTGATTTCCTCGCCTCGGCGCTAGCGCCCTCCGGTGAAACCCATGCGGTGCGCTTGGTCGGCTGGCTGCATGGCACACCGCTGGCCGAGGTCGATCGCACGTTCGAATTGATGCGCAGCCTTGGCCAAGCGTTCGGTGACATTGATCGGGCACTCCAGGGTTTCATGCACCCGGGAGCGGTACGTGACCTGGACTGGGATTTGCGGCATGCCGCGCGCTCGCGCTCACGCCTGCACTTCGTCAAAGACCCTGGCAAAAGAGCAATTCTGCAGCGTTTCATGGATGGCTTCGAAAAAAACGTGCAGCCGAAACTTTCCCGTCTGCGTGCACAGATCATTCACAACGACGGCAATGACTGGAACATCCTCGTCGACTCCCAGGATCATCGGAAAGTCTCAGGCATCATTGATTTTGGCGATGCCGTGCATACGATCCTGATTGCCGAAGTCGCCATCACCTGCGCCTATTCCATTCTCGACATGGAAGATCCGATTGGCGCCGCCGCCGCTCTGGCTGCCGGTTTCCATGAGAAATATCCTCTGCAGCCGGAGGAGCTTGATGTGCTGTTCAACCTGATTGCGATGCGCCTGGTCACCAGCGTCACGTTGTCTGCATCGCGCTATGCACAGACCGAAGACAATCCCTACCTGGCCATCAGTGAAGCGCCGGCCTGGCGCCTGCTGGAGAAGATGGACCGCATGAACCCGCGACTGGCGACGGCGATCCTGCGCAAAGCCTGCGGTTTTGACGCGATCGAAGGCGCCGGAGCAGTCCGGCGCTGGGTGGCCGAGCACCACCGGTCCTTTGCGCAGATCGTGCGTCCTTCTGCGGCGACCATGAGCAAGATGATCGCGCCGTTCGGCGATGCCTCCCATGTAATGACCATCGCTTCAGCCGAGCAGCGCCCAGTGCAAGCGAGCAAATGGTGGAATGAGTTTGCAACTGAGCACAACGTAAAGCTCGGCATCGGGCCATGGGGCGAGGCAAGAATCATCTACACCGACAGCGCATTCGAATCGCGATTCATCGAAGGACAGCGCCGGGTTCTTCACGTCGGCGTTGACTTGATCATGCCCGCTGGAACGCCGCTTTATACCCCGGTTGCCGGTGTAGTGCGCAGTGTCGAAGTCGAGCGCGAGCCACTGGGTTATGGCGGTTTGATCATGCTTGAGCATGCGCCTGAAGGTTGCCCGCCATTCCTGACCTTGTGGGGTCACATGGCTCACGAAGCACTGGCACGCCTCAAGCCCGGCGACCGCCTGGAGGCTGGCGCGCTGGTGGGCTACATGGGGACGGATAAAGAAAACGGCGGATGGATCCCGCATCTGCATTTGCAAATGTCGACTGACACCGAGTTGAAGGCGAACGAGTTCATCGGCGTAGGTGAAGTGGCTTATTTTCAGGTCTGGGCCGACTTGTTCCCCGACGCATCAGCCCTCGCCGGCATTCCTCCAGAAACCTACAGCCAGGAGGGGCGCACCAAATCAGAGATCGTGGCGAAGCGTAAAGAGCTGTTGCTGCCAAACCTGTCGATTTCCTACTCGGACCCGATCAAATTCGTTCGCGGTGACGGGGTCTGGTTGATCGACAACTTTGGTAGGGCCTACCTGGACTGCTTCAATAACGTGTGCCACCTCGGCCACTGCCATCCCGATGTGGTGGAGGCGCTTTCGCGGCAAGCAGCACGCCTGAATACCAACACCCGTTACCTCCACGACAATATTGTCGAATATGCCGAACGGCTCACCGCTACGTTGCCGGAAGGTTTGGCGGTAGCGTCCTTCGGCTGCTCAGGCAGTGAAGCCAATAGCCTGATGCTGCGCATGGCGCGCAACCACACGGGGCGTAACGACGCCATCGTGCTGGATTGGGCTTACCACGGCACCACCCAGGAACTGATTGACCTCAGCCCTTACAAATACAAGCGCAAGGCCGGTAAAGGGCGTGCAGAACACGTGTTTGAGGCGGTCGTCCCGGATGCTTACCGTGCGCCTGAAGACTGGTCGTTCGAGGAGCTTGGCAAGCGTTATGCCGAAAGCGTGGCGGAGCAGATCGAGAGCATGCGCAAGCAAGGCAGGTCTCCAGCTTTGTTTTTGGCGGAGTCCATTCCCAGTGTCGCCGGGCAACTGTTCTTCCCCCAAAACTACTTGAAAGAAGTCTATGCCATGGTGCGTGCAGAGGGCGGTCTGTGCCTGGCGGACGAAGTCCAGGTCGGCTTTGGCCGTGTCGGTAGCCACTGGTGGGCGTTTGAAACCCAGGGGGTGGTTCCCGATGCAGTGTCCATGGGCAAACCCATTGGCAATGGCCATCCCCTGTCAGCGGTGGTGACCAGCCGTGAGCTCGCAGACAGCTTCAACAACGGCATGGAGTACTTCAATACCTTTGCCGGCAGCCCGGTTTCATGCGCTGTCGGGTTGTCCGTACTGGATGTGATCGAGCGCGACAACCTGAAACTCAACGCCCTGACCGTGGGTAACTATCTGCTCGACGGTTTGCGCAAGCTGCAGCAGCGCTACGATGCAATCGGTGATGTGCGTGGGCTCGGTCTGTTCCTTGGGATCGAACTGGTTACTGATCGCCAAACGAAAATCCCAGCCACAGGCTTGGCCAAGAAAGTCGCCGACGGTGCCAGGGAGCGAGGCATTTTGATCGGCACTGAAGGCCCCCATGACAATGTTCTAAAAATGCGCCCTTCGATGATTTTCAGTAAAACCAATGCTGACTTCTTGCTTGAGGTCCTGGACGAAAGCTTCAAGGCCGCACTCCAGTAAATCATCGATATGGTGGCGTGCGACAAGAGACTGGAGACTGGAGACTCACGATCTGGTCAACCTTGTCGCACGTTATCTGCAATTCAAAACCGCACGCCCGACAGTGTTTTGCAGCGAGCCTCAAAGCCTACCTGACAGAGTGCCGGCCAACTCCGGCAATCTGTCAGGCAGGCTGTCACATTGCCTGGTGCTTTCCAAAAGCGCCTATGCAAGACTTTTCGTGACGGCTGGGTGCATAGCCCAAAAACCAAATAATAATATTTCTAAGGTGCTATCGAATGCTCACTAAAAAGCTCAAGGGCCTGGTTGTTGCCTGCGCCGTAACGGCTGCGACGCTACTCTCCACCACCGCTGTTCACGCCGATGAATTGAAGTCGATCCAGGAATCCAAAGAGATCCGTATCGCAATGAGTGGCCAATACGCACCCTTCAGCTTTGCCAACGCACAGAACCAGATTGTCGGCTTCGACGCGTCCATCAGCGAGGCGATTGCGCAGCAGATGGGGGTCAAAGTGACGATCATCACCACGCCATTCGACGGGATCATCGCCGGCCTGCTGGCGAAAAAATACGACGCCATTATCGCGTCCATGTCCATTACCCCGGAACGCCAGAAGGCCGTGGACTTCGTCGGTCCCTATTACCATGCCGGCCGTACGATCGTGGTGAAGGACAGTTCTTCGATCAAAAGCTTTGATGATCTGAAGGATGTGACGGTCGGGGTGACGCTCGGGGACATCCACGACAAATGGGCCCGGGCCCGTGGCAACCTGAAGGTCAGAAGCTACAAAGGCCTTCCCGAAATGCTGGTGGACTTGGACGCCGGGCGCATCGATGCACTGGTGATGGACAGTGTTCCCGTGATGGTCGCCGTCAAGGAAACAGGACAGCAGGTACGCCTGATCAGTACCCCTGAAGACCAGGGGGGAGCTGAAGGCCTGGGCATTGCCCTGCGCAAAAATAACCCCGAGCTCAAGGCGGCGATACAGAAGGCGCTGGAAGACATCCTCGCCAATGGCACCTACGAAAAGATCTCGATGAAGTGGATTGGCCGCGATATCCGCTAATTCACCTTGAGTCTGGCTCGACTTGACCTCGGGCCAGACGACCTGACTTTTCCGAGGGTCCCCATGGATCTGACATTGATACAGCGCATATTCCCATTTTTCCTGGAAGCGGCCTGGATTACGCTGCAGATCTCTGCATTGGCACTGCTACTGGGCTTCCTGGTCGCGATCGTGCTGGTTGCCGGACGGTTGTCCACCGTCTTCATCTTTCGATGTCTGGCAAGACTCTACATAAGCGTCTTTCGTGGCACACCCTGCCTGGTTCAGCTGTTCATCATCTACTTCGGCGGACCACAGATCGGACTGGAACTGGAGCCGTTTGCTGCCGGGGTCATTGGCTTGGGTCTCAACATCGCGGCCTACATGGCGGAATCCATTCGTGGCGCAATCAGCAACGTTGACCCGGGCCAGGAAGAGGCGGCGCGTTCAATTGGCTTCGGCCGCCGACAAACCTTGTGGCTGATCACCCTGCCACAAGCGGCAAAGTTGATGATAAGACCACTGGGAGTTAACGCTGTCGCGCTGATCAAGGGTTCTGCCTTGGTGTCGACAATCTCTGTTGTTGAGCTCTCCTACACGGCACAGCGCTTTATCAGTTCAACCTACAAGCCTTTTGAAATCTTCACAGTATCGGCCCTGCTTTACATTGTGATGGTCTACTCGGTCAGGTTCATTATTGACTATCTCGATAACCGCTTCGCGGCAAGGTGAGAGCATTCACATGCAAAGCCTGGACTTTAGTATTGTCACCCCCTATTACGAGCTGCTCATGACCGGTCTTTGGTGGACGATCGTGATGTTCTTAAGCTCCAGCGTATTGAGTTTGATTGCCGGTGTAGCCTTTACCCTTATCGTTCTTTACGCACCCAAGGTTCTGGCCTTGCCCGTGCGCTTTCTGACCTGGTTGCTAATGGGGACTCCCCTGCTGCTTCAGCTGTACCTGATTTATTACGGGCTGGTGCAAGTCGGGATTGATATACCCGCACTGGCGGCGGGCATCATCGGCCTTAGCCTGCACTTCGCCGTCTACAACGCCGACGTCATTCGGGCAGGCGTGATGTCGGTAGACCCTGGCCAGATTGAAGGTGCGCGGTCTATCGGCCTCAGCCGTGGACAGACCCAGCGCTACATCGTCGTGCCGCAAGCGCTTCGCCGCACCATTGCGCCGCTTGGCAACAACCTGATTGTGCTGTTGAAGGACACCTCCCTGGTTTCCATCATTGGTATTGCCGAGTTGGTGTACAGCGCACAACTTGCAGTGAGCGATACCTATAGCCCCTTTGAGTTTTATCTGACTGTTGCGGTTATTTACTATGCAGCCAATCTTGTTCTCGAAGCCGGCCTGCACCTTCTTGAAAAAAAGGTAGAGATGTCACGATGATCAGCGAAAAGTTCATGGTTGAGGTAAAGGGCGCCCGCAAGGCTTACGGAGCCCTTGAAGTACTCAAGGGCATCGATCTCTCGGTCTCTCGCGGACAAATCATTGCCATCATCGGCCCCAGCGGATCTGGCAAAAGCACACTTCTGCGATCAATTAATCAGCTGGAAGTGCTTAACGATGGTGAGGTCTGGCTGGACGGTGACCAAGTCAATCGGCCATTGAAAGGGCGCGCGTTTGAACAGCATATAAATGCCGTGCGCCAGCAGATGGGCATGGTGTTCCAGCACTTCAATCTGTTCCCGCACTTGACCGTGTACGAAAACATTGCACTTGGCCCGATAAAACTAAAGGGGCTGACGAAAAAAGCGGCTCGTGAATTGGCGATGGAATATTTGTTGAAAGTCGGCCTGGACAACAAAGTCGATGAGTATCCCTCTCGCCTGTCCGGCGGACAGAAGCAACGCGTTGCTATCGCCAGGGCACTGGCGATGCAGCCGAAAGTCATGCTGTTCGATGAAGCCACATCAGCACTTGACCCAGAGCTGGTCGAAGAGGTCAACCTGGTCATGAAACAACTGGCGGCAGAGCACATGACCATGTTGATCGTCACTCACGAAATGCGCTTTGCTGGCGAAGTTGCCGACCGGATTGTCTTTATGGATGGCGGGGTTGTCGTGGAGGAAGGGCCGCCGCGGGAGATTCTGCAAAACCCGGTTCAGGAACGAACCCGCTCGTTCTTGAAAAAACATTTGCACGATCGATAAGGTGCGCTTCCCGAGCGCCTTATCTGCACCCTGTGGGCAACCTTCGATTACTCACTGGGTGCATCTACTGATCAAGATTGGCGCCGCGTAATCGGGTAAATACGCCAACTGCCCCGCCCGCCGGCCTTCTTCAGCACCATCGTGGTGGGCTGGCTGCCCCAGGTAACGGAACCACCCAAGCCGCGATGTACTTCATGACCGCCATCCTGCTGATCGGCGGCGCACCCGGCCTGATGCTCAATCACGTACGCAAGACAGCACGACTACAAACTGCCTGACGCCGCCCTCCCTGTAGGAGCCGGCTTGCCGGCGAAGGCGCCCTCAAGCCCGCCCTCGCAGGCACAAAATATCGAAACCATCTACGCCACCCCGCCACCCCCAAGAGCAACACCATCGCGGACCACTTGAATCAGTCCAGCCACCAGTTCAACAGCGTCTCATCCTCATCATCATCGAGGTTCTGATAGACGTTCGCGTAATACCACTGGATCCCAGTCTTTTCGCGAAAGCCATCGAAAAACCTATTGATGTTCTCCATCCCGTTTTTTGCCGGGACCGCCAACGCTAGCGTCCCCCCGCACACCCCATCCAGAGTCCCATTCAACTCACCAATGACATCGCTTTCCAGTGCCGTAATCACTGCCGGATCAATGTAATCGGCATAGATCTGAATACAGAAATTCCCGCCCCGCTTCAGCACTTCTGCCGGGGCATCGGGATTACGGATGGAAACGATATCGCCCCGCGCCAGGTTTTGCGCCAGCCCCGGTGAGGACAGCAACTCGTAAATATCCTCATCGATCTGCCGCGCCAGTAGCTCCTCGCGAACGGCGCCATCATCATCGGCCATGTACACCTGAATCAGCACAGGCGATTGCTTGTCATCCATACGAGGCTCCACAACTTCCAGGTTCAACACCAGACTCATCCAATCCACTAGCCGCCACGTCCCCAAAGGGCGCCAACCAACGGTCCTCAAGGCAACGGTGCAAAGCTCCCACCGCCCTCATTCCAGCGAAACCCCGGAAACGTGCAGTCCTTGAAAGCAATTCGCAGTTGCTCCCCCTCACCCTGCAACTGCAAGGTATCCACCCCCTGATTCGGGCAGCCCGGTGCCGCGATCGCCAGGCTCACCAACAACTTGCCGGTGGCCTTGTCCATCACCTCCACCGTCGTGATCCACCGATCACTGCCCGGCATCGGCACCTGGAAATACCAGCGTTTGGTGGAAGCGCTCTGCAACAACGTGGTGACCGGCTGCGGCCACGAACGATCTGAATCCACCAGGCCCACCAGCTTCAGCGCAATCGGCAAAGTCTTGCCCGTGCGATAACTGGTCCAGGTGCCGCGCACCTGCTCCTGCTGGCGGTAGTTCATCAAGTCATTGAACTGCAAACGCGCCACCGGCAAACCCTGTCCGTCCAGCTCATCCATGGCCAGCACCTTGTTGCTGAAGTTGAAGGTCGGCTTGAGACGAATCGGCGTGCGATAGCGCTGATAGGCATAGGTACCCTGGTACACCGCGTTCTGGCTGCCCAGGGTCAAGACAATCGCCTGCTTGCCCAGCGTCCCCTCATACACCCCATGAGACGCCTGCGCCGGCAACAGCCACAACGCCAACACCAGCACCGCCAACCCCCGAGCAACATCAAACCCGCGCATCAGAAACGCTCCTCGCCCGACGACAGATATTCCAAACGCTCAGGAGTGATCACCCGGTAATAATCCCAACGCTGAGTGCGCTTGTCGTAATTGACAAAGTCCTGCTTGCTGAACTCCATCTGACCACTGGGGGAAAAGCGCAACGTACCGTCCACCGCGAACTGCTCCAACTGCGGATGGCGCAGGTATTCCCGGCCCTCCCGGTGGTACAGGTAATACTGAACCGGCGTGCACCCCACACGGCCATCGGCTTCACCCACGCGATAGCCCATGACCTGGAAATCCATCCGCGCTTCATCATGAAAATGCCCGAAGGTCAGCGTCCTGGTGCCGACCGACGACATGCACCACTGCCCACTGATCTCCTGCACCCGCCGCCCCGTTACACGGCTCATCACCCGGATACTGTCCACCCGGGCAATCTCCTCCCCGGCCTTGCGCGCGGCATGCACGGTGAAATAGAAATCTCGATCGAACACCGGCTGCAATAACTCCCCCTCAAACGCCTCCCGCTGACTGCCACCAAAGCGCGTCACCCGCTGCAACTGCAACGGCTGCTGCGTGCCCGTGCGCAAATCCACCAGACTGCCCTGCAGCGCCTCTGCCCCCTCGGCGAACGGCTGCAACGACACGGCTGCTGCGGGGAGGGTTGGGTTGTCCATGATGTTGATCAAGAGCCCAGAGCCGGGATGGAAGGGGGTGGATTCCAAGGCCATTGGCAGGCGCTCGGAGTCAGAAAACCAATAGCCGGACATGCCGCCGTATTGGGAGTCGTAGGTTAGGGCCAGTTCAACCGGGGTGTCGCCGAGGGTGCCGCGGTAGGTGGTGGTGGGGTTGGCTTGGGCGGTTGGGGTGATTAGCACGATGCCGAGCAAGAGTGCTGGGATCAGGCGGAACAGGAGGTGTTGCAGGTGACGCTGTTTGCCAGCCCTTGTTTGCTTACGACTGCCAATGGGCTGGGTCATGCCTGCGCTCCTTGCGGTGGGGAAAAGGGGCGCAGGATAGCAAAGAAGGTTGGGGTAGATGTGCGGGATGGGTTAATGGTAATTGAAACACGGAGGGCGGAAGGCAACACTGATCAATTGCAGCTATGGTCGAAGCCTACGTTGAAACTATAGCTAAGTACGACTCTGGCACTAGAAGCGTCAGAATGGGCACACTCCTGAATGACTTAGGCTTGGAGTAAGAACGACGTTGTGGCTGTATGAAATACCCGCTCACAAGACTAGAGCTGGCACCCACTTAAATATAAGGGCCTGCCATATCGTGGCTTTACGAGGCTGGCTAGATGACTTGGCCGAATGGATACGCTGATAGTAGCCACACGACATCATTACGGGGTAAATTCACTACCTCTGCGGATTGGATTCCGCGCCACTGATTGCTAACAGCGAACAATGCCGAGAGAAGGAACTATGAATAGCAATGCAAGCGCAAGCGCGGCGGGCTTTGGCTTCCAGTATGAGCGAGCACTACACAGGATTTTTCATAGCACTCACACAGAGACGCGCTTTGGCATTGAAACAGCTGACGATGTTGAAGAGCAGATACCTCTCTCCATTGGGACAAAAGCAATTCGAGAGCAGGATAAGCTGACTACCGGCGTGAACCATTCGCTCCAGGACAGTAGCAAGAACGTCTGGAACACATTTCGAAACTGGCTCAATGGACTGGCGGTCGCAAAAAATGAATTCGCTTCTCTTGAATTCGTACTTGTGACAAACCGCATTGTGCCCGAGGGAACGCTGGTCAGTACTCTCTCAAATGCTAGCTGCCCTAACTCGGTGACCAAGGCAATCGAAGCTTTGCGCCAGCATGCACATAGTATGTCCGGTTCAGTCGCAGAAATAGCCGCAGAAGTGACTAGTTTCAGTGATGAAGACCTCGCCTTTGTCATCACTCGCTTCCACGTCGCCGACGCCATGGATGACGAGACTCTCAAAGAGGCCATCTACGCAGCCCTTCAGTTTCCAGACGGGCTTGATCATTGTCACGAGACTATTTATCAAAGTTTGTTGGGGCAACTTTTCGCCGAATGCCAGGCCTCGTGGAAAAAAAGCATTCCCTTCTGGACAACCTCAAAACCTTTCTTCACCCGAAAACACATGCTATTTGAAAAATTCTTTGAGGAAGCTTGGAAGCCACTGACTCAAGAGCAGACTGACTTCATACAATTGATTGACGAGTACGAAGCACTAGAACTTCCATTCATAGAACAGCTTAAAAAAATAAAACTCCCACAAAGACCTATCCAGGCTGAGTTGGGCCATTACTGGGCTGCTTACTCCGAACGAACTCGACTGTTAAATTCCAATCGTATACTCCCGAGCAACCTGTGCGAGGTTGAATCAGAGCTGAGTGATCGGTGGAAGGCAAACTGCGATGCTCAAAGTATCAGATCAGGCAAAGAACCTGAAAATTTTGGAGAAGAAGACTTTAGGGAGATTTTCTTGCAAACATCTACCCCACCCACGTTCTCCCTGACCATTGGCCGTGTCAAATCAAATTTCCGCTATTTGTTTATGGGCATATACCACCACCAGGCAAATGGTGTCGACACTGACTATCCAATTCATTGGCACCAGACTCAGGAGTGTGATGAGTGAATGCCCTGTATATGGATCGACACCTGATCCACAACAGCTCTCTTGCCTGTTTCTTACTTGCTTATTTCATATACGAATACGAATATTCAGGAAGCGATCATCCTATTGACCTGCCCAAACTTTTATTGTTACTCCCTATTATCTGGAGTCCATCTAGCAGTGCAGCGCTCTCTAAGAAATACACTAGCTCTGCTATAGATAGCGTTCTTCGTGACTCTCCGGTTCTGAAGATTGATCTAGAACGTCGCGTTCAGGAGTACACCGCCTCAACTCTACAGGGACTGAACCTCGCAATTGCAAGCAAACTGGTAGAAAAATGGTCAGGCGAAGACGGTGATGTATTCACAAGCCTTATTACCCGATGGCCGAAGGGCACAAAAACGTCGATACCTGCTGAGATGCTCAAAACTACCAAACAGCTGTCCAGTTGGTTAGCTAGCGTCTCAACGCCTCAAATCTATAAATTGCTATTCGGGATCCCCAATGAAATTCGAGATTAATGCAGTATTACTGTGGCCTCAGAATCAGGCAAACCCTATCAGGGAAATAAAGTTTGAACCTGGAAAAATCAACATACTTCATGGTCTGAGCGGCACTGGCAAGTCATCGATTGTTCACATCATTGACTACGCACTCGGCTCAAGTAAGTGCCAGATCCCAATTGGATTCATCAGAAACAAAGTCGAATGGTTCGGACTAAAAATTACTATTCACCACGAAACCTGGCTTGTCGCGAGAAGAACTCCAGGGGCAAAACAAACATCCAGCGACTACTATCTCGCACGTTATATCGGAGTGCTACCAGAAATTTTGCCTTGCAACTTAAATGTGACGGCGTTTAAGGAAAAATTCAACAGTCTGGTCAGGGTAAGCGATCTACCACACTCGGATGAAGATCAGCCATCCAAACTGGACAGCAGAAGTTCTTTCCGGGACATGGCGGCCTTCAACTATTTGCCCCAGCACATCGTTGCAAACCCAAATACTTTGTTTTTCAAAACCGATTCGTGGACGCACAAGGAGCGCCTTACTCGAGCAATGCCTTACGCTCTAGGCATCGTGAATGCCGACTACGTAATGACTGAGCGTCGACGTGAAGAGGCGGCTAAAGAGAGGGAAGCTCTCCAAAAGGAACTTACCGTTCTTGAACGCACAAAAAATAATTGGAATCACGAAGTAAATAAGATGCTACACAACTGCATCGAAATTGGTTTGTTAGCCACCCAAGTACCCGAAGCCATTGAAAGCAAAATCTCCCTATTACGATCCGTGGTTGATGCCTATAACGAGAACAGACTCGAACACACACTCTTACAGCCCAATCGCCTGCACGCAAACCAAACTTTTGAGACCGCCCTAGCTAAAGAAGTTGCTCAGCAGGAAATAGTAGAAAACCTCGCTACCGACATCAGCGGGTACAGCAGCCTTTCCCAAAGCAGCAAAAAATTCGTTGATGCTATCGATATTGAAAGATCGCACGTAATCGGTCTTGACTGGCTAAAAAAGAACATTCAGCCGAAAGGAGAGTGTGTGGCATGCGGCTCAACCACGTCAGTTCTTCCCGCAGTCATCCAAAACCTTGAGGCAAAGGTCAATAAGATCACTCAGATATCCGATGTGCTACAGGAAAACCCTGTGGTCGATAACCGACTTTCCAGTCTAAAGCGCAAGCTGTCCGCAGAAGAGAAAACGTTATCCAAACTGCGCACTGAAAAGAATGAAATCCTGGCCAGGGATGAAAAGCTAAAAAGCGCGATCGGCCAGATTTATTTTCTCGCAGGCAATATATCTGGACTACTTAAACGCATCGGCCCAACTTCCGTCGATGCTAAAATCCTAGCGCGCCTGAAGGAGTTAGATAAGATCATCCGGGACTTCGACAACACACTCAGCTTGACGGATCGTACCGAGCAAGAACGTAGGGTCGATCACACAATTGGAGAGTTGATTGGTGACTATGCTGATGCCTTCGGAGGTCTAGAGGCTCCAGAAGGATCGCAAATCAAACTCGATAGAAAAGAATTGACGCTCCGTTTTGACAGCCATGGGAATCGAAAAGATTATCTGTGGGAAGTTGGTAGCGGCGCCAACTGGATGGGGTATCACATTGCAGCGTTCCTCGCAATCCACGAGTACCTGTCGCTTGAACAAAATACGCACTTGCCGCCCTTCAGTTTCCTAGTGGTCGACCAGCCAAGCCAAGTGTATTTCCCAAGCAGCAACAGCGGCGATAACAGCCTTGACGACGATGTTCAGGAGCTGAAGAAAAAACGCCCTACAGACGTTCTTGCAACTCAGCGAATTTTCAAAGTCTTATCAGAAGGATTAACGCGCTCGAAGTTTCATCTCCAGATCATTGTTCTGGAACACGCAGGCAAAGAGATCTGGAAAGACATCCCACTCACCCATTCCGTGGAGAATTGGAACGTCAAAGGAGATGGTCTAATTCCAGCATCCTGGATTTGACTGACACAACTCCTAACGACTTTCAAATAATGCTGACTGTAGCCCGCTTCCCGCGCCGGCAGTCAGCATGCCCAGGGAATCGTAACTCATCATCAAGAACACCTACCGGACCTTGATGACCCGAGGAATGAAGGGCTGCTACCTGTACTGTACCGACTCAGAGATGGCGCCATATTTTGCCAACCGACTGGCAGAGGGCGAGTCAGCTTTGTAGGTGCCGTTAGTCACGTTTCCAATTCCGGTGATGGCGTACTCAATCCAGCCATCACTGGAAGGCTAGCGAAGACTAAACACTGTCCTCTCTGCCCTTCAGGAGCCATATTCACCACCCAATTCACAACTCCACGTAAGGCTAGTCCCTTTCTATTGAGCGACTTTTCCTAGAGAATCCCACCCGCTTGCGCCTGATACTCCGGCTGGCTAGGCTCGGTTCATCACTGCATATCAGTGATCGGGTTTAGCAGCTCGAAACATCACATTGGGCGCATCGACGTCACCTGTTGGCAGAATTTTTCTTCTGCTTTTTATGGTGGCTGTGCGCAGGGCACCTTCGGGTGCGCCGGTTTCCAATGTGACCGGTCTGCTAACCTGCGTACAGCTGCCACTCCTTCGTTTAGCAGCGATAGCTGGCAGCTCCATTCACATTGGAGATGCACCATGAAAAAGCTCGTTCCCGATCCGCCCCTGTCCTTGCCCGGACAATTCAGAAACACCGAGCACGATATCGATACTCAGCGCATTCGCTTGGCCTTGGCGGCGAGTAACGCTGAGAGTTCGATCCTCAATAGCCTGAAAGACACCGTGCCTACGTCCGTAGGTCATCAATCCATGTTTAATGTCCGCCCCGGCATCAATGCTGAAGAAGCGTTGGTGCATGTGTCGTTGCTGCTGGACTGCGCGGTACAGGTCAGCGATGAAATTACCGAGCGCGCCAGCGGTGTGGAGCGTGGGTTGATTTGGTCGATGATTCATTCGGTGGAAATGGCTAGAGCGGTGGTGGATTCGTTGCTGGATGCCAATAAGCCAGCGGGCTAAACAATCAGAAGTACGAGAAAGAAGAGCACGGGGTAAAGGCCGATTTACCCCGTGTCTTTTAGGCCGCCTTCGCTGGCAAGCCAGCTCCTACACGGGCCGGCGTCAACCGATGGCTGTGCGGTGTCACCGCACATTCCGATACAACATCAACCGCGCCCCCTCATGCATCCCCCGCGTCAATTCCAGCAACCGCTCAAACTCTTGCGGATGCTCCTGCGCCACATCCTCACGCGGGGTGTTTGACGCTAGGTCATGCAAGGTCGCGCCACTGCCGTCGTGCTGCATCTGCAACAAAAAATCCTTGGTCACGCCGCCAATCACTGGAAAGGACCCTTCCCTCAATACCAGCAGCACCACGCGCTCGCCTTCCGGTGCGGGCTGTTGAATATCCCGCCCCATGGCGCCATTGGTGAAGGGCATCCCTGCCATGCCGGCTACGGTGGGTAGCAGGTCGGCGAGGCCGACGGCTTCTTCGATCACCTTGGGCTGCAGCATCCCCGGCGCATGAATCAGCAGCGGTACGTTGTTGCTTTCCAGCCCTAGCTGTTCAAACGCAGGAGCCATGTGGGGGATCTGGCTGATGCGGGTGTTGTGGTCGCCGAAGAACACGAAAATCGTGTTGTCGTAGTAGCCACCCGCCTTAGCGATGTCCAGCAGGCGGCCGATGTTGAAGTCCAGCAGGCGTACGGCGTTGTATTGCTCCAGGCTGCGGGAGCCTGCGGCCTGGACTTGTTCCAGGGGCAGGTTCTGAGTTTGGAAGCCGTCGTTGTCCTTGGGGATGGTGAACGGGCGGTGGTTGCCGGAGGTTTGCAGGTAGGCGAAGAAGGGTTGGTCCTGGGGGATGGCGCGACGCAGCTGTGCGTGGAAGATGCCGGGCCCGGTATCGACGAGCAGCAGCGCGAGCGCTTGCTGGAGCGTTTCTACAGCCAGGGCAACGCCAATGGCGCCGGGCTGGGGCTGGCGATTGTGCAGATGATTGTTGGCAAGATCGGTGGCCGCCTGGAACTGCGCAATCGGCCTGAGGGTGGGTTGTGCGCGCTGTTGCGGCTGGGGTCGGCGCTTTAGTCGGCGGCGCGCAGGGACTATTCTGTGCGCCGCTCGGGAAAAGGGGGTGATATTGCGGGCCTCTTCGCTGGCAAGCCAGCTCCTACACGGGCCCGCCATCACAATCGCTGCATCCCCGTAGGAGCCGGCTTGCCGGCGAAGGCGATCTTGCGGCCCGATTCGCCAGCAACATGAAATGACCATCAGGGAGACACACATGGCCATGCCGGAACGGCTGAAACCAACACCACCGACGCCGAAAATACGCGCGTTGATGAAGGCCTTGCTCAAGCAGATCCTCGACACGATCTGGGACAACCAGGAACGGGAAAGCCCCGCGATCAGCGCGCTGATCCAGCAATGGAACTGCCACGCCGGACGGCCTTTCGAGTTCCACGAATTTCGCGATATGCACAGCCATACCAGCGCGGCGAACTTTCTGCGTACGGCCTTTCATCGAGAGAAGTACGTAGAGGATTTGAGCTTCGAAGAGGCCTGCGCCCTGACGGATTTCATCTGCAAGTGCGAGGGCACGGAGTCGGACGTGGACTACGCCTTGAGTCTGCTGGAAACCAACTTCCCCGAGGCCAATGCCTCGGACCTGATCTTCTGGCCCAACGAATGGTTTGGCGATCCGGACATGCTGCACGTGGAAATCAGCTCGCCAGAGATAGTCGCTTACCTGATGGCGAAATCCTCGCGGCCATTGGCCGATGCCCCGCTGATCACTCTGCCCTACGCCCTTCCCCAAGAAGGCTAGGCGCGCTGCGGGCTGTTCAGGGCCGGGGCATCAGCCGTCGCGAGGTTTCAGCTATGATGCGCGCCCGTCAGACAACTGGAAGTCCGATCCCCATGCTCAAGCCCTTGTCCATTCTGGCCCTGGCCGGCATTTCAGCTTACGCCAGCGCCGCGTCCACCGACCTCGCCGGGGTGTGGCAAGGCACCCTGGGAAAATCGGCGATTACCGCCTGTTTCAACGCTGCCCCCAACAGCAACGGCAGCTACTACTACCAGCGTTTTGTCACGCCGATCCAGCTGACTCAGGCCCAGGCCGGCGAGCCCTGGGTCGAGGACCGCAAGACTGGCTTCTGGCAGCTCGATGCGCCCCAGGGCGATCGCCTCAGCGGCACCTGGAGTAAGGCTCCGGGCGCTGCGCCGTTACCCTTGGCACTGACCCGCATCAGTACCGAAGGCTGTGGCGGCGACGCCTATAACGGGCCCATGGAGGCTGCGCCGCTGGCGCTCAAGGTGGTGAACAAAAGCTTCGGCGAACACCGCTACCAGCTCAGGACCCAAGGCGCCCAGGTCAGCCTCCGACTGGAGGGTGACAGCCCGGCGCTGAAGAACATCAACCGGCAGCTGGAGCGCCTGGCGATCAGCCCCGAGGGCCAGGAGGAGTTTTTCAGCGAGCGCCGCGAATACCTGGGCCGCAACGGCTCCGGCTACACCAGCGAAATCACGGTCGAGCCCCACTATTGGTCGTCACAGTGGATCACCGTCAGGTTCTATCGCTGGGCCGCCGGTACCGGACGCAATGGCATCAGCTGGGGCCTGCACAGCTGGAACCTTAAGACCGGCGAAAGCGTCGATCCCTGGACCTGGCTAGGCGGCCGCCAGCAGTGGTACGACGCCTACTCCGGCCAGGTGAAACTGGCCCCCGGCTTCGCCATGTGGCTCGAAAAGCAGACCACCAAGGACGCCGACTGCCCGGCCGTCAGCAGCTATTCGAACTACGACCTGAGCTTCAACACCCAGGGCCTGCAACTCTCGACCCCCGCCTACGGTGACAGTTGCGACAATGAGCTGAGTTTCACCTGGGAACAGCTGGCGCCGGTGCTGTCGCCACAAGGCAAGGCGGCATTGGCCAGTTTGAAGTTGCCTTAGCGGCTGCCAGGCCAACGCTGAAAAAAACCGGCATCACTCACGCGATGCACACTGAAAGGGGGCTGATCGTTGCAGACGCCGTGCAGATTGAACGCTGGATCGACAGTGACGCCCCAGGTGAGGGGAAGGAACGATAATAATCGTCAAGTGTAAAAAGGCAGCCCCCTCACGGACGCTTCCGTCGGCAAGCCGGTATCGACAAGAAATGACTATCAGGGAGAAGGACATGCCCATCCCGGACCGGATGAAACCCCTACGCCCAACGCCAAAAAAGTGCGCGTTGATGAAGGCGCTACTGAGCGACATTCTGGACAAGACCTGGGACAACCAGGAACGAGAAAGTCCCGAGATCAGCGCGCTGATCCAGCAGTGGAGCAGCCACGCTAACCGCCGCTTTTGAGTTCCACGAATTTCGCGTTATGCACAGCCACACCGATGCGCAGAACTTTATCCGCACGGCGTTTCACCAGGAAAAGTACGTCGACGATCTAAGCTTCGAAGCAGCCTGTGCGCTGACAGAATTCATCTGCAAGTGCGAGGGCACAGAATCGGATGTGGGCTACGCCCTGGGGCTGCTGGAGACCAACTTCGCGGATGCCAATGCCTCGGACCTGATCTTCTGGCCCGAGGAGTGGTTTGGCGATCCAGACATGCTGCACGTGGATATGAGCACAGCAGAGATCGTCGCTTAGCTGATGGCCAAATCATCGCGGCCATTGGCCGATGCTCCGCCGATCACCCTGCCCCCTATGCCATTCCCCTGCACACCTGAAAAGCGTGGTGGCCGAAGAGGTCAACCGCGATGTCACGGCGAGCCGCCGGGTCGCCGAAACCTTGAGCGCCCAGGCCGACGAGTCGGCCCAGGTCAGCAACCCGCTTAATCAACTCGCCAGCCAGTAGCTGCGATTGGTGGATCAGTTCCGGCCCTGAGCGACTTCGCCAACCCTGACTGGCGCTCGGCGCCAACTGAGCACCGCGTGGGCCGCAAGACCAAAGATCAGCCCCCAGAACGCCGCCGACAAGCCAAACAAAGACATACCCGAGGCGCTAACCAGGAAGGTGATCAGCGCGGCTTCGCGATCAGCCGGCACGGCCATGGCATGGGTCAGTGAACCACCAATCGCGGCAAACAGCGCCAGCCCCGCCAGGGCCGCGATCAGCTCTCGGGGAAAGGCGCTGAACAGCGAGACCAGGGTCGCGCCGAAGATCCCCAGCAGCAGGTAGAACACCCCGCCCATGACTCCGGCGACATAACGTTTGTCCGGGTCTTGATGGGACTCGCGGCCGGTGCAGATGGCTGCGGTGATCGCCGCGAGGTTCAGGCCGTGGCAGCCGAACGGGGCCAGCAACAGGCTGGCCAGGCCGCTGCTGGCGAGGATCGGGCTGGCTGGCGTCGAGTAGCCGTCATTGCGCAGTACGGCGATGCCCGGCACGAATTGCCCGGTCAAGGCCACCACTACCAGCGGCAAGGCGACGTTGAACACTGCGTGCCAACTGAAGGCCGGAGTGATCCAGTGGGGCGCGGCCAGGCCGATGACCAGGGCCGAGCGGTCGATCTCGCCGCTGCCCAGGGACAGCACGCAGCCCACCAGCAGCACCGCCAGGACCGCGTAGCGTGGCCACAGGCGCTTGAACAGCAGGTAGGTGGCGAACATTGCTCCCACCAGCAGCGGCTTGTCCTGGATCGAGCGGAACAATTGGGTGCCGAAGCTGAACAGGATACCCGCCAGCATTGCCGCGGAAATCGCCGCTGGCAGTCTGCCGATGAGTTTGTCAAAGATGCCGCACAGGCCCACCAGCACAATGATCGCGCTGGCCACCAGGTAGGCGCCCACCGCCTCGTTCAGGCCGATGCCCGGCAGCAGCCCCACCAGCAGCGCCGAACCCGGCGCCGACCAGGCAATCACCACCGGCACCTTGAAGCGCAGGCTGAGGACGATGCCCAGTACCCCGCTGCCGATGGAGATGGCCCAGACCCAGGACGACAGCACCTCCTGGGGCAGGCCCGCCGCCTTGGCGGCCTGGAACACGATCACCAGGGGGCCGGCGTAGGAGATCAAGGTGGCTATAAAACCGGCCACCACGGCGGACAGGGAAAAGTCCTTGAACAGGCTGTGCATGCTCGCTCCGAAAGCTGATAAGTGAGCACCGGCATGAGCGCCGGCGCTGCGTCCATTCAATCGCTAGGCGCTGGCAGCCAGTGGCAGCACCTTGGGCTCGCGTGAGTAAACGAAGCACATGGCCAGGGCCGCCACGGCGCCGGGAACGGCGAAGGCCATGAAGTTGTAGTGCAACGGCAACTCGATACCCACCAGTGCCCCGCCGAGGAGCGGCCCGACAATCGCGCCGCTGCGGCCCACGCCCGAAGCCCAGCCCAAGCCGGTGGAGCGCATGGCCATCGGATAGAACTGGGCGACACAGGCATAGGCGAGGATCTGCGTGCCGATAGTGCTGGCGCCCGCGACCGCAATCAACAGATACAGCACCAGGATCGGGCTCTTGAAGCCCAGCAGGCTGATGGACAGCGCCGCGATCAGGAAGAACCCCACCAGGACCTTGTGCAGCGCCAGGCGGTCGCCGATCCAGCCGCCGCCCACGGCGCCGAAAATCGCCCCGAAGTTCAGTACCAGCAGGAACGTCAGGCTCGAACCCAGGCCATAACCGGCGCTGGTCATCAGCTTGGGCAGCCAGGAGTTCAAGGCATAGACCATCAGCAAGCAGCAAAAAAACGCGACCCAGAGCATCAGCGTGCTCAGCGCACGGCCTTGGCGAAACAATTGCAGCACCGGCGCACCGGCGGCCTGGGGCAAGGCCTGGACAAAGCGATCACCCGCCTGCGGGACAAAACCCGGCTCGATGCGCTGTAGAACTTCGCGGGCTTCCTGCTCACGCCCCTGGCGCAGCATGAAGCCCACCGATTCCGGCAAGTACTTGAGGATCAGCGGCAACAGCAGCAAGGGAATCGCCGCCACATAAAACACCGACTGCCAGCCGAAGTTCGGCAGCAGCACAATGCCCAGCCCGGCCGAGAGCATGCCGCCCACCGAGTAGCCGCTGAACATGATCGCCACCAGGGTGCTGCGGATCTTCTTCGGCGCGTACTCGCTCATCAGCGCCACCACATTGGGCATCACTCCGCCGATGCCCAGGCCGGCGATAAAGCGGCACAGGCCGAACTCCGTGGGGTTGCGGGCAAAGCCGTTGAGCACGGTGAAGCCGCTGAACAGGATCACGCAGACGGCGATGACTCTCTTGCGTCCGATACGGTCCGACAGCGAACCAAAAAACAGCGCGCCGAGCATCATGCCGAACAGTGCGTAGCTGCCCAGGGCCCCGGCCTGCAGCGGGGTCAGTCCCCACTCACGCATCAGCACCGGCAGCACCACGCCGTAGATCACCAGGTCGTAGCCGTCGAAGATGATGATCAGCGCGCACCAGAACAGCACGCGCCAGTGGAAAGGGTTGAAGCGGGCCTCATCGATCAAGGTGTTGCAATCTATATTGCGCATGGCATCTGACTCTTATTGTTGTTGTTTTAGAAATCGCATTCGCACGGTGTGCCGGTAGAACCTACTCCAGGGGCATGACCCAGGGATTACCCTGCCAGTCAGCGCGACGCAGCCGGGCCGCGCACGGATTCGACCTGCCGGCTCGCTCTGCTGTTGGCCTGACTGAGCCTGTGCCCGTGGCGGTTAATCAATGCACCCTCAGCCCTGATCTCCTCCGCCCACCGGCATCACCATCCCAGTGATGTAGGAAGCCTCATCGGAAGCCAGGAACAGAATCGCTGCGGCCTGTTCATCGACGCTGCCGTAGCGTTTCATCAGGCTGCTGTCGAGGGTCTGGTCGACGATCTGCTGGTACCAGACTTTTTCCTCTGCGCTCTGCTCCGCGCTGTTGCGCGGGATGCGCCGCGGCGGCGCTTCGGTGCCGCCGGGAGCGGTGGCGTTGACCCGCACTCCACGCCCGGCGGTTTCGAACGCCAGGCAGGCGGTAAGTGCATTGACCCCACCCTTGGCGGCGCCATAGGGCACGCGGTTGAGGCTGCGGGTGGCGATGGACGAGACATTGACGATAGCGCCGCTGCCCTGCTCCAGCATGTAGGGCAAGGCGGCGTGGCAGCACCACAGGGTCGGGAACAGCGAGCGGCGCACTTCGGCCTCGATCTGCTCGGCCTCGTAGTGCTCGAAAGGCTTGGCCCAGATGGTGCCGCCGACGTTGTTGATGAGGATGTCGAGGCGGCCGAAGTGGGCGATGGCCGCCGCCATGATCCGGCTGCATTCGGGGTACTGCTCCAGGTCGGCAGTGAGGGCCAGCACCGGGTACTGCGGACTGAGTTCGGCGACCAGTTCGAAGACCAGTTCCGAGCGGTCCACCAGCACCACCCGGGCGCCTTCTTCGGCCAGGCGTTCGGCAACGCGACGGCCGATGCCTTGGGCGGCGCCGGTAACCAGGGCGACTTGATTGTGGAAACGGTTCATGCAGACCTCGTGAGTGCAAAAGGATGGCAAGGACGCTGCTCAACGTAGGAGCCGGCTTGCCGGCGAAGAGGCCCTTGAGCCTTGCAGCGCTCTTGGAGACGCCTTCGCTGGCAAGCCAGCTCCTACAACGCTATGCCTTGCCGTACGGGATTCCGTAGGAGCCGGCTTGCCGGCGAAGTGGCCCTTGAGCCTTGCAGCGCTCTTGGAGACGCCTTCGCTGGCAAGCCAGCTCCTACAGCGCGAGGCGTTCTTCAGGCGGCGCTGGCGGCGAATTTTTCGAAGTAGAAGTTCGCCGGGACGATGCCCTGCTCGCGGATGTACCGGCTCACCGCTTCGACCATCGGCGGCGGGCCGCACAGGTAGACATCGACATCACCCTGGTTCAAGTGCGCCGGCTCGATGTGCTGGGTCACGTAGCCCTTGCGCGGGTACTGGCTCTCGGGGCTGGCCACGCAGGCGCTGAAGCTGAAGTGGGGGATGCGCGCAGCAAAGTCCTCCAGGCGATCCAGCTCCACCAGATCGAAGTCGTTGGTCACGCCATAAATCAAATGCAGCGGGTGTTCACTGCCCTGCTCGGCAATTTTCTCCAGCATGGCGGTGAACGGCGCCAGCCCGGTACCGCCAGCCAGTAACAGCAAGGGCCGGCGGATGTCCCGCAAGTAGAAGCTGCCCAAGGGGCCGGCCAGGGTCATGCTGTCGCCGGCCAAGGCCCGCCCGGTGAGGAAGCTGCTCATCAGCCCGCCAGGCACGTTGCGAATAAGGAAGCTGACCTCGCCATCGCGCTGCAGCGAGCTGAAGGAATAGGCCCGGGTCTGCCCGCTGCCGGGCACCCCGAGGTTGACGTACTGCCCCGGCAGGAACGCCAGCCGGCTCAGGGCCTCGCCCTTGATCGACAAGGCAATGGTGCTGTCGGAGAGTTGCTGCAGGCGGCTGATCTGCGCGTCGAAGCTGGCCTGCCCGGCGCGACATACCGCAGAAGAAGCAGGCACCCGCACCACGCAGTCGCTCAAGGCGCGCATCTGGCAGGTGAGGACAAAACCCTGCTCGGCTTCGTCGGCGCTCAGGGCGTCTTCGATGTAGTCCTCGCCCAGCTCGTAACGCCCGGCTTCGGCAAAGCACTTGCAGGTGCCGCAAGCGCCGTCGCGGCAGTCCAGGGGGATGTTGATGCCCTGGCGGTAGGCGGCGTCGGCCACGGTTTCACCGGCATTGGCGCTGACGAAACGGGTCACGCCGTCTTCGAAATTGAGTGCGATTTGATGGCTCATGGCAGTCGCCTCAGAGGTGGTAGATATCGACGACCTGGCGAACGTAGTCGTTCTTCAGGATGACTTTCTTGGCCTGGATCAGCGGGTTTTCCCCCCGCATGTCCAGGGTGTAGAAACTGCTGCCGAAGTAGCTGTCCACGGTCTTGTAGCGAAAGCTCAGGGTGTGCCAGTTGAAGCGCAGCTTGCAGCAGCCGTCGCCGTGTTCCAGCAACTCGATATTGCTCAGGTTGTGCGAGGTGCGGGTGTCGGGAATGCTGGCGCTGGAGCGCTCGGTCTTGATCCGGAACACCCGGTCTTCCAGGCCGCTGCGGTTGCCGTACCAGATCAGCGAGATTTCCCGCTGCGGGTCTTCGGTCAACTGGTCGCTGTCGTCCCAGGAAGGCATCCAGAAGGTGGCGTCCGGGGCGTAGAGCTCCAGCCAGCTGTCCCAGTCCTTGTCGTCCAGGTAGCGTGCTTCGCGATAGAGGAAATCCCGTACGGCGTCGTAGGAAATATTCATTGCACAGCCTCCACGTCAATCCGGCGTGAGGCTTCAAGCTCCAGCGCCGCGAGCATGGTCTGCTGCCAGTACTTGTGCTGCATCACGAACAGCCCTTCGTCCTCGGTGCGCACGCCGCTGAGGAGCGGATGCAGGTCGATTTCCCTGGCCGCCTCATCAGCGCCCTCGACCCAGTGCTCGGCACCGCGAGACATGTCGTTCCACGCCGTGGTGCTGCCCTGGTAGCCCATCTGGCAGGAGCGGAACTCCTCCAGGTCATCCGGGGTGGCCATGCCGCTGACGTTGAAGAAGTCTTCGTACTGGCGAATGCGCTGGGCCCGGGCTGCGTCACTCTCGCCCTTGGGGGCGATGCAGTAGATGGTGATTTCGGTGCGATCCACGGAAATCGGCCGGGCGATGCGGATCTGCGAGCTGAACTGGTCCATCAGGTAGACGTTGGGGTACAGGCACAGGTTGCGCGAGTTCTCGATCATCCAGTCGGCACGGGCCTGGCCGAAGTCCTGGGCCAATTCGTCGCGGCGCTCGTACAGCGGCCGGTCCTCGGGGTTGGACCAGCGGGTCCAGAGCAGCATGTGGCCCTTGTCGAAGGAGTAGAAACCACCGCCCTGCTTGGCCCAGCTGCCGGCGCTCATGGTGCGGATGTCTTCCCCGGCCTCGCGCTGCTTGCGCTGGTTCTGGGTCGCGGCGTAGTTCCAGTGCACCGAACTGACGTGGTAGCCATCGGCGCCGTTCTCCGCGGTGAGTTTCCAGTTGCCTTCGTAGATGTAGCTGGAGGAACCGCGCAGTACTTCCAGGCCGTCGGCGGACTGATCGACGATCATGTCGATGATCTTCGCCGACTCCCCCAGGTGCTCGGCCAGGGGCCGCACGTCGGGGTTGAGGCTGGCGAACAGGAAGCCGCGGTAAGACTCGAAACGCGCCACGCGGGTCAGGTCGTGGGAGCCTTCGCAGTTGAAGCTGGCCGGGTAGCCCGCGGCGGCCGGGTCCTTGACCTTGAGCAGCTTGCCAGAGTTGTTGAAGGTCCAGCCGTGGAATGGGCAGGTGAACGAGGCCTTGTTGCCGGTCTTGTGCCGGCAGAGCATGGCACCGCGATGGCTGCAGGCGTTGATAAAGGCGTTGAGTTCGCCGTTCTTGTTGCGGGCAATGAACACCGACTGGCGGCCCATGGTGGTGCTGTAGTAGTCGTTGGGGTTGGGGATCTGGCTTTCGTGGGCCAGGTACAGCCAGTTGCCCTCGAAGATGTGCTGCATCTCCAGATCGAACAGCCGGGGGTCGGTGAACATCTCGCGCTTGCAGCGGTAGACGCCCTGGTCGCGGTCTTCTTCAAGCAGGGAGTGCAGGTATTCGGGTCGCAGGGTCATGGCCACCGCCTCCATTGTTTTTGTTCAGGCAGCTCCATGCTAGGGCGGGGGTTGGGCGGGCAATAGCCGTTGCGTGCAGACCTGTATCCGTTTTCTGCAAAGGCCCCGACGGCGAACTGTGTAGGAGCCGGCTTGCCGGCGAAGAGGCCCTCAAGCCCTGCATCGCCCCCACGCGCGCCTTCGCTGGCAAGCCAGCTCCTACGGGCCGGATCTGAAATGGTCATGTGTAGGAGCCGGCTTGCCGGCGAAGAGGCCCTCAAGCCTTGCATCGCCCTCACGCGCGCCTTCGCTGGCAAGCCAGCTCCTACGGGCCGGATCTGAAATGGTCGTGTGTAGGAGCCGGCTTGCCGGCGAAGAGGCCCTCAAGCCTTGCATCGCCCTCACGCGCGCCTTCGCTGGCAAGCCAGCTCCTACAGGCCGGATCTGAAAGGGTCGTGTGTAGGAGCCGGCTTGCCGGCGAAGAGGCCCTCAGGCCTTGCATCGCCCCCACGCGCGCCTTCGCTGGCAAGCCAGCTCCTACGGGCCGGATCTGAAATGGTCGTGTGTAGGAGCCGGCTTGCCGGCGAAGAAGCCCTCAAGCCTTGCATCGCCCTCACGCACGCCTTCGCTGGCAAGCCAGCTCCTACAAGAGGCCGATGCCTGGGATCAGTGGCGACGCTTGAGGGTGTCGGAGGGCAGTTCGCCGAATTGCTGGCGGTAGCTCTGGGCGAAGCGACCCAGGTGCAGGAAGCCGAAATCCAGGGCCAGTTCGGTGACGTTGCGCACCGGGCTCTCAGGGTCGTTGAGGCAAGCGTGGACCCGTTGCAGTTTCTTCTGGCGGATGTAGTTTTTCGGCGTGGTGCCGGCGTTGCGCTCGAACAGGCCGTACAGCGAGCGCAGGCTCATGCGCGCCTGTTGCGCCAGCTCTGCGCAGCCGATGTCCTGCTTGAGATTGCGCTCGATGTAGTCGGCAATGCGTTCGAAGGTCGCCGCCGAAGCACCCAAGGCACCGCGCTGGACGTTGGTCTGCATCAGCCCCAGCAACTTGCTGACCAGGATCTGCGCGTAGTGCTCCTGGACCTTGGGCATGCTTTCCCGGGCTTCGGCTTCGCCGCACAGCAGGCTCAGCAACTGGATAAAGCCTTCCAGGTCCTGCAACTGGTAACGCTGCTGGAGAAAGCGCACGCCCTGCCCCGGGTACTGCCAGCGCTGTTCCTCGCATGCCGCTTCCAGCAGGCGGGTGGGGATCTTGATGATGAATTTTTCGCAGTCATCGGAATAGGTCAGGTCCACCGGATCGTCGGGGTTGATCAGCAGCAGTTCGCCGGGCGCGAAGTAGTGTTCCTCGCCCGGGCCGCGCCACAGGCAATGCCCGCGCAGCAGCACTTGCAGGTGGTAGATGCTTTCCAGCGCCGGCGAGGTAACGCGCACACTGCCGCCGTAACTGATGCTGCACAGGTCAAGGCTGGCCAGGGAACGGTGGTTGAGGCTGGCCTGGGGATGGCCGGCCCGCGGCAGGCGGATGCAGTGGCTGCCCACGTGCTGGTTGACGTAGCCGGACACGGCATAAGGATCGGCTTGGACAAACACGCTACTGCGCTCAGTCAACAGATGCATTTGCATAACCGGGTCACTCTGATTGTTCTTATAGGGGCGCATTTCACGGCACCAGCGCCGCCAATGCAGGCAGATCACGCAAGGCACAAACAACTCGCACACAACGGCAAAAGCCACGAGCCCCGAAGGGAGCCCGTGGCTCGGTGCAGCACGATGGGGTCAGGCCTCCAGGGCGCGCACCCGCTCGTGGCGTTGCTGCTCATCGGGTTGCGCCGAAGATTGCAGGGTGAAATCGAACTCGATCTCGGCAAAGCGTCCGCTGACGCCCAGAGCCTTGGCCCGGGCCTGGTCTTCGCTGAAGGTGATCTTGGCGATCAGTTCATCGCGGGTGGCGTAGGCAAAGTCGTCGTGCAGGTATTCATCGCCATCCAGGTTGATCTGGGTGGTCAGGTGGCGATGGTCGTCCGCCGAAATGAAGAAGTGGATGTGCGCCGGACGCTGGCCGTGACGACCCAGTTGATTGAGCAGTTGTTGAGTAGGACCGTCCGGTGGGCAGCCGTAGCCGGACGGCACGATGCTACGGAAACGGTAGCGGCCATCGGCGTCGGTGACAATGCGCCGGCGCAGGTTGAACTCCGACTGGGTGCCGTCGAAGTAGGAATAGGTGCCGCCGGTGTTGGCGTGCCAGACGTCGACGATGGCCCCGGCCAGGGGCTGGCCTGCGGTGTTGGTGACCTGGCCCTGCATGAACAGCACCACGCCCGGGTCGATGCCATCGTCGAGGCGCGCTTCGCTTTGGGACAGCGGCGCGCCGGCCACGTACAGAGGGCCTTCGATGGTACGCGGGGTGCCGCCGGTCTTGCCCACCTGCTCATCGGCGGCGTCCATCAGCAGGTCCAGGTAGTGCTCCAGGCCCAGGCCGGCGGCCAGCAATCCGGCTTCCTGGCGGGCACCGAGGACGTTGAGGTAGTTGACCGCCTTCCAGAACTCCTCCGGGGTCACTTCCAGGTCTTCGATGATGTTCACCGAGTCCCGCAGGATCCGGTAGATGATGGCCTTGGCCCGTGGGTTGCCGCCTTCAGTGAACTGGCCGCTGGCTTCTTCGAGAAACTGCTGGGCGCTGGCAGTGTGGGAAATACGCACGTTCATGATCGATCCTCATCTTGTATTTATTAGAGTGGCTAACGCTCTGGCAACGGACTCAGCGGTCATCCTCATGAATCGAGGAAGGATGCCTGCACATGGCGTCAACTTCGATAGCCATGTACGGATACAGCGGTAATTGCATCAGGGTGTCGTGCAGTTCCTGCACGCTGTCGACGTCGAACACGCTGTAGTTGGCGTACAGCCCGGCAATGCGCCACAGGTGACGCCACTTGCCCTCGGCCTGCAGGCGCTGGGCCAGGGCTTTCTCGTCGGCCTTGAGTTGCGCAGCGCGCTCGGGGTTCATGTCGACCGGCAGGTTCACGGTCATCTTGACGTGGAATAGCATGGTGCCCTCCTCAGGTGTGATGCAGCACGGGGGTGGTTTTGTCGCGACGGAAGAACGCCAGGCGCTCTTCGTCCAGGCTCAGGCCGAGGCCCGGCGCCCTTGAGACATGCAGGTGGAAATCCCGGTATACCGGCGGCTCGGCGAGGATGTCCTCGGTCAGCAGCAATGGGCCGAACAGTTCGGTGTCCCAGCTGAGTTTGTTCAGGGTCAGGAAAGCGTGGGCCGAAGCCAGGGTGCCGATGCCGCCTTCGAGCATGGTGCCGCCGTACAGGCCGATGCCCGCCGCTTCGGCAATCGCCGCGGTGCGCAGGGTGGCGCGAGGGCCGCCGTTCTTGGCGATCTTCAGGGCGAACACCGAAGCCGCACCTTCCCGGGCCAGGTTGAAGGCGTCTTCCACGCACTCAATGGATTCGTCAGCCATGATCGGTGCCGGGCTGATGGCGTTGAGGCGCACCATGCCGGCGCGGTTGTTGCGCGAGATCGGTTGCTCGATCAGGTCGATGCCATTACCGCCGAGAATCCGGCAAGCACGCAGCGCCACCGATTCGTCCCAGGCCTGGTTGACGTCGACCCGCACGCTGGCGCGGTCACCCAGGGCCTTCTTGATCGCAATCACGTGGGCCAGGTCGCGGTCCACTTCACCGGCGCCGATCTTCAGCTTGAAGATGCGGTGGCGGCGCAGGTCGAGCATCTGTTCTGCCTCAGCGATGTCCTTGGCGGTGTCGCCGCTGGCCAGGGTCCAGGCCACCGGCAAGGCATCGCGCACGCGGCCGCCCAGCAGTTCGCTGACCGGCAGCCCGAGGCGCTTGCCCTGGGCGTCGAGCAAGGCGCTTTCGATCCCGGACTTGGCGAAGGTATTGCCGCGGATGCTCTGCTCCAGACGCAGCATGGCGGCGTTGATGTTGCTGGCATCCTGGCCGACCAGCAGCGGCGCGAAGAAGCGATCGATATTGGTCTTGATGCTGTCCGGGCTTTCATTGCCATAGGCCAGGCCACCGATGGTGGTGGACTCCCCCAGGCCTTCGATGCCGTCGGCGCAGCGCAGGCGAATCAGCACCAGGGTCTGGTTCTGCATGGTGTGCATGGCCAGTTTGTGGGGGCGGATGGTCGGCAGATCGACGATGATCGTCTCGATCGATTCAATGGCAGAAGCGTGCATTTCCATACCCGTCAGGTTCTTGAAGTTCTACGATCGATTCTGTCCCGGCTTTTTACGGGGGGCCAATATAGAATTGGTCTGACTCGATACCTAATAGGTATTCAACTATCGTCCACGGAGGTCCCATGGAGCTGCGTCACCTGCGTTACTTCCAGGTGCTGGGAGAAACCCTTAATTTCACCCGTGCCGCCGAGCGCCTGCACATCGCCCAGCCCCCCCTGAGCCGGCAGATCCAGCAACTGGAAGACGAGTTGGGGGTGTTGCTGCTGGAACGTGCCCGGCCGCTGCGCCTGACCGCCGCCGGACGGTTTTTCTATGAGCACTCCAACCGGGTGCTGGAGCAGTTGGGCAAGGTCTGCGACAACACCCGGCGCATTGGCCTCGGGCACAAGACCTGGCTGGGCATCGGCTTTGCTCCGTCGACCCTATACGGGGTGCTGCCGCAACTGATCCGCCGCCTGCGCAGCAGCGAGACCCTGGAGCTGGAACTGGGGCTGTCGGAGATGACCACCTTGCAGCAGGTGGAAGCACTGAAGGCGGGACGCATCGACATCGGCTTCGGACGCATCCATATCGACGACCCGGCCATCGTGCAAAAGGTGCTGACCGAGGACCGGCTGGTGGCCGCCCTGCCCGCCGGGCATCCGTTGCTGGGGCAACCGGTGAGCCTTGAACAACTGGCCGCCGAGCCGTTCGTGCTCTATCCCGCCAACCCGCGCCCGAGCTATGCCGACCATGTGATCGCGCTGTTCGCCGGCCATGGCCTGCAATTGAAGGTGGCGCAGTGGACCAATGAACTGCAGACCGCCATCGGCCTGGTGGGCGCAGGCCTGGGCATCACCCTGGTGCCTGCCTCGGTGCAGGTGTTGCACCGCGACGACATTGGCTTCAGCCCACTGCTGGAGCCCAAGGCCACGTCACCGATCATCCTCAGCCGCCGGGTCGGCGAGCCGTCACCGGGCCTCACCCACTGCTTGCACCTGATCGCCCAGCTGCGCAGCGAGATCGGCCGCGAAGATTCTGCCAGCATCTGAAAGCACAACCTCCGGCCGCATCGAAACGCGGCCAAGTCGTGGCTGGTCGCTGGTAAATTGAAACTTGCCGCTGCCACCGGGTCTTTAGACCGTACAATACGCGGCTCAATACATGACGTAATTTGTGGAGCAGTACATGGAAGTATCGAGAACCGGCCTGATCACCCGGCGCATTCTGGCCTACCTGCTGGACAGCGCGCTGACGGTGCTGCTGTGGCTGGTCTTGAGCCTGGCTGTAGGCGGCTTCTACCATACGGACCTGGCCATGATGGCGATCTGGAACCTGTACTTCCTCCTCAGCGAATACCTGTTGCGCGGCCGCACGCTGGGCAAAACCCTGTGCGGCCTGCAGGTGATCAATGGCGTCGGCCAGGCGCCGTCACTGTTGCAGGTGCTGATCCGTTCGGCGACCCGCCAGATCGAGGCGGCCATCAGCCTTATCACCTTGCTGGTCTGCGCCAATTCGCGCCGCTGCCAACGCGTAGGCGATATGCTGGCGCGCACCTATGTCATCCCGCGCAAGGACCTGGCGCAGTTGCGTGGTTTATCGACACCTCTGCCCGTCCAGCCTTGAGCGTTTGGCATCACCTGTACCGCATCCAGCATCGCGCCTGAACACGGGCGCACTTTCCAGGAGTCTCAATGGCAAGCAACGATCAACCCCATGAACTGGCCCTGCGTAAATTCCTCGAACAACGGCCCGAACTGGCCCAGCAACTCGACCACCTCAATCCCCTCGAAGCCCGGGCCCGTGGCGAAACCCCGGAGCAGTATCGTGAAGAGCGCCTGCACGAGGCATTCGAAGCAGAGGCCGAACGCCAGGGTCTGTTCGCCTGGGAGCTGAGCCTGCAAATGACCGCGACCAGCGCCGAGGAGTATCAGGTCCGACGCCAGGCGGTACATAAGGAGGTGGCGGAAATGGCCGGCCTGCCATGGCTGGAGTACTGCACGCTGCACGGCCTCGACCCTGAAGCCTGATCTCGTGCATTGACCCGCACACGTCCCCCGCAGTCCCTGACCAGGAGAATTCGACGATGCTGCCTTCCACCGCCCGCCCAGCTAATGATCCGGCCCTGCAACACGCGCAAAAATGGCGCGGCCGGATCGGCCTCGCCCTCGTGGCCTGCCTCTCGGTACTGGCCGGCATGACCGACGCCATCGGCTTCATGGCCACGGGGGATTTCGTCTCCTTCATGAGCGGCAACACCACACGCCTGGCGGTGGCCATCAGCGACGGCGACCTGGGCTTGATCCTGCGCCTGAGCCTGTTGGTGGCGACCTTTGTCGCCGGTAACGCGCTGGGGGTGATGGTCAGCCGCCTGGGTGGGCACCGCGCCCTGCCCCTGCTGCTGTGTATCGCCGCGTTGCTGTGCATCGCGGCCAGTGGGTCCACCGACAGCCAGTTGCCGGCAATACTGGCGGCAATCATCGCCATGGGCATGCTCAATGCTGCGGTGGAGGAAGTGAACGGACTGCCGATTGGCCTGACCTACGTTACCGGCGCGCTGTCGCGCTTCGGCCGCGGCTTCGGACGCTGGTTGCTCGGCGAGCGGCGTAACGGCTGGCGGGTGCAACTGGTGCCCTGGGCCGGCATGTTCGCCGGCGCGGTACTGGGAGCCTTGCTGGAACAGCGCCTGGGCTTGCAGGCGCTGTATGTCAGCGCGGTGATTTCGGCCTTGCTGGGGCTGGTGTCACTGCGTATTCCAAGGCGCTGGCAGCGCCAGTACAGCGGTCGTTGAGCCCAACGCCATCAACTGAACAAGCCACCGTCGTCGGTGTCGATGACGATCGACGACAGGCTGATATGCCGTGGCCGGGTCAGAGCGAAGACCACCGCTTCCACTACATCGCGGTTAGTACCCTTCTGGCCTTTCTGCCGGTCGGGCACCTGTTGCCATTGTTCATCCAGCGGCGAGATGTCTTCCAGGTACGGCGGGTGCACGCACAGAGAGCGCACCGGCGTGCCCTTGAGCACCTGGCGCAGACCGTCAGCCAGGGCCAGTTGCCCGTGCTTGGCCGCGTAGAACGGCAACGACACGCTGTGCAGCGGTGCATTGGGCAAACCGCTGATGGAGCCGATGGTGACGATGTCCGGGCGCTTCGACGCCTTGAGCGCGGGCAGCAGGCCTTGGGTCAGCAGGTAGGTGCCGCTCAGCGCGGCATCGATTACCCCCAGCACCTCACTGGAGCTGTGGGGCTGTTCGCTGGCCTCCAGCCACATGGCGCCGTTGTTGATCAGAACATCGACCTGGGGCTGGCGTACGTGGATCTCGGCCAGCGCGGCCTTGACGCTGTCCATGTTGGCCAGGTCCACCACCACTTGCTCGGCCGAGTTGCCGGTGCGTGCCAGGATTTGCGCGCCGACATCCGCCAGGGCCGCGGCATTGCGTCCACAGAGGATCAGCTTGCAGCCCAAGTCCGCCAGGCTGATGGCCAGCGCCGCTCCCAGGCCGCGACCGGCACCGGTGACCACGACTACCGCTGATTTCAGATCCAACATCCCTTGCTCCTTGTCCGAGATAGATTGAGGGCGTGAGTCTATCCCCCGATGTTGGCGAGCGGTCCGGACAAGCGTTACCCGATATGTCCCGCCAGCCCGGCAACAGCCTGTACGCAAAGGGGTTTAGCCGCGGCGGCGCTAAAGCTTTATCATGGCGCCCAGGTTTACCCGAAGAGTCCGTCATGAAGTTCGCCATCGCCCTGTTCTCTGCCGCCCATGCGCCCTCCTCGCGCCGTGCCCTGCTGTTCGCCCAGGCGGCGCTGGCCGGCGGGCATGAAATTGTCCGGCTGTTCTTTTACCAGGACGGCGTGCACAACGCCTCGAACAGCGTCGTCACGCCCCAGGACGAACAGGACCTGCCCCGGCAATGGCGCGAGTTCGTCAGCCAGCACCAGCTCGACGGCGTGGTGTGCATCGCTGCAGCCCTGCGTCGCGGCGTGTTGAACGGCGATGAAGCCAAGCGTTATCAGCGTGGGGCGGTGAATGTCGAGGCCCCCTGGGAATTGTCCGGGCTCGGCCAGTTGCACGACGCGGTACAGGCCGCCGACCGCTTGATCTGTTTTGGAGGGTCGTGAGATGGCCAAGTCACTGTTGTTGATCAGCCGCCAGGCGCCCTGGTCCGGCCCCGGTGCCCGCGAGGCACTGGACATCGTGCTTGCCGGCGGCGCTTTCGACCTGCCCATCGGCGTGCTGTTCCTCGATGACGGCGTGCTGCAACTGGCCCCCGGGCAGAAGCCCGCAGCCCTGCAGCTCAAGGACCTCGGCGCCAACCTGCAGGCGCTGTCGCTGTTCGGCGTCGAGGAACTGTTCGCCTGCCAGGCCAGCCTGGACCTGCGCGGCCTCGACCCGGCCGCCCTGAACCTCGATGAGGTGCAGTTGCTGAGCACTCCGGAGCTGGCCGGGATCATTGACCGTTACGACCAGGTGATCACCCTCTGATGTCGACCTTGCATGTGTTGTCCCATTCCCCCTTCACCGACACGCGCCTGGGCAGTTGCCTGTGCCTGCTCGGAACTGCCGATGCCTTGCTGCTGTGCGGCGACGCGGCCTACGCCCTGCAACCTGGCAGCGCCGCCTACAGCGAGTTGAGCGCCCGCAGCGGCTTGAACCTCTACGTACTGGAGGAAGACCTCCAGGCCCGCGGCCTGGTATTGCCAGGCTGGGCCAAGGTCGTGGACTATCCGGGCTTTGTCGACCTGTCGATCCAGCATGACAAGGTCAATACCTGGCTATGAACACCCTGACTGTCGGCACCCGTGCCATCGAGCTGGACAAGGACGGTTACCTGGTCAATCTGCAGGACTGGTCCGCCGAAGTCGCCGAAGCCCTGGCTGCGGCGGAAGAGCTGGAACTCAGTGCGGAACACTGGGAGATCCTCGAACTGCTGCGCGGTTTCTACCAGGAGTTCCAACTGTCCCCTGCCACCCGCCCGCTGATCAAGTACAGCGCACTGAAGCTGGGCCCGGACAAGGGCAACAGCCTGCACCTGAACCGCCTGTTCAAAGGCACCCCCGCCAAACTTGCCGCCAAGCTGGCGGGCCTGCCGAGGCCGACCAATTGTCTATGACTGAATTTGCCCCGCTGCTCACCGAAACCCCGGCCGAGCATCCCTTCGCCCAGTTCGTGCGGATCCTTGGCAAAGGCAAGCGCGGCGCGCGCAACCTGACCCGCGAGGAAGCCCGGGAGGCCATGGGCATGCTCCTTGATGAGCAGGTCGAAGACACCCAGCTCGGCGCCTTCCTTATGCTTCTGCGACACAAGGAAGAGAGCCCGGAAGAACTCGCCGGTTTCACCGAGGCCCTGCGCGCGCGCTTGAATGCCCCGGCGATCCCCCTCGACCTGGACTGGCCGACCTACGCCGGCAAGAAGCGCCACCTGCCCTGGTACCTGCTGGCGGCCAAGTGCCTGGCGCAGAACGGCGTGCGCATCCTGCTCCACGGCGGTGGTGCACACACCGCCGGGCGCATGTACACCGAGCAGTTGCTGCAGCCGCTGGGCATTCCCCTGTGCCGCACCTGGCAAGCAGTGGGTGAGGCGTTGGATCAGGGCAACCTGGCCTTTATGCCCCTGGGCGACTGGGCCCCGCAAATGCAACGGATGATCGACCTGCGCAACATCCTCGGGCTGCGCTCGCCAATCCATTCCCTGGCACGCATCCTTAATCCCCTCGGCGCCCGTTGCGGTTTGCAGAGCATCTTCCACCCCGGCTACCAGGCGGTGCACCGCGATGCCAGCGGCCTGCTGGGAGACAACGTGATTGTGATCAAGGGCGATGGCGGCGAGATCGAGATCAACCCCGACGCCGACAGCCACCTGTATGGCAGCACCGGTGGCGTCAGTTGGGATGAGGAATGGCCGATGCTGTCGGCACAACGTCACGTCAAACCGGCAAGCCTCGACCCCGAACACCTCAAGGCGCTGTGGCGCGGCGAGGTCGAAGACAGCTACCCGCAACTGGCCCTGCTGGCGACCATGGCTTTGGCCTTGCGCGGGCTGGGCATGCCTCGGGAACAGGCCTTCAAGCAGGCGCAGCACTATTGGGATGCCCGGGATCGATCGATTTAATAGATCTTGACCGCGCAGTTTTTGCACTTTTTGTTCGAAGTCAAGGCAATAGACTGCACTCCAACGCACATTAGCCGAGGAGCATTGTATGGGCCTGTTGATCGAAGGACGCTGGCATGACCAGTGGTACGAAAGCAGCAAGGACGGCGCCTTCCAGCGCGAACAGGCGCAACGACGCCATTGGGTGACGGCCGATGGCCGTCCCGGTCCTACGGGCGAAGGCGGCTTTGTCGCTGAAGCCGGGCGCTACCACCTGTACGTGTCCCTGGCCTGCCCCTGGGCCCATCGCACCTTGATCATGCGCAAGCTCAAGGGCCTGGAAAACCTGATAGAGGTCTCGGTGGTCAGTTGGCTGATGCGCGAGAACGGCTGGACCTTCGACAAGGAACACGGCTCCAGCGGCGACCTGCTGGATCAGTTGGACTTCATGCACCAGCGCTATACCGCAGACACCGCCGACTACACTGGCCGCGTCACCGTGCCGGTACTCTGGGACAAACAGCAGAAACGCATCGTCAGCAATGAGTCGGCGGAGATCATCCGCATGTTCAACAGCGCCTTCGACGGCTTGACCGGCAATACCCTGGATTTCTATCCGCAGCCACTGCGCAGCGAGATCGAGGCCCACAACCAACGCATCTACCCAGCAGTGAACAACGGCGTGTACCGCGCCGGGTTCGCCACTTCGCAGCAAGCCTACGAGTCAGCTTTCGATGATGTCTTCGCCGAGTTGGACTACCTGGAGCAGCACTTGAGCCAGCAGCGCTACCTGGCCGGCGAGTACCTGACCGAAGCCGATGTACGCCTGTTCACCACACTGATTCGCTTCGATGCGGTGTACTACAGCCACTTCAAATGCAACCTGCGGCGGATCGCCGACTACCCGAACCTGTCGAACTGGCTGCGGGAGCTGTACCAGTGGCCGGGGATTGCCGAGACCGTGGATTTCACCCACATCAAGGGGCACTACTACGCCAGCCACACCACCATCAATCCGACGGGGATTGTGCCCAAGGGGCCGCAGCAGGATTTCGGCCGCAGCCATGATCGGCAACGGTTGAGTGGACTAGGGGTTTGGTGCAGGAATTGAGGACGCTTTCGCCGGCAAGCCGGCTCCTACGCAGATCATGTAGGAGCCGGCTTGCCGGCGAAGCTTTCAGACCTCGGACTGGGCGCCGTCGAACCAGGCCAGCTTCTCGCGCAGTTGCACCACTTCACCGACGATCACCAGAGTCGGCGCATGCACTTCATGCTCCGCCACCAGTTGCGGCAAGTTCGCCAGGGTGCCGGTAAACACTCGCTGGTTGCTGGTAGTGCCCTGCTGGATCAACGCCGCCGGAGTGTCGGCGCCGCGACCGTGCTTGATCAACTGCTCGCAGATGACCGGCAAGCCCACCAGGCCCATGTAGAACACCAGGGTCTGGGCCGGGCCCACTAGGTCGTTCCAAGGCAGGTTGGTGCTGCCGTCCTTGAGATGGCCGGTGACAAAACGCACGGATTGCGCATAGTCGCGATGGGTCAGCGGAATCCCGGCATAAGCCGAGCACCCACTGGCCGCGGTAATCCCCGGCACTACCTGGAAGGCAATGCCATGGGCCGCCAGTTCCTCGATCTCTTCACCGCCGCGACCGAAGATGAACGGATCGCCGCCCTTGAGCCGCACTACCCGCTTGCCTTGCTTGGCCAAGTCCACCAGTTGCTGGTTGATCTGGTCCTGGGGCACGGCGTGATCGGCGCGGCGCTTGCCGACATAAATGCGCTCGGCATCGCGGCGGCACAGCTCAAGAATGGCCGGTGCTACCAGACGGTCGTAGAGCACCACATCGGCCTGCTGCATCAGGCGCAGGGCACGGAAGGTCAGCAGGTCCGGATCACCCGGCCCAGCACCCACCAGATACACCTCGCCCGTCGCCTGGACGGCCTGCCCGTCGATCTTGGCTTGCAGCAGGCGCTCGGCTTCTGCGCCCTGCCCGGCCAACTGGCGATCAGCGATCGGTCCCTGGAATACGTCTTCCCAGAAAGCCCGACGCTGCTGCACGTTCGGAAACAGCTGTTTCACCTGGGCGCGAAAGCGCGCAGCCAAACCAGCCAACTGCCCATAGGTGGAAGGAATCCAGGTTTCCAGCTTGGCCCGGATCAAACGCGCCAGCACCGGTGCATCACCGCCACTGGAAACCGCAATCACCAGGGGTGAACGGTCGACAATCGCCGGGAAGATCACGCTGCACAGGGCCGGCGCGTCCACCACATTGACCGGCACGCAACGCCGGTGGGCATCGGCCGAAACCTGGGCGTTGAGGGCTTCATCGTCGGTAGCAGCGATGATCAGGGTGCAGCCGTCGAGATCGCCTTCGGCATACCCGCGCAGCAGCGACTCACCGCCGCTGGCGACGATCAGTTCCTGCAATTGCGCTTCTATTTCAGGTGCGACTACCCGCAGCTGCGCACCGGCATCGGCCAGCAGACGGGATTTGCGCAAGGCAATTTCCCCTCCACCGACCACCAACACACGACTGCCGCGAAGCTTGTGAAACAGCGGCAGATATTCCATTTAGCCGATGACCTCAAGGCCAGCCATGTACGGTTTCAGCACGTCCGGCACACGGATCGAACCGTCGGCCTGCTGGTAGTTTTCCAGCACCGCCACCAGGGTCCGGCCTACGGCCAGGCCAGAACCGTTGAGGGTGTGCACCAGCTCAGGCTTGCCGGTTTCCGGGTTGCGGAAACGCGCCTGCATGCGCCGGGCCTGGAAATCACCGCAGTTGGAGCACGAGGAGATCTCGCGATACTTGTCCTGGCTCGGCACCCAGACTTCCAGGTCGTAGGTCTTCACCGCACTGAAACCCATGTCGCCGGTGCACAGGGCCAGCACGCGGTACGGCAGTTGCAGCAGTTGCAGGACTCTCTCGGCGTTGCCGGTCAGGCCTTCCAGGGCGTCCATGGACGTCGAAGGTTCGACCACCTGGACCATCTCGACCTTGTCGAACTGGTGCTGGCGGATCATCCCGCGGGTGTCGCGGCCCGAGGCACCGGCCTCACTGCGGAAGCACGGGGTGTGGGCAACCAGCTTCAGCGGCAGTTGCTTCGGATCGAGGATCTCACCGGCAACGATGTTGGTCAGCGACACTTCGGCAGTCGGGATCAGGTACAGATCGGCCTCGCCTTCGCGGGTGATCTTGAACAGGTCTTCCTCGAATTTCGGCAGCTGGCTGGTGCCCATCAGCGCCGGCGCCTGCACCAGGTACGGGGTGTAGGCTTCTTCGTAGCCATGCTCGCCGGTGTGCAGGTTGATCATGAACTGCGCCAGGGCGCGGTGCAGACGGGCAATCGGGCCACGCAGCAGAGCGAAGCGCGCACCGGACAGCTTGGCGGCGGTTTCAAAGTCCAGCCAGCCATGGGTTTCGCCCAGGGCCACGTGATCCTTGATCGGAAAATCAAAGGTGGTCGGCGTGCCCCAGCGGCGCACTTCGACGTTGCCATCTTCGTCTTCGCCCACCGGCACCGACTCATGAGGCAGGTTGGGAATGCTCAACAGGATCGAATCCAGCTCGCTCTGAATGGTTTCCAGTTCGGCCTTGCCGGAGGTCAGCTCGTTCCCCATGCGCTCGACATCAGCCATCAGCGGGGCAATGTCTTCGCCACGTTGCTTGGCCTGGCCAATGGATTTGGAGCGCGCGTTACGTTCAGCCTGCAGTTGTTCGGTGCGGGTCTGCACGGTCTTGCGCTGTTCTTCCAGCGCTTCGATGCGTGCCACATCCAGGGCAAAGCCGCGGGATGCCAGACGATCCGCTACGTCCTGGAGGTTGCTACGTAACAGTTTGGAATCGAGCATGTCGTTCTCTCGTTTATCAAAGTTTGGTCAAGGACAGGCCGGCCCAAGTAGCAAGCAGCCCGCCGAATACACTCAGTGCCGCATAGCCCAGGGCCAGCGCCACTTGTCCGCTTTCCAGCAGACGCACGGTATCCAGTGAAAAGGATGAAAAAGTCGTCAGGCCACCGAGGAAGCCCACTATCAATCCGGCACGCACTTCGATCGGCACTTCCGGACGAATCAGGAACAGTCCGTACAACACGCCGATCAGCAGGCAGCCCACGATATTAACGGCCAGCGTCGCGGTATAGAAGTGCCGCGGCCAATTGGCGTTGATCCAGTTGCCAGTGGCAAAGCGCAACAGGGTGCCGGCGATGCCGCCGGCGGAGACTGCAAGGATCAACGGGATCAAGGTTTTCTCCGCCGGATGGGGCTGGCCCGGTCAAGGGCCGCGAGGTGCTTGAGCTTCTCGCCGATCTTCAACTCCAGGCCTCGGGGCACCGGCTGGTAGAGGGCCAGGGGTTCGAGCTCTTCGGGAAAGTAGTCTTCGCCGGCGGCGTAGGCATCCGGCTCATCGTGGGCATAGCGATATTCGTCGCCGTAACCCAACTGCTTCATCAGCTTGGTCGGGGCGTTGCGCAGATGGATCGGCACTTCCAGGGAGCCGTGCTCGGCGGCGGCGCGCATGGCGGCCTTGAAGCCCATGTACACGGCGTTGCTTTTCGGCGCGCAGGCCAGGTAGGTGATCGCCTGGGCCACCGCCAGCTCGCCTTCGGGGCTGCCCAGGCGTTCCTGCACGTCCCAGGCCGCCAGGCACAGGCTCAGGGCACGAGGGTCGGCGTTGCCAATGTCTTCGCTGGCCATGCGCACCACGCGCCGGGCCAGGTACAGCGGATCACAGCCGCCGTCGAGCATGCGCGCGAACCAGTACAGCGCGCCATCGGGGTTGGAGCCGCGCACCGACTTGTGCAGCGCGGAGATCTGGTCGTAGAAGGCTTCGCCGCCCTTGTCGAAGCGCCGACGGGTATCCCCCAGCAGGCTTTGCAGCAGGTCGACGCCGATCTCGCCGCCGTCTTCCGCCAGGTCCGAGGCGTTTTCCAGCAGGTTGAGCATGCGCCGGCCATCGCCATCGGCCGCCGACAGCAGCATCTGGAAGCCTTCGTCGCTAAGGCTCAGTTGACGCTTGCCCAGGCCACGCTCCTCACTCAAGGCGCGCTGCACCAGGGTTCCCAGGGCCGTCTCATCCAGGCTCTTGAGCACATAGACCCGAGCCCGGGAGAGCAAGGCGTTGTTCAATTCAAACGAGGGGTTTTCCGTGGTGGCACCGATGAAGATCAGCGTGCCGTCTTCCACGTAAGGCAGGAAGGCGTCCTGTTGCGACTTGTTGAAGCGGTGCACTTCGTCGACGAAGAGAATGGTCCGCCGACCGTATTGCCCGGCCTGCTGCTTGGCGATTTCCACCGCCTGACGAATCTCCTTGACCCCGGCCAATACCGCCGAAACGGTTTCGAAGTGCGCGTCCGAGACTTCCGCCAACAGCCGCGCCAGGGTGGTCTTGCCGACCCCGGGCGGGCCCCAGAAGATCATCGAATGCAAAGCGCCCTGCTCCAGGGCTTCGCGCAGCGGCTTGCCCCGGGCCAGCAGGTGCTGCTGGCCGACGTACTCATCCAGATTGGCGGCACGCAAACGCGCAGCCAAGGGCTGGGCGATCGGGGCACTACGAAACAGGTCCATGGACTACCTTCGAAACCTCGCGGCTACAGATTTTTACTCTTGGATCACATCGGCACCCTTGGGGATGTCGAACTTGAACTTGGACGCCGGGATCGGCTCGTTGGCCTTGACCCCAGTGAACAGGATATTGGTGCGCTGGCCGACACTGTCGATCAGTTGCATGTCGTTGATCATGCCGTTGCGGAACGACAGGCGCAGGCTGTCGAACAGGGTGTCCTTGGTTTTCGGCTTGAGGGTGAAGTCCATCACGCCACCGGCCTCCTTGGAGGTGATATCGAAGCTTTCGCTGATCTTCGACACGTCACCGGACAACAGCAGCGCAGGGGTCTGGGTCAGGCGCTGGTCGAGCTTCTTGATGGTCACTTGCTCCAGGTCCGGGTCCCACAGCGAGACTTTCTGGCCATCGGAGACCATCAGTTGCTCTTGTGGTGCATCGGTGTGCCAGTAGAACAGGCCAGGACGCTGCAGCGACATCTCGCCGGCGGTTTCCTGCAACTGGGTGCCGCCGCCGTCGAGGGTCAGCTGGGAGAAACGTGCGGTCAGGGTCTGGGATTTTTCCAGCAACTGGGTCAGGCGCGCTACGTCTTTCGGGTCGGCATGGGCCGACAAAGTGGTCACAGCCAATACCGGCAGTAGCAACATGCGAATCAGGCGCATGGAATTCCTCATAAAGTGAATGGGTGTGCGAGCGACGTGTGATCACGTCGCGGGTATCGAAACAGGGATCAGTCGCGCATGGGACCCGGCGCCAGCACTTCGCGGGAGCCGTTGGTGTTCATCGAGGTGACCACGCCGGCCATTTCCATGGCCTCGATCATCCGCGCGGCGCGGTTGTAGCCGATTTTCAACTTGCGCTGCACGGCGGAGATCGACGCCCGACGGCTCTCCAGGACGAACTGCACGGCTTCATCGTAGAGCGCGTCGGTTTCGGCATCATCGCCATCACCACCGCCACTGCCGCCATCAAAACCGCTGCCCGCCTCTTCGACACCGTTGAGGATGTCGTCGTTGTATTCAGGCGCGCCGCGCAGTTTCCAGGCTTCCACTACCCGGTGCACTTCATCGTCGGAGACGAAGGCGCCGTGTACGCGGATCGGCAGGCTGGTGCCTGGCGGCATGTAGAGCATGTCACCGTGGCCCAGCAGTTGCTCGGCGCCGCCCTGGTCGATGATGGTCCGTGAGTCGATCTTGCTCGACACCTGGAACGCCATGCGGGTCGGAATGTTGGCCTTGATCAGGCCGGTGATCACGTCCACCGACGGCCGCTGGGTCGCGAGGATCAAGTGGATGCCGGCAGCACGGGCTTTCTGCGCGATACGCGCGATCAGCTCTTCGACCTTCTTGCCGACGATCATCATCATGTCGGCGAATTCGTCCACCACCACCACGATGGTCGGCAGCTTGCTCAACAGCGGCGCTTCGTCGTGGATGCTTTCGCGGTTGTACAGCGGGTCGGTCAGCGGTGTGCCGGCGTCCTGGGCTTCCTTGACCTTGGCGTTGAAGCCCGACAGGTTACGCACGCCCATCTTGGCCATCAGCTTATAGCGCCGCTCCATCTCCGCCACGCTCCAGCGCAGGGCGTTGGCGGCGTCCTTCATGTCGGTCACTACCGGGCACAGCAGGTGCGGAATGCCTTCGTAGATCGACAGTTCGAGCATCTTCGGGTCGATCATGATCAGCTTGGCGTCTTCCGGGCCGGACTTGAACAGGATCGACAGGATCATCGCGTTGACCCCCACCGACTTACCGGAACCGGTGGTACCGGCCACCAGCAGGTGCGGCATCTTCGCCAGGTCGGTAATCACCGGCCGGCCACCAATGTCATGCCCCAGGGCCAGGGTCACCGGGGACTTGAAGTTGTCGTATTCCGGAGTCGAAAGGACCTCGGAGAAGCGCACGATCTGCCGGTCTTCGTTGGGAATCTCGATACCTACGGTGGTCTTGCCAGGAATCACTTCCACCACCCGCACGCTGGTCACGGCCAGGGAGCGGGCCAGGTCCTTGGCCAGGTTGGAGATACGACTGACCTTCACCCCTGCCGCAGGCTGGATTTCGTAACGGGTGATCACCGGGCCCGGGTGGATGGAGTCCACCGACACCTCGACCCCGAATTCCTTGAGCTTGATTTCCAACAGGTGGCCAACAGCCGCCAGGGACTCGGGGGAATAATTCAGCTGTTTCTTTTCCGCCGGGTCGAGAATCGAGATCGGTGGCAAGGTGCCTTCCACGGCGCTGTCGATGAACAACGGCGCTTGCTTCTCTTTCTGCACGCGCTTGCTTGGCTCCGGCGGCTTGGTGGCAATCGGGGTGATCACCGGCGGCACCTGCTTCTCGCGCTCCGACATATGCTTGCTCAGAGCCTGCTCGCGCTCGATCAGGCGCTCCTTGACCTTGGCCTGCTCACGCTTGTCGGCAACGCTCGACGGCGCGACCTCATCGACCCGGGCATCCACCTCGCGCAGTTGCACCATCAGTTGCTTGCGCTCCACGCGAGCATCCCACCAACGATTGGCGGCGCCCTGGAACAGCTCGAACAGATCGAGGGTGATCTTGCCGGTGACGTCCATCACCTTGAACCAGGACAAGTCGGTGAACACCGTCAGGCCAAACAGGAATAGGGCAATGAACATCAGGGTGCTGCCCTGGATGTTCAGCGCGTTCCTGGCCAGGTCGCCCAGGCTTTCGCCCAGTGCCCCGCCCGCACCGGCCGGCAAGCCGGTGGCCGCATGGAAATGGATGTGCGCCAGCGCGGCACCGGACAACACCAGGAACACCAGGCCGATCAGCCGCCAGGAAAACAGCCAGCCACTCCACTGCCAGGGTTCATGCCGCTGACGGAAGATCTGGTAGGTCTTGACCGCCAATAACAGAGGGAAGATATAGGCGAAGTAACCCAACACCATAAATAGGATATCGGCGCTGTAAGAACCGGCGGGACCACCGAAGTTCTGTACATCCTCTATCTTGCTGTTATGACTCCAACCCGGATCATCTTTACCGTAGGTCAGAAGAGCCATCATCAAGAACAGGCACAGGGCTCCAATGGCGATCAACGCACCTTCCCTGAGCCGGTAGTGCAATTGTTGACGCCAGAGCGGAACAACAGGTTTAGGTGCTGCGGTGGATTTCTTCAAAACGCGTCTTTTCCTGCGCCATGGGCGCGTCCAACGGGTGATTGACTACAAGATACTGCTCAATCCGAGCAGGTAAATAAAGTTGACCGGCGTAACTGGGGCTACTTTTAACACTCTGCCCCTTGCTTCTGAAACAGTGCAATTCTGAATAAACCGGTTACATCGTCGCATTGTACGGGTTTGTTCACGGCATGCCACGTCAGAACAGTCTGCTTAGCATAGCTATTTAGCTGTTACGCACTGCTTAATTGGAGCATGCATTCTCTTTTGTGACAAAGGCTTATGAGGAGTTTTCATGAACGATGCGAAGCATTCACGCCTGATCATTCTGGGCTCCGGCCCGGCCGGTTACAGCGCCGCTGTTTATGCCGCCCGCGCCAACCTCAAACCGACACTTATCACCGGCTTGCAAGCAGGCGGCCAACTGACCACCACCATCGAAGTTGATAACTGGCCAGGGGATGTCGAAGGCCTGACCGGCCCGGTACTGATGGAACGCATGCAGAAACACGCCGAGCGCTTCGATACCCAGATCGTTTATGACCACATTCACACCGCACAGTTGCAGCAGCGGCCGTTTATCCTCATCGGCGACAGCGGCACCTATAGCTGTGATGCGCTGATCATTGCCACAGGCGCCTCAGCGCAGTATCTGGGCCTGCCCTCCGAAGAAGCCTTTGCCGGCAAAGGCGTCTCGGCCTGCGCCACCTGTGACGGTTTCTTCTATCGCAACCAGGTGGTGGCCGTGATCGGCGGCGGCAACACCGCCGTTGAAGAAGCGCTGTACCTGGCCAACATCGCCAAGGAGGTCCATCTGGTGCACCGCCGCGACAAACTACGGGCGGAGAAGATCCTTCAGGACAAGCTGTTCGACAAAGCCGCCAATGGCAACATTCGCCTGCACTGGAACCAGCATCTGGAGGAAGTGCTGGGGGATGCCAGTGGCGTGACCGGAGCCCGGCTCAAGGACACTACTAGCGGTAAAACCACCGACCTGGCGCTGGCCGGGGTGTTTATCGCCATTGGCCACAAGCCCAATACCGACTTGTTCCAGGGACAACTGCCAATGCGCGACGGCTACCTGCTGGTCAAGGGTGGCAGCGAGGGCAATGCCACGGCCACCGGCATCGAAGGCGTGTTCGCTGCTGGCGATGTGGCCGATCATGTCTATCGCCAGGCCATTACTTCTGCAGGTGCCGGCTGCATGGCCGCCCTGGACGCAGAAAAATACCTCGACGACAACTAAGCCCTCGCCCTACGCTTGTCGCGGGCCGTCAATGGCTCGCCACCGCCCTCCCCCGCCACAAGTCTGGATGCCATGCTGACCTGGTTACAACGCAACACACTCGACTTCCCGCCACTGGAAAAAGCCATGCGCGAGCCCAACGGCCTGCTGGCTGCGGGCGGTGATTTGTCTGCCGATCGCTTGATCCAGGCTTATCGTCACGGCTGCTTCCCCTGGTTCTCCGAGGGTCAGCCGATCCTCTGGTGGTCCCCCGACCCACGCACCGTGCTACTTCCTGACGAACTGCATGTCTCCCGCAGCCTGGGCAAACTGTTGCGCCAACAGCGCTACCAAGTGACCTTCGATCAGGATTTCGCTGCGGTCATCAGCGCCTGCGCAGCACCCCGAGCCTATGCCGATGGCACCTGGATCAGCGAGGCCATGCAACAGGCCTATCTGCAACTGCATCAGCGCGGCCATGCTCACTCCGTGGAAGTCTGGGATCAGGGCGTGCTGGTGGGCGGCCTGTATGGCTTGGCCATGGGGCAGCTGTTCTTCGGCGAATCGATGTTCAGCCGCGCCGACAATGCCTCGAAGTTCGGTTTTGCCACCCTGGTGGAGCGGCTGAAGGAATGGGGATTTGTCTTGATCGACTGCCAGATGCCTACCGAACACCTACACAGCCTGGGAGCCCGGTCCATTTCCCGAGTGGAATTCGCCGACTACCTTAAGCGTCATCTGGATCAACAGAGCCGTGCCATATGGGTTTCCTAGGCGGGCTTGACGGCTGTGGCTTACACTTAATTGCAAAGCTTACTCCGAGGGTTGACTCATGACCGAGTTAGCGCGCCTGAAGTTTTATGCGACTCAACCCCACTCTTGCAGCTACCTGCCCGATGAACAGGCAACCACCCTGTTTCTCGATCCTAGCCAGCCCATGGACGTGCATGTCTACGCAGATCTGTCGGAGATGGGGTTTCGTCGCAGCGGTGATCACCTGTACCGGCCGCATTGCCAGAACTGCAACGCTTGCGTACCGGCACGCATTCCTGTGGCCCAGTTCTTGGCCAATCGCCAGCAAAAACGCATTGTAAAACGCAACAGCGACTTGAGCGTACATGCGGCCAAACCCGGCTTCAGCGAAGAATACTTCGACCTGTACCAACGCTACATCGAGCAACGCCACGCCGACGGCGACATGTTCCCGCCCAGCCGCGACCAATTCTCGACCTTTCTGGTACGCGACCTGCCGTTCTCGCGCTTCTACGAGTTCCGCCTGGACGGCCGCTTGCTCGCGGTAGCGGTCACCGACCTGCTGCCCAATGGCCTTTCGGCGGTCTACACCTTCTATGAACCCGACGAAGAGCGCCGCAGCTTGGGGCGCTACGCGATTCTCTGGCAAATTGGCGAAACCCTGCGCCTGGGACTGGATGCGGTGTACCTCGGCTACTGGATCAAGAACTGCAAAAAGATGAACTACAAGACCCAATATCGCCCTATAGAGCTGCTGGTTAACCAGAGATGGGTGATCCTCAACTAGAAGGTCTTGGCTTGAACCCCATTTTTCGGGCACAATGCACGCCGCTTTTGCCTGGCGCAGTTGCACCGGGCCATTCATTGGACACCGAGGGCTTTACTGCATGTCGAAAGAAGACAGCTTCGAAATGGAAGGCACTGTCGTCGACACCCTGCCCAACACCATGTTTCGTGTGGAGTTGGAAAATGGGCACGTCGTAACCGCGCATATTTCCGGCAAGATGCGCAAGAACTACATTCGTATTCTTACCGGTGACAAAGTGCGCGTCGAGCTGACGCCCTATGACTTGAGCAAAGGGCGCATCACTTACCGCGCTCGCTAATCAAGTCAATACAAGACGCCCGGTTATGCCGGGCGTTTTTGTTCGTCTCGAAAAAAACCTCCGAAATTGGCTTGCCAGCAAAAGCGCCTCCCAAAAAAGGCGCCGAGCTTGAATGCCTCTTCACCAGCACGCCGCACACTCAAATCACCAACCCCAGATAGCACAAAGGCACCTTTCGGTGCCTTTGGCTGTACAGCGTCACGCGACCTTCAAGCCATTTCCGCCGTAGTTTCGAAGTCGAAGGTCAACTCGCCATCCTTGATGTCGATGTGTACCACACCGCCATGATCGGACAACTCGCCAAACAGGATCTCCTCGGCCAGTGGACGCTTGATCTTGTCCTGGATCAAGCGCGCCATCGGACGTGCGCCCATGGCCACATCGTAACCACCAGCGGCCAGCCAGCTGCGAGCGGCATCGGTCACTTCCAGCTGCACGCGCTTGTCTTCCAGCTGCGCCTGAAGCTCGGTAAGAAACTTGTCCACCACGCTCTTGATCACTTCGTGACTCAGGCGACCAAACTGGATAATGGTGTCCAGACGGTTGCGGAACTCCGGCGTGAAGCTCTTCTTGATCACTTCCATGGCATCGGAAGAGTGATCTTGATGAGTGAAACCAATGGAAGCTCGCGCCGCGGTTTCAGCACCGGCGTTGGTGGTCATGATGACGATCACGTTGCGGAAATCCGCCTTGCGCCCGTTGTTGTCAGTCAGGGTGCCGTGGTCCATTACCTGCAGCAGCAGGTTGAAGACTTCCGGATGCGCCTTCTCGATTTCATCGAGCAGCAATACGCAATGCGGCTGCTTGGTGATCGCCTCGGTCAGCAAGCCACCCTGGTCGAAACCGACATAGCCGGGAGGCGCACCGATCAAGCGTGAAACAGTATGCCGCTCCATGTACTCGGACATGTCGAAGCGCACCAACTCGATCCCCATGGCCTTGGCCAACTGTCGCGCCGCCTCGGTCTTGCCGACACCAGTAGGACCGGCGAACAGGAAGGAACCGACTGGTTTGTCCGGTGACTTCAGGCCTGCACGGGACAACTTGATCGCCGTGGACAGCGAATCGATCGCCGCATCCTGACCGAACACGGTCAGCTTGAGATCGCGCTCAAGATTACGCAGCAGCTCTTTGTCGGAACTGGTGACATGCTTCGGCGGAATACGGGCAATTTTTGCCACGATGTCCTCGACCTGAGCCACCTCGATGCGCTTCACGCGTTTCTCCACCGGCTGCAGACGCTGATAGGCACCCGCCTCATCGATGACGTCGATGGCCTTGTCTGGCATATGCCGGTCATTGATATAGCGCGAAGCCAGCTCCGCAGCGGCGCGCAGGGCTTCATCACTGTATTCGATACCGTGATGCTGCTCGAAGCGCCCCTTGAGACCACGCAGGATACCGATGGTGTCCTCGACCGAAGGCTCGGACACGTCGACCTTCTGGAAGCGCCGAGCCAGGGCCCGATCCTTCTCGAAGATACCGCGGAACTCCTGGAACGTGGTCGAGCCGATGCAACGGATATCACCCGAAGACAGCAGCGGCTTGAGCAGATTAGAGGCGTCCATCACCCCGCCAGATGCCGCACCAGCACCAATGATGGTGTGGATTTCATCTATGAACAGAATCGCCTGAGGGCGCTTCTTCAACTCGCCCAGCAACGCCTTGAAGCGCTTCTCGAAGTCGCCGCGGTATTTGGTACCCGCCAGCAAGGCCCCAAGATCGAGGGAATAGACAACGCTATTGATCAGCAGGTCCGGTACTTGATTGTCGACAATGCGCTTGGCCAAACCTTCGGCAATCGCAGTCTTGCCGACACCGGCCTCCCCCACCAACAGCGGGTTGTTCTTGCGCCGACGAGCGAGGATCTGGGCAACGCGCTCGACCTCCTGCTCGCGACCTACCAGCGGATCAATGCGCCCTTGACGGGCCAGCTCATTGAGGTTGCTGGCATAGGCATCCAGAGGATTACTGGAAGAAGACGGCTCACCGCCTTCTTCGTCCTGCATATCCTGCTCACCTTCAGAATGATCACCATGCCCAGGCACCTTGGAGATGCCATGAGCGATATAATTGACCACGTCGATACGGGCAACGCTCTGCTGTTTCAGCAGGAACACCGCCTGACTCTCTTGCTCACTGAAAATTGCCACCAGCACATTGGCGCCGGTGACTTCACGCTTGCCCGAGCTCTGTACGTGAAAGACAGCACGCTGCAGTACACGCTGGAAACCCAGGGTTGGCTGAGTCTCGCGATCCTCGTCATGCACGGGAATCAATGGCGTGGTGGAGTCGATGAACTCCTGCAGGTCATGCTTGAGTTTGTCGAGGTTTGCTCCGCAGGCACGTAAAACAGTGGCGGCGGCCTCATTATCCAAAAGAGCCAACAGAAGGTGCTCGACGGTCATGAATTCATGACGCTTCGAACGGGCCTCCTTGAAGGCGAGATTGAGGGTGACTTCGAGCTCGCGGTTTAACATAGCTTCACCTCATACCCAAGTGGTCGGCGTTAACCGTCCTTCTCGATTTCACAGAGTAGCGGATGCTGGCTTTCCCGGGCGTACTGGTTGACCTGCATGGCCTTGGTCTCGGCGATGTCGCGGGTAAACAATCCACACACTGCCCGCCCTTCGGTATGGACGGCCAGCATGACCTTGGTCGCCAGCTCGCGATTCAGGTTAAAAAACATCTCGAGCACTTCGACGACGAAATCCATCGGGGTGTAGTCATCGTTGAACAAAACCACCTTGTACATTGGCGGTGCCTGTAACGCGGGCTTGGCCTCCTGTACAGCCAAGCCAGCGGAATCGTCGTCGTGCAAGTCCGGGCGATCCTGATTGAATGTTAGTCGAATCTGGCTGATTGCATGCATGGAAAGAAAGGTTCGTCAGTTGTGCAAATACAGTGGTGGGGGCGCCCTGGATGGAATTCAACTCCGACCGCCGGGTCACCTTGACTATCGGCAAAACGGTGTTACAACCAATAGGGCCCACATTGGGTAATAAACGTCCGCGGCGTCAACCTTTTTACTAAGTTTGATGGCGGATGAACTGGATGATACTCCAGTGATGGAGTCTGTTGCAGAGGGATATGAGTATGGCTAGCGGTAAGGTCAAGTGGTTCAACAATGCCAAGGGATATGGCTTTATTAATGAGGAGGGCAAGAGTGATGATTTGTTTGCCCATTACTCAGCCATCGACATGGATGGCTACAAGACCTTGAAAGCCGGACAGGCTGTGAGCTTCGAGATCATCCAAGGCCCCAAGGGGCTGCACGCGATCAAGATCAGCGCCCTGAAAGTCCCCGGTGAAATCCTCACCCCAGAGACCCAGCATGAAAGCGCACTGAGCTGATTTACCCAACATCCAGTCATAAAAAAACCGGCCGACTCAAGGGATTGAGTCGGCCGGTTTGCTTTGCTCGTGAATCAGCTTACATGTGCGAGATCAGTGCATCGCCGAATGCCGACGAAGACAGCAGGGTCGCGCCATCCATCAGACGCTCGAAGTCATAGGTCACGGTCTTGGCCGAGATGGCGCCATTGGTGCCCTTGATGATCAGGTCCGCAGCTTCGGTCCAGCCCATGTGACGCAGCATCATCTCAGCCGAAAGAATCAGCGAGCCCGGGTTTACCTGGTCCTTGCCCGCATACTTGGGCGCGGTACCGTGGGTGGCCTCGAACATTGCGATGGTGTCGGACAGGTTGGCACCTGGCGCAATACCGATACCGCCCACTTCCGCCGCCAGGGCGTCGGACAGGTAGTCACCGTTGAGATTGAGGGTAGCGATCACATCGTATTCCGCCGGCCGCAGCAGGATCTGCTGGAGCATGGCATCGGCGATGGCGTCCTTGACGATGACGTTCTTGCCGGTTTTCGGGTTCTTGAACTGCATCCACGGACCGCCGTCCAACAGGGTCGCGCCGAACTCTTCGGCCGCCACTTCATAGGCCCACTCTTTGAAGGCACCTTCGGTGAACTTCATGATGTTGCCTTTGTGCACAATGGTCAGCGAGTCGCGATCGTTATCCACTACATATTGCAGCGCCTTGCGCGCCAGACGCTTGGTGCCCTGCAGGGAAACCGGCTTGACGCCGATGCCGCAGTTTTCGTCGAAACGGATCTTGGTGACGCCCATTTCTTCTTTAAGGAACTTGATGACCTTGGTGGCTTCAGCCGAACCGGCTTTCCACTCGATGCCAGCGTAAATGTCTTCGGAGTTCTCACGGAAGATGGTCATGTCCACATCGCCTGGCTTCTTCACCGGGCTAGGCACGCCGTCAAACCAGCGCACCGGACGCAGGCACACATACAGGTCGAGTTGTTGACGCAGGGCCACGTTCAGGGAACGAATGCCACCACCGACCGGAGTGGTCAATGGGCCCTTGATGGAAACCACGTAATCCTTTACCGCGTCCAGGGTTTCCTGAGGAAGCCAGGTGTCCTGGTCGTACACTTGAGTCGCTTTTTCCCCGGCATACACTTCCATCCAGGAAATCTTGCGTTCGCCGCCGTAAGCCTTCTTAACCGCAGCATCGACAACCTTGATCATGACCGGGCTGATATCAACGCCAATACCGTCGCCTTCGATGAAAGGAATAATCGGGTTGTTAGGAACATTGAGAGAATGGTCTGCGTTGACGGTGATTTTGTCGCCGACTGCTGGAACCTGAATCTTCTTGTATCCCATGCTGAACTCCGTTGTGTGGATTGAACATCTGGCTGCGTTCGAGCGTACCCCAGTTGAATCTGGACGGGAACCTCATGTTCCACTCATCGGTCGCGAAGCTGCGCAGTTCGCGGCCTACAAGCCTGAAAGCAAAGGGAAAAGTGCCAAACTCGAGCACCTCGAACGACTCTACGCCTGCACCCTGCCTGCGACCTTTAGACCAATGGACGAGAGTCGGTGCTTATGAAGCATCGGCGCTTTGCTAGCTACCTATGTATAATGCCGCCGCTGACCACAGAGTCACGACGGCAGGCCCCCTCTGCTACAGGCAAATGTAGCCGAGACCTTCCGCCAAAAGCCGGGTTGTTACCGCAGCCCACCCGCTTGACGCTCGACTGATGCACCCAACATCACCGCGAAGAAATCTCGACATTCGGCTCATGGACGACCTTTGAACGAAAGCGCTTACCCGGCGCACCTCGAGTTTCTGCGCACGCTTTAGCAAAGAAGAGAGTTAATCCGAATATGCCCACCCGCTCGAAGATCATCTACACCTTCACCGACGAAGCTCCGGCCCTCGCCACCTATTCCCTGCTGCCTATCGTAGAAGCCTTCACCGCTTCGGCTGATATCGCCGTGGAAACCCGCGACATCTCCCTGGCCGGCCGCATCCTCGCCAGCTTCCCCGAGCAGTTGGGCGCCAAAGCGGTGCCGGACCACCTCGCCGAACTGGGCGCACTGGCGGTCACCCCGGCAGCCAACATCATCAAGCTGCCGAACATCAGCGCTTCGGTACCGCAACTGCAAGCCGCGATCAAAGAGCTGCAAGCTCAGGGCTACGCTTTGCCGGACTATCCGGAAGCCGTGACCAGCGACGCCGATAAAGACGCCAAGGCGCGCTACGACAAGATCAAGGGCAGCGCCGTGAACCCGGTCCTGCGTGAAGGCAACTCCGACCGCCGCGCACCGCTGTCGGTAAAGAACTACGCACGCAAGCACCCGCACAAAATGGGCGCCTGGGCCAAAGACTCCAAGTCCCACATTGCCCACATGAACAACGGCGACTTCTACGGCAGTGAAAAAGCCGCGCTGATCGACGCCGCCGACAGCGTCAAAATCGAACTGATCGCTCAAGACGGCACTGCCACCGTCCTGAAGGAAAAAACCGCCGTGCAAGTCGGCGAGATCCTCGATTGCGCAGTCATGAGCAAAAAGGCCCTGCGCGCCTTCATCGCCGCTGAAATCGAAAGCGCCAAGCAACAAGGCGTACTGCTCTCGGTGCACCTCAAAGCCACCATGATGAAGGTCTCCGACCCGATCATGTTCGGCCAGATCGTTGCCGAGTTCTATCAGGATGCCCTGGCCAAGCACGCCACCGTGCTGAAGCAAATCGGCTTCAACCTGAACAACGGTATCGGCGACCTGTACGCCCGTATCAAGGCCCTGCCAGCCGAGCAACAAGCACAGATCGAAGCCGACATCCAGGCCGTTTACGCTGCCCGCCCGGCCCTGGCCATGGTCAACTCCGACAAAGGCATCACCAACCTGCACGTGCCGAGCGACGTCATCGTCGACGCCTCGATGCCGGCCATGATCCGTGATTCCGGCAAGATGTGGGGCACCGATGGCCAGTTGCACGACACCAAGGCCGTGATCCCGGATCGCTGCTACGCCACCATCTACCAGGCGGTGATCGAAGACTGCAAAGCCAACGGCGCTTTCGATCCGACCACCATGGGCAGCGTGCCGAACGTTGGCCTGATGGCGAAAAAAGCCGAAGAATATGGCTCCCACGACAAGACGTTCGAAATCAAGGCAGACGGCGTAGTTCGCGTCACCGATGGCAAAGGCGGCCTGCTGCTGGAGCAGAAAGTCGAAGCCGGCGACATCTTCCGCATGTGCCAGACCAAAGACGCGCCGATCCAGGACTGGGTCAAGCTGGCAGTCAACCGTGCTCGCGCCAGCAGCACCCCAGCGATCTTCTGGCTGGACCCAATGCGCGCCCACGACGGCGTGATGATCGAGAAAGTTCAGGCCTACCTGAAGGATCACGACACCAGCGACCTGGACATCCGCATCATGTCCCCGGTTGACGCCATGAAGTTCACCCTGGCCCGCACCCGCGAAGGCAAGGACACCATCTCGGTGACCGGCAACGTACTGCGCGACTACCTGACCGACCTGTTCCCGATCATGGAACTGGGCACCAGCGCCAAGATGCTGTCGATCGTGCCGCTGATGAACGGTGGCGGCCTGTTCGAAACCGGCGCCGGCGGTTCGGCTCCGAAGCACGTGCAACAGCTGCTGGAAGAAAACTTCCTGCGCTGGGACTCCCTGGGCGAGTTCCTGGCCCTGGCCGCTTCCCTGGAGCACCTGGGCAACACCTACAACAACCCCAAAGCCCTGGTACTGGCCAAGACCCTGGACCAGGCGACCGGTCAGTTCCTCGACAACAACAAGTCGCCATCGCGCAAGGTCGGCAACATCGACAACCGCGGCAGCCACTTCTACCTGGCACTGTACTGGGCACAAGCCCTGGCCACCCAGACCGAGGACGCTGCTCTGCAAGCGCAGTTCAGCACCCTGGCCAAGACCCTGAGCGAGAACGAAGCGACCATCGTCGCCGAGCTCAACGCCGTACAGGGCAAGCCCGTGGACATCGGCGGCTACTACAGCGCCAATCCTGAGCTGGTGAGCAAGGCCATGCGCCCAAGTGCCACCCTCAACGCGGCGATCGCGGCACTGGTGTAAGCACTACCGAACACACAAACCCCGGCCTCGCGCCGGGGTTTGTGCTTATAGAGCCTGTAGGAGCCGGCTTGCCGGCGAATGCCCCTCCCCCACGCCAAAAATGCGGCGCTCGCTTCGCCGGCAAGCCGGCTCCTACAATGCTCAATGCTCACCCTTTATAAAGGAGTGCCTTTATGGAATGGCAACCCCATATCACTGTCGCCACCATCGTCGAGGACCAGGGTCGCTTCCTGTTCGTCGAGGAGTATCAGGGCGAACAAGCCGTGCTCAACCAGCCCGCCGGGCACCTGGATGCCAATGAAAGCCTGCTTCAGGCGGCCGTGCGTGAAACCCTGGAAGAAACCGGCTGGGACGTGGAGTTGACCGGCGTGGTCGGCATCTACCTCTACACCGCCCCGAGCAATGGCGTCACCTACCAGCGCGTGTGCTTTGCCGCCAAGCCATTGCACCATCATCCGGACTACCCGTTGGACGACGGCATCATCGGTCCGCGCTGGCTCAGCCGCAGCGAGCTGCTGGAGCAGCGGGCCAACTGGCGCAGCGAGTTGATTCTGCAGTGCCTGGACGATTACCTGGACGGCCAACTGCACAGCCTGGCGCTGATCCGTCCGTCGCTTTAACCGCAGTTTTAGCCTTGCAGGCCTCAGCCTGTTAGAATCGCGTCCTTTTTCAAGACACCCATTGAATTCCTATGCGTGATCCAGCCCCTTCTGACACCCAAAAGAAGCGCGTCATCGTCGGCATGTCCGGCGGCGTGGACTCTTCCGTATCCGCCCTCCTGCTGATGGAGCAGGGTTACCAGGTGGAAGGCCTGTTCATGAAGAACTGGGAGGAAGACGACGGAACCGAATACTGCACCGCCATGGACGACCTCGCAGACGCCCAGGCCGTGTGCGACAAGATCGGTATCAAGCTGCACACCGCCAACTTCGCCGCCGAGTACTGGGACAACGTGTTCGAGCACTTCCTGGCCGAATACAAGGCCGGGCGCACGCCGAACCCGGACATCCTGTGCAACCGTGAAATCAAGTTCAAGGCGTTCCTCGACTACGCCATGATGCTTGGTGCCGACCTGATTGCCACCGGCCACTACGTGCGCCGCCGCGACATCGACGGCCGCACCGAACTGCTCAAGGGCCTCGACCCGAACAAGGACCAGAGCTACTTCCTGCATGCCGTCGGCGGCGAGCAGATTGCCAAGACTCTGTTCCCGGTAGGCGAGCTGGAAAAGCCCGAAGTGCGCGCCATTGCCGAGAAGCACGACCTGGCCACGGCAAAGAAAAAAGACTCCACCGGGATCTGCTTTATTGGTGAGCGGCGCTTCAGCGACTTTCTCAAGCAATACCTGCCGGCCCAGCCCGGTGAGATCAAGACCACCGAAGGTGAGGTCATCGGTCGCCACCACGGCCTGATGTACCACACCATCGGCCAGCGCCAGGGCCTGGGCATTGGCGGCTTGAAAGACGCTGGCGACGAGCCGTGGTACGTGCTGATCAAGGACCTGGAGCACAACGAGCTGATCGTTGGCCAGGGTAACGACCATCCGTGGCTGTTCTCCCGCGCCCTGCTCGCCTCCGACATCTACTGGGTCAACCCCATCGATCTCGACCAGCCAAGACGCCTGACCGCCAAGGTGCGCTACCGCCAGAGCGACCAGCCCTGCACCCTGGAAAAGACTGCCAGTGGCTACCGTGCCACCTTCGACGACCCGCAACGTGCAGTGACTCCCGGCCAGTCCGTGGTGTTCTACGACGGCGAAATCTGCCTCGGCGGCGGCGTGATCGAAGTGGCCGAGCCTTGGAGCAGCAAGGACGTCCGTCCATGAGCCCGATTCAGGAACAACTGACGGCGTTGGGCGGCGTGTTTCTGGCGGCAGTCCTGGTGGACCGCATCGCCAAGACCGGCCAGGTCAGCGAGGCAGCCTTGAGCTGCATGCTCGGCAGCCTGCTGATCCGCGACCCGAAAGACACCCTGGAAGTCTACGGCGGTGACGACATCAACCTGCGCGAAGGCTACCGGGCACTGATCGGCGCACTGGAACGCGACCCCACTACCCTGCAACGGGAACCGCTGCGCTACGCCCTGTCGATGCTCGGCCTTGAGCGCCAGCTGGCCAAGCGTGACGACTTGCTGGAGACCATCGGCAAACGCCTGCCGCAGATTCAGTCCCAGGTAGAACACTTCGGCCCAGCCCACGAAAACGTCATTGCCGCCTGTGGCGCGCTTTATCAGGACACGCTGAGTACCCTGCGCCAACGCATCCAGGTGCACGGCGACATGCGCAACCTGCAACAGCCGAGCAACGCCTCGAAGATCCGCGCCCTGCTGCTGGCTGGTATCCGTTCGGCCCGACTGTGGCGCCAACTGGGCGGTCATCGCTGGCAACTGGTGATCAGCCGGCGCAAATTGCTCAAAGAACTCTATCCGTTAATGCGCAGCAGCTGAGCTGCGCTGGCTTCACCTGCTTTTTTTCAAGCGCTACGCGTAAGACGCTGGTCAGTTGGCAACGGACCGGCGGAAATTTTCATGTATGATACGCGCCCCATTTCGTTGCCCGACTGTCCGAGAACACCCCATGCAGCTCTCTTCGCTCACTGCGGTTTCCCCTGTTGACGGCCGCTACGCCGGCAAAACCCAGGCCCTGCGCCCTATTTTCAGCGAGTACGGCCTGATCCGTGCTCGTGTTCTGGTTGAAGTGCGCTGGCTCCAGCGCCTGGCCGCCCACAGCGCCATCAGCGAAGTGCCGGCGTTCTCCGCCGAAGCCAATGCGGTACTCAATACCCTGGCGGAAAACTTCGCCCTGGAGCACGCCGAGCGCGTCAAAGAGATCGAGCGCACCACCAACCACGACGTCAAGGCCATCGAGTACCTGCTCAAGGAACAAGCCGCCAAGCTGCCTGAGCTGGCCAATGTCAGTGAGTTCATCCACTTTGCCTGCACCAGCGAGGACATCAACAACCTGTCCCACGCGCTGATGCTGCGCGAAGGCCGTGATGAGGTGATGCTGCCGTTGATGCGCCAGACCGCCAATGCCATCCGCGAGCTGGCGATCCGCTTCGCCGAAGTGCCGATGCTCTCGCGTACCCACGGTCAGCCGGCTTCGCCGACCACCCTGGGCAAAGAACTGGCCAACGTGGTGTACCGCCTGGAGCGTCAGATCGCTCAGGTCGCCGCCGTACCGCTGCTGGGCAAGATCAACGGCGCCGTAGGCAACTACAACGCCCACCTGTCGGCCTACCCGGACATCGACTGGGAAGAAAATGCCCGCGCCTTCATCGAAGATGAACTGGGCCTGGCCTTCAACCCCTACACCACGCAGATCGAGCCGCACGACTACATTGCCGAGCTGTTCGATGCGATCGCCCGCTTCAACACCATCCTGATCGACTTCGATCGCGATATCTGGGGCTACATCTCCCTGGGCTACTTCAAGCAACGCACCATTGCCGGCGAAATCGGTTCCTCGACCATGCCGCACAAGGTCAACCCGATCGACTTCGAAAACTCCGAAGGCAACCTGGGGATCGCCAACGCACTGTTCCAGCACCTGGCAAGCAAACTGCCGATCTCCCGCTGGCAGCGCGACCTGACCGACTCCACCGTGCTGCGCAACCTGGGCGTGGGTTTCGCTCACAGCGTCATCGCCTACGAAGCCAGCCTCAAGGGCATCAGCAAGCTGGAGTTGAACGAGCAGAAAATCGCCGCCGACCTGGACGCCTGCTGGGAAGTCCTGGCCGAGCCGATCCAGACCGTGATGCGCCGCTATAACATCGAAAACCCCTACGAAAAGCTCAAAGAACTGACTCGTGGCAAGGGCATCAGCCCTGAAGCACTGCAGACTTTCATCGACGGGCTGGATATGCCCGCCGAGGCCAAGGCCGAGCTGAAAAAGCTCACCCCGGCCAGCTACATCGGCAATGCCGTGGCCCAGGCCAAGCGCATCTGACCGACTGCACGACGTTCTGACGCCCGGCCGCGCCGGGCGTTTTTATTCCTGCTCGAAAAGTACATTTTTTCAATAGGTTACACATGAATCCTGATACTCCTCTGCAACTTCTGGGCGGCCTCACCGCACGGGAATTCCTGCGTGACTACTGGCAGAAGAAACCCCTGCTGGTGCGTCAGGCCCTGCCTGATTTCGAAAGCCCGATCGACGCCGACGAACTGGCCGGCCTGGCCCTGGAAGAAGAAGTCGAATCACGCCTGGTGATCGAGAACGGCGAACGTCCGTGGGAACTGCGCCGCGGCCCATTCGCCGAGGACGAGTTCAGCAAGCTGCCGGAGCGCGACTGGACCCTGCTGGTGCAGGCGGTTGACCAGTTCGTCCCGGAAGTCGCCGAGCTGCTGGAGCACTTCCGCTTCCTGCCGAGCTGGCGCGTCGACGATGTGATGATCAGCTTCGCCGCTCCTGGTGGCAGCGTCGGCCCGCACTTCGACAACTACGACGTATTCCTGCTGCAAGGCCATGGCAAGCGCAACTGGAAGATCGGCCAGATGTGCGACTCCGAGAGCCCACTGCTGCAGCACGCGGACCTGCGCATCCTCGCCGAATTCGAAGAAACCGAAAGCTGGGTCCTGGAACCCGGCGACATGCTCTACCTGCCGCCGCGCCTGGCCCACTGCGGCATTGCGGTGAACGACTGCATGACCTACTCGGTGGGCTTCCGTGCCCCGAGCGCCTCTGAGGTTCTGACCCACTTCACCGACTTCCTCAGCCAGTTCCTGTCCGACGAAGAGCGCTACACCGACGCCGATGCCCAGCCGGTCAGCGATCCGCACCAGATCCAGCACGACGCCCTCGATCGCCTCAAGGCCTTGCTGGCCGAGCACATGAGCGATGAGCGCCTGCTGCTGACCTGGTTCGGCCAGTTCATGACCGAGCCCCGCTACCCGGAACTGGTCGTGGGTCCGGAACTGGAAGACGGCGACCTGCTGGATAGCCTGGAACAAGGCGCAATATTGATCCGCAATCCGAGCGCGCGCCTGGCCTGGTCCGAGGTCGATGATGACCTGTTGCTGTTTGCCAGCGGCCAAAGCCGCCTGCTTCCCGGTAAACTGCGCGAACTGCTGAAAATGATCTGCGCCGCTGACGCCCTGCATATCGACAACCTCGGCCCTTGGCTGGCGGATGACGAAGGGCGCGGCCTGTTGTGTGAACTGGTCAAGCAAGGGAGCCTGGGGTTTGCCGATGAATAAGATTCACGTACGTGTCGCAGACTGGCAAAAGGATAACGCCGAGATTCGGCGCATTCGTGAAGCGGTGTTCATTGCCGAGCAATCTGTTCCGCCTGAGCTGGAATGGGATGCCGACGATGATAGCGCGGTGCACTTCCTGGCCTTCGAGGGCGACTTTCCCATCGGCACCGCACGCCTGCTGCCCGATGGCCATATCGGCCGAGTCTCGGTGCTCAAGGACTGGCGCGGCCTGAAAGTCGGCGACGCACTGATGCGCGCAGTGATTGACGAGGCCGAGAAACGCGGCCTGAAGCAGCAGATGCTCAGCGCACAGGTGCAAGCCACGCCGTTCTACGAGCGCCTGGGCTTCTCGATTGTCAGCGAGGAATTCCTCGAAGCAGGGATTCCTCACGTCGACATGGTTCGCGGCGCCTGACCGCTACGCCCTTTTCGGCGACGGCCAGACAAAACGCCCCGTCATCCCCTTGCGCCTACCAGGCGCAAGACCAGGATGCCGGGGCGTTTTGCCGTCTAGGATTCAACTTGCCCCACCCAAAGCCGACAAAGTGTCAAACTCAAGGCTTTACGCCAGCTATTCGCGGAGATAACGGATATGTCCCTACGCACCCTGCTCACGACGCTGTTAATGACCCTCAGTTGCTCGGTCATGGCCGCCACCGAGATCGTGCCCCTCAATAACCGCACCAGCGCCGACCTGCTGCCGGTAGCACAGAACTTTCTTGGCAAGGACGGCAAGGTCAGCGCTTATGGCAACCAGCTGATCGTCAACGCCGAACCGGGAAAGATCGCCGAGTTGCGCGCCTTCATCGCCCAACTGGACACCGCCGCCAAACGCTTGCTGATCACCGTCGACACCAACGAAAACAACTTCCAGGACAACCAGGGCTACTCGGTCAACGGCGCGCCGCAAACGCGGATCATCAATCGCAGCACCGAGAGCCGTGACGGCGGTATCCAGCAGGTTCAGGCCAGCGAGGGCGTGCCGGCATTGATCCAGGTTGGCCAGAGCGTGCCCCTGACTACCACCCAGACCGATCCTTATGGACGCCTGCAGAACCAGACCCAGTATCGCAATGTCACCCAGGGCTTCTATGTCACCGCCAGCGTGACGGGTGAAACCGTACACCTGAGCATCAGCACCAACCGTGATCGCATGAGCCAGGAACGCCCGGATGTAGTGAACGTGCAAAGCACCGACACAACCGTCAGCGGCCGCCTTGGCGAATGGATCACCCTGGCCGGGGTCAATCGTCAGACTCAGGCCGACAAACAGGGCCTGGGCCGCAGCTACTCGACTCAAGGCCGGGATGACATGACCTTGCGAGTCAAGGTCGACGCCCTGGACTAAAGCACCAAAAACTGACTGATTAGTCGTATTAGACCAAAGATGTAGTGCCACAAAAAAAGCACTACAAAACATTTGACGAGCCAAAAAACCGCGGGCATGATGGCCTCGCTCCCGCTAATCAGGGGCCCTGGCAAGGGCCTTCGGATCGTCGCTCTAACCTACCCACCTGAGCCGATTCGTGTCTGTACCGCCCACAAGGTGTGTTTGACGAGATTGCGACTGGAACGAAGTTGTCCCGAGGGACGGAAGCGTAATTAGGTCGATCGGCAACACACTGATGGAACGTATGAAGGCCCACGACGCCGGAATGCGCACCGCAGCCAGCCTTCACCTGCTCACTTTCCACCTCGAGCCCATCGTTCACCCGTCGCCATCCCCGCCAGACCCGACTTGACCACCTAAGCTTCCTGGTCAGCGAACAGCCAACTACGCACCTTTCAAAGCTGCGTAACTGGTGGAGCGAGAATTTTCCACTCAAGAACGACTTTCACCCAAGACGCGACGAGGTTTATCTCCATGGCACTGACACGCGAACAGCAAATTGCAGCCCTTGAAAAAGACTGGGCTGAAAACCCGCGCTGGAAAGGCGTGACTCGCGCCTACTCCGCTGCCGACGTGGTCCGTCTGCGTGGCTCGGTTCAACCCGAGCACACCCTGGCACGCATGGGCGCCGAGAAGCTCTGGAACCTGGTCACCCAAGGCGCCAAGCCGTCCTTCCGTCCTGAGAAAGATTTCGTCAACTGCATGGGCGCCCTGACCGGCGGCCAGGCTGTGCAACAGGTTAAAGCCGGTATCCAGGCGATCTACCTGTCCGGCTGGCAAGTGGCTGCGGACAACAACTCCGCCGAATCCATGTACCCCGACCAATCGCTGTACCCGGTGGACTCGGTGCCAACCGTGGTCAAGCGCATCAACAACTCGTTCCGTCGCGCCGACCAGATCCAGTGGAAAGCCGGCAAGAACCCGGGCGACGAGGGCTACATCGACTACTTCGCGCCAATCGTTGCCGATGCTGAAGCCGGTTTCGGCGGCGTACTGAACGCCTACGAGCTGATGAAGAGCATGATCGAGGCAGGCGCTGCCGGCGTGCACTTCGAAGACCAGCTGGCTTCGGTGAAGAAATGCGGCCACATGGGCGGCAAGGTACTGGTGCCGACTCAGGAAGCCGTGCAGAAACTGACCGCTGCCCGCCTGGCAGCCGACGTTGCCGGCGTACCGACCATCATCCTGGCCCGTACCGACGCCAACGCCGCCGACCTGCTGACTTCGGACTGCGACCCTTACGATCAGCCGTTCGTGACGGGCACCCGCACCCCGGAAGGCTTCTACAAGGTACGCGCAGGCCTGGACCAAGCTATCGCCCGCGGCCTGGCTTACGCCCCCTATGCCGACCTGATCTGGTGCGAAACCGCCAAGCCGGACCTGGACGAGGCTCGTCGCTTCGCTGAAGCGATCAAGAAGGAATACCCGGACCAGATCCTGTCGTACAACTGCTCGCCTTCCTTCAACTGGAAGAAGAACCTGGACGACGCGACCATCGCCAAGTTCCAGCGCGAGCTGTCCGCCATGGGCTACAAGCACCAGTTCATCACCCTGGCTGGCATCCACAACATGTGGCACAGCATGTTCAACCTGGCGCACGATTACGCCCGCAACGACATGACCGCCTACGTGAAGCTGCAAGAGCAGGAATTCGCTGACGCCGCCAAGGGCTACACCTTCGTGGCGCACCAGCAGGAAGTGGGCACCGGATACTTCGACGACATGACTACCGTGATCCAGGGCGGCTCGTCCTCGGTGACCGCACTGACAGGTTCCACCGAAGAAGAACAGTTCCACTGATTCAGCCTCACGGCTTGATCGAGCGGCCAATGCAGACCCGGTAGAAAGCTAACTGCATTGCCGTACAACTGACGCCCCGACTGGTTCGGGGCGTTTTTTTGCCTGGGCTTTTTCGTCTTCGCCTGCAGGCGCTGACTTGCCGACATCCTCCCTCTTTCCCACAACACCGCCCCACGCGGCAAAAATTCGCCATCAACCGGCTCATAGCAAAAAAAGCGTAAAAAACATTGATCCAGAGCGGGGTCGCGAGGAGCAAAACAGGTTAAAAGGTGCGCCCCTGCTACTTGCAGTAACAGCCATGTAAGAAGCAACTTTCCCACTTGCCAGAGGAAAGCAGTTTAAAAAGCCACCCAAACAATATTGATTATCATTTAGCTAATGTAACTTTCGTTACAGAGGCAACAAAACATAATTAACAAAACCTCCGCTAATGCCCGCAGGCCGCGGCTTACGGGGCTACATAGGTGAGCTATGTCCTTATTACGATAAACAATTTCGCTTTAGAAATTTTACTTGCCCGGTGTTTAGCCATAAAATCAGCGCGATTGATTGCGCTGCGACATATCGTCACTGCTTTATTTCTTTATCAAGCTCAGAGACTCTTGCTCTCTGTTAAGGATTACCAGCATGCCCGAAGCGACAGGACTCATGGCCCACAACTGGGGCTTTGCCATTTTCCTTCTGGGTGTTGTCGGCCTTTGCGCCTTCATGCTCGGTGTCTCCAGCCTCCTCGGATCAAAAGCCTGGGGCCGCAGCAAAAATGAACCGTTCGAGTCCGGCATGCTACCTACCGGTGGCGCCCGCTTGCGGCTCTCAGCCAAATTCTATCTGGTCGCGATGCTCTTCGTGATCTTCGATATCGAAGCCCTCTTTCTCTTTGCCTGGTCTGTGTCCGTCCGCGAAAGTGGCTGGACCGGATTCGTCGAAGCTCTCGTTTTCATAGCAATTCTGTTGGCAGGTCTTGTCTACCTTTGGCGGGTGGGGGCTCTTGATTGGGCTCCGGAAGGTCGTCGTAAGCGGCAGGCGAAGCTAAAACAATGAGGCTTTGGCGATGCAATACAATCTCACCAGGATCGACCCCGATGCTCCTAACGATCAGTACCCGATCGGCGAACGGGAAACCGTTTCCGATCCGTTAGAAGATCAGGTCCACAAAAACATCTTCATGGGCAAGCTGGAAGACGTGCTGAGCGGCGCGGTCAACTGGGGGCGTAAGAACTCCCTGTGGCCATACAACTTCGGCCTGTCCTGCTGCTACGTGGAAATGACCACCGCCTTCACGGCGCCCCACGACATCGCGCGCTTTGGCGCCGAGGTGATCCGGGCTTCGCCGCGTCAGGCGGACTTCATGGTTATTGCCGGTACCTGCTTCATCAAGATGGCGCCGATCATTCAGCGTCTCTATGAGCAAATGCTCGAGCCAAAATGGGTTATCTCCATGGGTTCGTGCGCCAACTCCGGTGGCATGTACGACATCTACTCCGTGGTTCAGGGGGTGGACAAGTTCCTGCCCGTGGACGTCTACGTGCCTGGCTGCCCGCCCCGCCCTGAAGCTTTCCTGCAAGGTCTGATGCTCTTGCAAGAGTCGATTGGCAAGGAGCGTCGCCCACTTTCCTGGGTCGTCGGTGATCAAGGCGTGTATCGCGCCGAGATGCCTTCGCAAAAGGAGCAGCGCCGCGAACAGCGTATTCAGGTCACCAACCTGCGCAGCCCTGACGAAGTCTGATCCAGATCCGTTCTCGAAACGACACTGGCTTCACTCTTTACGTTGACCGAAAGCGATAAAAAATCATGACTACAGGCAGTGCTCTGTACATCCCGCCTTATAAGGCTGACGACCAGGATGTGGTCGTCGAACTGAATAACCGTTTTGGCCCTGAGGCGTTCACCGCCCAGGCCACCCGCACCGGCATGCCGGTGCTTTGGGTTACCCGCGCCAAACTCGTCGAAGTCCTGACCTTCCTGCGCAACCTGCCCAAGCCGTACGTCATGCTCTATGACCTGCACGGCGTGGACGAGCGCCTGCGCACCAAGCGCCAAGGCCTGCCAGGTGCCGACTTCAGCGTCTTCTATCACCTGCTGTCGATCGAACGTAACAGCGACGTGATGATCAAGGTTGCCTTGTCCGAGAGCGACCTCAGCCTGCCGACCGTGACCGGTATCTGGCCCAACGCCAACTGGTACGAGCGTGAAGTCTGGGACATGTTCGGCATCGACTTTGCCGGCCACCCGCACCTGTCGCGCATCATGATGCCGCCGACCTGGGAAGGTCACCCGCTGCGCAAGGACTTCCCTGCCCGGGCTACCGAGTTCGATCCGTTCACCCTGAACCTGGCCAAGCAACAGCTGGAAGAAGAAGCTGCGCGCTTCCGTCCGGAAGACTGGGGCATGAAACGCTCCGGCGCCAACGAGGACTACATGTTCCTCAACCTGGGCCCGAACCACCCTTCGGCCCACGGTGCCTTCCGTATCATCCTGCAGTTGGACGGCGAAGAGATCGTCGACTGCGTACCGGACATCGGCTACCACCACCGTGGCGCCGAGAAGATGGCTGAGCGCCAGTCGTGGCACAGCTTCATCCCCTACACCGACCGTATCGACTACCTCGGTGGGGTGATGAACAACCTGCCGTATGTTCTGTCGGTAGAGAAGCTGGCCGGCATCAAGGTGCCGGAGAAGGTCGACGTCATCCGCATCATGATGGCCGAGTTCTTCCGTATCACCAGCCACCTGCTGTTCCTGGGTACCTACATCCAGGACGTCGGCGCCATGACTCCGGTGTTCTTCACCTTCACCGACCGCCAGAAGGCCTACACGGTGATCGAAGCCATCACCGGTTTCCGTCTGCACCCGGCCTGGTACCGCATCGGTGGCGTCGCCCACGACCTGCCGCGCGGCTGGGACAAGCTGGTCAAGGACTTCGTCGAATGGCTGCCCAAGCGCCTCGACGAATACACCAAGGCTGCCCTGCAGAACAGTATCCTCAAGGGCCGGACCATCGGCGTTGCCGCCTACAACACCAAGGAAGCCTTGGAATGGGGCGTCACCGGTGCCGGCCTGCGCTCCACCGGTTGCGATTTCGACCTGCGCAAGGCCCGCCCTTACTCCGGCTACGAAAATTTCGAGTTCGAAGTGCCGCTGGCGGCCAATGGCGATGCCTACGACCGTTGCATGGTTCGCGTCGAAGAAATGCGCCAGAGCATCAAGATCATCGACCAATGCATGCGCAACATGCCGGAAGGCCCGTACAAGGCGGATCACCCGCTGACCACGCCGCCACCGAAAGAGCGCACCCTGCAGCACATCGAGACCTTGATCACGCACTTCCTGCAAGTTTCGTGGGGCCCGGTAATGCCGGCCAACGAATCCTTCCAGATGATCGAAGCGACCAAGGGCATCAACAGTTATTACCTGACGAGCGATGGCGGCACCATGAGCTATCGCACCCGGATCCGTACCCCAAGCTTTCCGCACCTGCAGCAGATCCCTTCGGTGATCAAAGGCAGCATGGTCGCGGACTTGATCGCGTACCTGGGTAGTATCGACTTCGTTATGGCCGACGTGGACCGCTAAGCATGAACAGCACGCTTATCCAGACAGACCGTTTCGCCCTGAGCGAAACCGAGCGCTCGGCCATCGAGCACGAGATGCATCACTACGAAGACCCGCGCGCGGCGTCGATCGAAGCCCTGAAGATCGTCCAGAAGGAGCGGGGCTGGGTGCCAGATGGCGCGGTCTACGCCATCGGCGAGATCCTCGGCATTCCGGCCAGCGACGTGGAGGGCGTGGCGACGTTCTACAGCCAGATCTTCCGTCAGCCGGTAGGCCGCCACATCATTCGCGTCTGCGACAGCATGGTCTGCTACATCGGCGGCCATGAATCGGTAGTCAGCCAGATCCAGAGCGAGCTGGGCATCGGCCTCGGCCAGACCACCAGCGACGGCCGCTTCACCCTGCTGCCGGTGTGCTGCCTGGGCAACTGCGACAAGGCCCCGGCACTGATGATCGATGACGACACTTTCGGCGACGTACAGCCTGCTGGCGTGGCCAAACTGTTGGAGGGCTACGTATGACCCTGACCTCTTTCGGTCCTGCAAACCGCATCCAGCGCAGCGCAGAAACCCACCCCCTGACCTGGCGCCTGCGTGACGACGGCGAGCCCGTGTGGCTCGACGAGTACCAGACGAAGAACGGCTACGCAGCGGCCCGCAAGGCCTTTGCCGACCTGTCCCAGGACGACATTGTGCAGACCGTCAAGGACGCGGGCCTCAAGGGTCGCGGCGGTGCAGGCTTCCCCACTGGGGTGAAGTGGGGCCTGATGCCCAAAGACGAATCCATGAACATCCGCTACCTGCTGTGCAACGCGGATGAAATGGAGCCCAACACTTGGAAGGACCGCATGCTGATGGAGCAACTGCCCCATCTGCTGATCGAAGGCATGCTGATCAGTGCTCGCGCATTGAAGACCTACCGCGGCTACATCTTCCTGCGTGGCGAGTACACCACCGCCGCCGCGAACCTGCGTCGCGCCGTGGAAGAAGCCAAGGCCGCCGGCCTGCTGGGCAAGAACATCCTCGGCAGCGGTTTCGATTTCGAGCTGTTCGTCCATACCGGCGCCGGACGTTACATCTGCGGTGAAGAAACCGCACTGATCAACTCTCTGGAAGGCCGCCGCGCCAACCCGCGCTCCAAGCCGCCCTTCCCTGCCGCCGTGGGCGTGTGGGGCAAGCCGACTTGCGTGAACAACGTCGAGACCCTGTGCAACGTGCCGGCGATCATCGGCGACGGCGTGGAGTGGTACAAATCCCTGGCCCGTGAAGGCAGTGAGGACCACGGCACCAAGCTGATGGGCTTCTCCGGCAAAGTGAAGAACCCTGGCCTGTGGGAGCTGCCATTTGGCGTCACCGCGCGCGAGCTGTTCGAAGACTACGCCGGCGGCATGCGCGACGGCTTCAAGCTCAAGTGCTGGCAACCTGGCGGCGCTGGTACCGGCTTCCTGTTGCCGGAGCACCTGGACGCACAAATGTACGCCGGTGGCATCGCCAAGGTGGGCACCCGCATGGGTACCGGCCTGGCCATGGCCGTGGACGACAGCGTCAACATGGTGTCCCTGCTGCGCAACATGGAACAGTTCTTCGCCCGCGAATCCTGCGGCTTCTGCACCCCTTGCCGCGACGGCCTGCCCTGGAGCGTCAAGCTGCTGATGGCCATCGAGAACGGCGAAGGTCAACCCGGCGACATCGAGACCCTGCTGGGTCTGGTGGGTTTCCTCGGCCCGGGCAAGACCTTCTGTGCTCACGCACCGGGTGCCGTGGAACCATTGGGCAGCGCCATCAAGTATTTCCGTCCAGAGTTCGAAGCCGGCATTGCGCCCACCAGCGCTGCTGTCCCGCCTCTGGCACGTCCGATCGTAGTCGGCGCGTAACACCTATAAAGGCGCCGGGCCCGTGCCCTGCGCTTGACGTGCGATGACGCCGTGAACGGCTGTGTTGACTCGTACGGATAACAAGATTCCATTAGCCACGCCCGCTGACACCGGGCCAACGAAGAACTTTGAACCATGGCCACTATCCACGTAGACGGCAAAGCGCTCGAAGTCGATGGGGCAGACAACCTGTTACAGGCATGTCTGTCACTAGGCCTCGACATCCCTTATTTCTGCTGGCACCCAGCTTTAGGTAGCGTCGGCGCATGTCGCCAGTGCGCGGTCAAGCAATACACCGACGAGAACGACACCCGTGGTCGTATCGTCATGTCCTGCATGACCCCAGCCACCGACAACACCTGGATCTCCATCGACGATGAAGAGTCCAAGGCCTTCCGCGCCAGCGTCGTAGAATGGCTGATGACCAACCACCCGCACGACTGCCCGGTCTGCGAGGAAGGCGGTCACTGCCACCTGCAAGACATGACAGTGATGACCGGCCACAACGAGCGCCGTTATCGCTTCACCAAGCGTACCCACCAGAACCAGGACCTCGGCCCGTTCATTTCCCACGAGATGAACCGCTGCATCGCCTGCTATCGCTGCGTGCGCTTCTACAAGGACTACGCCGGCGGCACTGACCTCGGTGTGTACGGCGCCCACGACAACGTGTACTTCGGGCGCGTTGAAGACGGCGTGCTGGAAAGCGAGTTCTCCGGCAACCTCACCGAGGTCTGCCCGACCGGTGTGTTCACCGACAAGACTCACTCCGAGCGCTACAACCGCAAGTGGGACATGCAGTTCTCACCGAGCATCTGCCATGGCTGCTCCAGCGGTTGCAACATCTCCCCGGGCGAGCGCTACGGCGAGCTGCGCCGCATCGAGAACCGCTACAACGGCTCGGTGAACCAGTACTTCCTCTGCGACCGTGGCCGTTTCGGTTATGGCTACGTCAACCGCAAGGACCGTCCACGCCAGCCCCGCCTGGCCGACGGCACCAAGCTGACCCTGGACCAGGCACTGGACCAGGCCGCCGATCTGTTGCGCGGTCGCAATATCGTCGGTATCGGCTCGCCTCGCGCCAGCCTGGAAAGCAACTACGCACTGCGTGAACTGGTGGGCGCCGAGCACTTCTACTCGGGTATCGAGGCCTCCGAGCTGGAGCGCATCCGCCTGGTGCTGCAGGTTCTGAACGACAGCCCGCTGCCGGTTCCGAACATGCGCGACATCGAAGACCACGACGCGGTCTTCGTCCTTGGCGAAGACCTGACCCAGACCGCCGCCCGCATGGCCCTGGCCCTGCGCCAGTCGGTCAAGGGCAAGGCCGAGGAAATGGCCGACGCCATGCGCGTTCAGCCGTGGCTCGACGCCGCCGTTAAAAACATCGGCCAGCACGCACTGAACCCACTGTTCATTGCCAGCCTGGCTGAAACCAAGCTCGACGACATCGCCGAGGAGTGTGTACACGCCGCTCCCGACGACCTGGCGCGCATCGGTTTCGCCGTGGCCCACGCCATCGACGCCAGCGCCCCTGCCGTGGAAGGCCTGGACAGCGACGCCCTGGAACTGGCCAAGCGCATCGCCGATGCCCTGCTGGCAGCCAAGCGTCCGCTGATCATTGCCGGTACTTCCCTGGGTTCCAAGGCATTGATCGAAGCCGCGGCCAACATCGCCAAGGCCCTGAAGCTGCGCGAGAAAGCCGGCTCCATCAGCCTGGTGGTGCCAGAGGCCAACAGCCTCGGCCTGGCCATGCTCGGCGGCGAATCCCTGGACGCAGCCCTGCAAGCGGTGATCTCTGGCCGTGCCGACGCCATCGTAGTGCTGGAAAACGACCTGTACACCCGCACCGATGCGGCCACGGTGGATGCAGCGCTGAGCGCGGCGAAGGTGGTAATCGTTGCCGATCACCAACAGACCGCCACCCTTGAGCGTGCGCACCTGGTGCTGTCGGCGGCGAGCTTCGCCGAAGGCGACGGCACCCTGGTCAGTCAGGAAGGTCGCGCCCAGCGCTTCTTCCAGGTCTTCGACCCGACCTACCTGGACGCCAGCATCATGGTCCACGAAGGCTGGCGTTGGCTGCATGCCCTGCGCTCTACCTTGCTGGACAAGCCGGTGGACTGGACCCAGCTGGACCACGTGACCGCTGCCTGCGCCGCGAGCACTGCGCAACTGGCCAGCATCGTCGAAGCCGCACCTTCCGCGGCGTTCCGTATCAAGGGCATGAAACTGGCTCGCGAACCGCTGCGCTACAGCGGCCGTACCGCCATGCGCGCCAACCAGAGCGTGCACGAACCGCGTACCCCGCAAGACCCGGATACCGCCTTCGCCTACTCCATGGAAGGTTACTCGGGCTCTGCCGAACCGCGCTCGCAAGTACCATTCGCCTGGTCGCCAGGCTGGAACTCGCCACAGGCCTGGAACAAGTTCCAGGACGAAGTCGGTGGCCACCTGCGTGCCGGTGACCCGGGTACTCGCCTGATCGAAAGCCAGGGCGACCGCCTCAGCTGGTTCGCCAGCGTACCGCGGGCCTTCTCCCCGGCGCAGGGCACCTGGCAAGCCGTGCCGTTCTACCATCTGTTCGGCAGTGAGGAGAACTCTTCGAAAGCCGCTCCGGTGCAGGAACGCATCCCTGCAGCCTATGTGGCCCTGGCCAAGTCCGAGGCCGATCGCCTGGGTGTCAACGATGGCGCCTTGCTCGCGGTGAACGTGGCCGGCCAGACCCTGCGTCTGCCGCTGCGTATCAACGAAGAGCTGGGTGCCGGCCTGGTAGGCCTGCCAGCCGGTCTGCCGGGGATCCCTCCGGCTATCTTTGGCAAATCCGTTGACGGTCTGCAGGAGGCGGCGCAATGAGTTGGTTTACCCCTGAAGTGATCGACGTGATCCTGACCGTGATCAAGGCCATCGTCATTCTGCTGGCCGTGGTGGTCGCAGGTGCACTGTTGAGCTTTGTCGAGCGTCGCCTGCTGGGCTGGTGGCAGGACCGTTACGGTCCGAACCGCGTTGGCCCATTCGGCATGTTCCAGATCGCCGCCGACATGCTGAAGATGTTCTTCAAGGAAGACTGGACCCCACCGTTCGCCGACAAGGTGATCTTCACCCTGGCGCCGGTAGTGGCCATGAGCGCCTTGCTGATCGCCTTCTCGATCATCCCGATCACCCCGACCTGGGGCGTGGCGGACCTGAACATCGGCCTGCTGTTCTTCTTCGCCATGGCCGGCCTGTCGGTCTACGCGGTGCTGTTCGCCGGCTGGTCGAGCAACAACAAGTTCGCCTTGCTGGGTGCCCTGCGGGCTTCGGCCCAGACCGTGTCCTATGAAGTGTTCATGGGCCTGGCGCTGATGGGCATCGTGGTCCAGGTCGGTTCGTTCAACATGCGCGACATCGTCGAGTACCAGGCGCAGAACCTGTGGTTCATCATTCCGCAGTTCTTCGGCTTCTGTACCTTCTTCATCGCTGGCGTGGCCGTGACTCACCGTCACCCCTTCGACCAGCCGGAAGCGGAACAGGAACTGGCCGACGGCTACCATATTGAATACGCCGGCATGAAATGGGGCATGTTCTTCGTTGGCGAGTACATCGGCATCATCTTGATCTCGGCACTGTTGGTCACCCTGTTCTTCGGTGGCTGGCACGGTCCGTTCGGCATCCTGCCGCAACTGTCGTTCATCTGGTTTGCCCTGAAGACCGCGTTCTTCATCATGCTGTTCATTCTGCTGCGCGCCTCCATCCCGCGTCCGCGTTATGACCAGGTGATGGATTTCAGCTGGAAATTCTGCCTGCCGCTGACCCTGATCAATTTGCTGGTGACCGCTGCGGTCGTGTTGTTGAACACGCCAGCGGGCGCGGTTCAGTGAGGATTTGACCCATGTTCAAATATATTGGCGACATCGTTAAGGGTACTGGTACCCAGTTGCGCAGCCTGGTGATGGTCTTCGGCCATGGCTTTCGCAAGCGCGACACCCTGCAATACCCCGAAGAGCCGGTCTACCTGCCGCCGCGCTACCGTGGCCGCATCGTGCTGACCCGCGACCCCGATGGCGAAGAGCGCTGTGTAGCCTGCAACCTGTGCGCCGTGGCCTGCCCGGTGGGTTGCATCTCGCTGCAGAAAGCTGAAACCGAAGACGGTCGCTGGTACCCGGACTTCTTCCGCATCAACTTCTCGCGCTGCATTTTCTGCGGCCTCTGCGAGGAAGCCTGCCCGACCACCGCGATCCAGCTGACACCGGATTTCGAGATGGCCGAGTTCAAACGTCAGGATCTGGTTTACGAGAAAGAAGATCTGCTGATCTCCGGTCCCGGAAAGAACCCTGATTACAACTTCTATCGTGTTGCAGGTATGGCCATTGCCGGGAAGCCGAAGGGCTCCGCGCAGAATGAAGCCGAACCGATCAACGTGAAGAGCTTGCTGCCTTAAGGAAGAAAGATGGAATTCGCTTTCTATTTCGCGTCAGGTGTTGCAGTGGTTTCCACGCTTCGAGTGGTGACTAACACCAACCCTGTGCACGCCCTGCTCTACCTGATCATTTCGCTGATCGCCGTGGCGATGACCTTCTTCAGCCTCGGCGCGCCGTTCGCCGGTGCCCTGGAAGTGATCGCCTACGCCGGCGCCATCATGGTGCTGTTCGTGTTCGTGGTGATGATGCTCAACCTCGGCCCGGCCGCCGCCCAGCAAGAGCGCATCTGGCTCACGCCGGGCATCTGGATCGGTCCGGTGATTCTCGGTGCCCTGCTGCTGGCTGAACTGCTGTACGTACTGTTCAGCCACCAGAGCGGTGCCGGCATCGGCCACACCACCGTCAGCGCCAAGGCCGTGGGCATCAGCCTGTTCGGCCCTTATCTGCTGGTGGTCGAACTCGCCTCGATGCTGCTGCTCGCTGCAGCCGTCACGGCGTTCCACCTGGGCCGCAACGAGGCGAAGGAGTAACCCCATGCCTGATATCTCTCTGGGTACTATCCCAATGGAACATGGCCTGGCAGTTGCCGGCATCCTGTTCTGCCTCGGTCTGGTCGGCCTGATGGTCCGCCGCAACATTCTCTTCGTATTGATGAGCCTGGAAGTAATGATGAATGCCTCTGCATTGGCCTTCATCGTTGCCGGCGCCCGCTGGGCGCAGCCGGATGGACAAGTCATGTTCATCCTGGTGATCAGCCTCGCAGCCGCCGAAGCCAGTATTGGCCTGGCGATCCTGCTGCAACTGTATCGCCGCTTCCATACGCTTGATATCGACGCTGCCAGCGAGATGCGCGGATGAACCTTATCTTTCTGACTTTCCTATTCCCCCTGATCGGCTTTCTGCTGCTGTCGTTCTCCCGTGGACGCATCTCGGAAAACCTTGCGGCCCTGATCGGCGTCGGCTCCATCGGCCTCTCGGCCATCGTGGCCGCCTATGTGATCTGGCAATTCAACGTCGCGCCTCCTGAAGGTGGCCACTACACCCTGGTGTTGTGGCAGTGGATGGCAGTAGAGGGTTTCACCCCGAACTTCGCCCTGTATATCGACGGTCTGTCGATCACCATGCTCGGCGTCGTGGTCGGTGTCGGCTTCCTGATCCACCTGTTTGCCTCCTGGTACATGCGCGGTGAAGCCGGTTACTCGCGGTTCTTCGCCTACACCAACCTGTTTATCGCCAGCATGCTGTTCCTGGTCCTGGGCGATAACCTGTTGTTCCTGTACTTCGGCTGGGAAGGCGTGGGTCTGTGCTCCTACCTGTTGATCGGTTTCTACTACAGCAACCGCAACAACGGTAACGCTGCACTCAAGGCCTTTATCGTTACCCGTATCGGCGACGTGTTCATGGCCATCGGCCTGTTCATCCTGTTCCAACAGGTGGGCACGCTGAACATCCAGGAACTGCTGGTGCTGGCACCGCAGAAATTCCAGGCCGGCGACTTCTGGATCACCCTGGCGACCCTGATGCTGCTGGGCGGTGCTGTCGGTAAATCGGCACAACTGCCACTGCAAACCTGGCTGGCGGATGCGATGGCCGGCCCGACCCCGGTATCGGCACTGATCCACGCTGCAACCATGGTGACTGCTGGCGTCTACCTGATCGCCCGGACCCACGGCCTGTTCACCCTGGCGCCGGACATCCTGCACCTGGTGGGCGTGGTCGGCGGTGTGACCCTGGTACTGGCCGGCTTCGCCGCGCTGGTACAGACCGACATCAAGCGCATCCTTGCCTACTCGACCATGAGCCAGATCGGCTACATGTTCCTGGCCCTGGGCGTTGGTGCCTGGGATGGCGCGATCTTCCACCTGATGACCCACGCCTTCTTCAAGGCCCTGTTGTTCCTTGCTTCCGGTGCGGTGATCGTTGCCTGCCACCACGAGCAGAACATCTTCAAGATGGGCGGTCTGTGGAAAAAGCTGCCACTGGCCTATGCCAGCTTCATCGTCGGCGGCGCGGCCCTTGCGGCCCTGCCACTGGTGACTGCGGGCTTCTACTCCAAGGACGAGATCCTCTGGGAAGCCTTCGCCAGCGGCAACCATGGCCTGCTGTACGCCGGCTTGGTGGGTGCGTTCATGACCTCGCTGTACACCTTCCGCCTGATCTTCATCACCTTCCACGGTGAAGCCAAGACTGAAGCCCACGCCGGTCACGGGATCTCCCACTGGCTGCCCCTGTCGGTGCTGATCATCCTGTCCACCGCCATCGGCGCCATGATCACCCCACCGCTGCACGGCGTACTGCCGCAAAGCATTGGGCATGCCGGCGGCGAAGCCAAGCACAGCCTGGAAATCGCCTCGGGCGCCATCGCCCTGGCCGGTATCCTGCTGGCAGCCCTGTTGTTCCTCGGCAAGCGTCGCGTCGTCACTGCCATCGCCAACAGCGGCATTGGGCGTCTGCTCTCGGCCTGGTGGTTCGCCGCCTGGGGCTTCGACTGGATCTACGACAAACTGTTCGTCAAGCCATACCTGGCCATCAGCCATGTACTGCGCAAGGACCCGTTCGATCAAACCATCGGTTTGATCCCGCGTATAGCCAAAGGGGGCCACAACTCCCTGAGCCGTACCGAAACCGGTCAACTGCGTTGGTACGCCGCTTCGATGGCAGCTGGTGCCGTGCTGGTCATCGGCGCCATCGTGCTGGTAGCGGTCTGATATGAACCTTGCGAACTTGCGAAAGGAATTGAGCCCGTCATGATTCTGCCTTGGCTAATCCTGATCCCCTTCATCGGCGGCCTGCTGTGCTGGATGGCTGAGCGCTTCGGCGCCACCCTCCCGCGCTGGATTGCGCTGTTGACCATGACCCTGGAACTCGCCCTCGGCCTCTGGCTGTGGTCCCACGGTAATTATTCATTCGCTCCGGCACCTGGCGTCGATCCGACTTGGGCCCTCGAGTTCAAGCATGTCTGGATCGAACGCTTCGGCATCAACGTGCACCTGGCCCTGGACGGCCTGTCGTTGTTGATGATCCTGCTGACCGGCCTGCTGGGTATCCTCTCGGTACTCTGCTCCTGGAAAGAGATCCAGCGTCACGTGGGCTTCTTCCACCTGAACCTGATGTGGATTCTGGGCGGTGTTGTCGGCGTGTTCCTGGCCCTCGACCTGTTCATGTTCTTCTTCTTCTGGGAAATGATGCTGGTGCCGATGTACTTCCTCATCGCGCTCTGGGGTCACAGCTCGGCGGACGGCAAGAAAACCCGGATCTACGCGGCGACCAAGTTCTTCATCTTCACCCAGGCTTCCGGCCTGATCATGCTGGTGGCGATCCTTGGCCTGGTGCTGGTCAACTTCAACAACACCGGGGTGATCACTTTCGATTACGCCCAGTTGCTGAAAACCAAGATGTCGACCACCACCGAGTACATCCTGATGCTCGGCTTCTTCATCGCCTTCGCGGTGAAGCTGCCGGTGGTACCGTTCCACTCCTGGTTGCCTGACGCTCACGCCCAGGCACCGACCGCCGGTTCCGTGGACCTGGCCGGTATCCTGCTGAAGACTGCGGCCTACGGCCTGCTGCGCTTTGCCCTGCCGCTGTTCCCCAATGCTTCGGCTGAGTTTGCACCGATCGCCATGACCCTGGGTCTGGTCGGGATCTTCTACGGGGCCTTCCTGGCCTTCGCTCAGACCGACATCAAGCGCCTGATCGCCTTCTCCAGCGTTTCCCACATGGGCTTCGTGCTGATCGGCATCTACTCCGGCAGCCAGTTGGCCCTGCAGGGCGCGGTGATCCAGATGCTGGCTCACGGTGTTTCGGCAGCCGCACTGTTTATTCTCAGCGGCCAGTTGTACGAGCGCACCCATACTCGCGACATGCGTGAAATGGGCGGCCTGTGGTCGAAGATTGCCTACCTGCCAGCCATCAGCCTGTTCTTTGCGGCGGCGTCCCTGGGCTTGCCGGGCACCGGCAACTTCGTCGGCGAATTCCTGATCCTGATCGGAACCTTCGCCAGCGCACCGTGGATCACCGCGATCGCCACCTCTGGTCTGGTGTTCGGTTCGGTCTACTCGCTGATCATGATCCACCGTGCCTACTTCGGCCCGTCCAAATCGGACGCCGTGCTACATGGCATGGATGCTCGCGAACTGATCATGGTGCTGGGACTGGCGGTACTGCTGATCTATCTCGGCGTGTACCCGCAACCGTTCCTCGATACCTCTGCCGCCACCATGCATGGCGTGCAGCAATGGCTCAGCACCGCCTTCACTCAACTCGCTTCGGCCCGGTAAGAGCGCTATGGACTTTACCATTCAACACTTTATCGCCCTGGCGCCGCTGTTGATCACCAGCGCCACCCTTGTGGTGGTGATGTTGGCGATCGCCTGGCGTCGCAACCACGCCCAGACCTTCCTGCTTTCAGTGGCGGGCCTGAACCTGGCATTGCTGTCGATCTTCCCGGTGCTGAAAGTCGCACCACTGGCAGTAACGCCCCTGCTGCAGATCGACCAGTTCGCCTGCCTGTACATGGCCCTGATCCTGGTGGCCACTCTGGCCTGCGTTACCCTCGCCCACGCCTACCTGGGCGATGGCAGCAGCGGTTACCCAGGCAACCGTGAAGAGCTGTATCTGCTGATCCTGCTGGCCGCCGCTGGTGGTCTGGTGCTGGTCAGTGCGCAGAACCTGGCTGGCCTGTTCATCGGCCTGGAACTGCTCTCGGTACCGGTCTACGGCCTAGTAGCCTATGCCTTCTTCAACAAGCGCTCGCTGGAAGCCGGCATCAAGTACATGGTGCTGTCGGCCGCCGGCTCAGGCTTCCTGTTGTTCGGCATGGCACTGCTCTACGCCGAAGCCGGCAGCCTGAGCTTCAGCGGCATCGGCCACGCCCTCGCTGCCACCGGGCTGCCAAGCCCGCTGGCGCAACTGGGTCTGGGCATGATGCTGATCGGCCTGGCGTTCAAGCTGTCGCTGGTGCCTTTCCACCTCTGGACCCCGGACGTCTACGAAGGCGCTCCAGCCCCAGTGGCAGCCTTCCTGGCAACCGCCAGCAAGGTCGCGGTGTTCGCGGTGCTGGTGCGTCTGTTCCAGCTCTCGCCAGTGGCCAGCAGCGGTATCCTGAGCGACGTGCTGACGGTGATTGCCATTGCGTCGATCCTGGTAGGCAACTTGCTGGCGCTGACCCAGAGCAACCTCAAGCGTCTGCTGGGTTACTCGTCCATCGCCCACTTCGGCTACCTGCTGATCGCCCTGGTGGCAAGCAAGGGCCTGGCGATGGAAGCCATCGGCGTATACCTGGTCACTTACGTGATCACCAGCCTCGGTGCTTTCGGCGTAATTACCCTGATGTCTTCACCGTACAAAGGCCGTGACGCCGACGCCCTGTACGAATACCGCGGCCTGTTCTGGCGCCGTCCGTACCTGACCGCCGTGCTCACCGTGATGATGCTGTCCCTGGCCGGCATTCCGCTGACTGCAGGCTTTATCGGCAAGTTCTACATCATTGCCACTGGTGTCGAAGCACACCAATGGTGGTTGGTAGGCTCTCTGGTCATGGGTAGCGCGATCGGCGTCTTCTACTACCTGCGGGTAATGGTGACGCTGTTCCTGATCGAGCCGAACCTGCGTCGCGTCGATGCACAACTGCACTGGGAACAGAAAGCCGGTGGCGTCATGCTGCTGGCCATCGCGGTCCTGGCGTTCTTCCTCGGCGTCTATCCGCAGCCGCTGTTGACCCTGGTCCAGCACTCCGGTCTGGCGGGTTGATCGCCTAGGCTTCAGCGCACCAAACAGAACGGCACCTTCGGGTGCCGTTTTGCGTTTCTGGGCCCTGCCCTGCCCTCTTCCCGGCAAAACTCGGAATTGCCTTTCCTGTCGCAGCGGCCTGGTCCGAGATTCAGCCAGAGGCTGGCGGCATAAACTGTTGCCAGATCAAACGCGGCGCTCAGCGGGGGTTGACCAAAGCTGCAGCACCCTCCAATGTGTACGCAGGAAGCGTAGTATATGAATGCTTTGTTTATTGAACTGCCGGCATTTCAGCGATACCGAAAGGACTTCCTTGATGACGAGTTGTTCTGCGAACTGCAGATCGAGTTGCTGCAACACCCGCACGCGGGTGATCTCATTCAAGGCACCGCTGGCTTGCGCAAGATGCGTTTCGTCGATGAGCGACGCAACAAGGGCAAGCGTGGCGGGCTTAGGGTGATTTATTACTGGTGGTCCGGAGGAGCGCAGTTCTGGCTCTTTACCTTGTTCGACAAGGACCAGATGGACGACCTGCTACCGCAGCAGCGACAACAGCTCAAACAACTGCTGGAACGTGAAATCGAGGCCAGAAGACATGACCAAACGTGACATCTTTTCCGAACTGGTAGAAGGCATCGACGCCCTCACCCAGGAACGTCAGGGCAAGATCACCCTGCGCAGCCATAAAGTGAAGCTCGACAAACTGCCGCCCATTACCGCCGCCGAGGTGATGCACATCCGCCAGCAACTCAACCTCTCGCGCTCGGTATTCGCCATGTACCTGCGTACCAACACCCGCACCCTGGAAAACTGGGAACAGGGCCGCGCCACACCCAATGCCCAGGCCACGACCCTGATACGCCTGGTGGAGCGCTACCCCGACACGGTGGAGCGCCTCGCTTCGCTGGCCTGAGCAAGCAGGCACTGTTCTACGGGCAACAAAAAACCCGCACCAGGCGGGTTTCTTGTTGCAGCAAACGTCGGCTTAGTCAGCCAGACGCCAGGTAGTGCCGCCCTTGCCGTCTTCCAGGATCACACCCATTGCGGTGATCTGGTCACGGATCCGGTCGGACTCGGCCCAGTCCTTGTTGGCACGGGCCGCCAGGCGAGCCTGAATCAGCGCCTCGACTTCTGCAGCATCGACCCGGCCTTCGGCACCGGCCTGCAGGAAATCATCGGCCTCCAGTTGCAGCACGCCCAGGACGCTGGCCAGCTCTTTCAGGCGAGCCGCCAGACCGGCCGCCGCATCGACATCACTCTCGCGCAGGCGGTTGATCTCGCGCACCATTTCGAACAGCACGGCGCAGGCTTCCGGGGTGCCGAAGTCGTCGTTCATCACCTGGGTGAAACGTTCGACAAAGGCTTCACCACCGGCCGGCGCCACTTTCGGCAGGCCCTTGAGCGCGTGGTAGAAACGCTCGAGGGCGCCCTTGGCGTCCTTGAGGTTGTCTTCCGAGTAGTTGATGGCGCTGCGGTAGTGGCTGGCTACCAGCAGGTAACGCACCACTTCCGGATGGTACTTGGCGAGCACATCGCGAATGGTGAAGAAGTTGTTCAAGGACTTGGACATCTTCTCGCCATTGATGCGAATCATCCCGCAGTGCATCCACGCGTTGGCGTAGGTCTTGCCGGTGGCCGCTTCGCTCTGGGCAATTTCGTTTTCATGGTGCGGGAATTCCAGGTCGCTGCCGCCGCCATGAATGTCGAAGGTCTCGCCCAGGCAGCAGGTGGACATCACCGAGCATTCGATGTGCCAACCCGGACGTCCGGCGCCCCACGGCGACTCCCAGCTCGGCTCGCCCGGCTTGGTGGCTTTCCACAGTACAAAGTCCAGCGGGTCCTGTTTCGACTCGTCGACTTCGATCCGTGCACCAATGCGCAGGTCTTCGATCTTCTTGCGCGACAGCTTGCCGTAGCCCATGAACTTGGCGACGCGGTAGTACACGTCGCCATTCCCTGGAGCATATGCGTAACCCTTGTCGATCAGGGTCTGGATCATCGTCAACATGCCCGGGATATGATCCGTGGCCCGCGGCTCCATGTCCGGTTTGAGGATGTTGAGGCGCGCCTCGTCCTCGTGCATCGCGGTGATCATGCGCTCGGTCAGCACATCGAACGGCTCGCCGTTCTCGCGGGCCCGATTGATGATCTTGTCTTCGATGTCGGTGATGTTGCGCACATAGGTCAGGTTGTAACCGCTGAACCGCAGCCAGCGGGTTACCAGGTCAAACGCCACCATGCTGCGGCCATGGCCGATGTGACAGTAGTCGTACACGGTCATCCCGCAGACATACATGCGCACATTGTTGCCATCCAGCGGCTTGAAGACTTCTTTGCTCTTGGTGAGCGTGTTGTAGATCGTAAGCACGTTAGTTCCTTGACTGAATCACTGACCCCAGGAGTCGCGCAGGGTCACAGTACGGTTGAATACCGGAGCACCTGGTTTCGAGTCCTTGATATCCGCGCAGAAGTAGCCTTCGCGCTCGAACTGGAAACGGTCTTCCGGCTGTGCGTTGCCCAGGGAGGGTTCAGCACGACAACCAGTGAGCACTTGCAGGGAGTCAGGGTTGATGTTGTCGAGGAAGCTGGCGCTGTCTTCGGCCTTTTCAGGGTTCGCCGAACGGAACAGACGATCGTACAGGCGCACTTCACACTCGACGCTGGCGGCAGCCGGCACCCAGTGAACCACGCCCTTGACCTTGCGGCCTTCAGGGTTCTTGCCCAGGGTGTCCGGATCATACGAGCAACGCAGCTCGACGATATTGCCGTCGGCATCCTTGATCGCCTCGTCGGCACGGATCACGTAGCTGCCACGCAGGCGCACTTCACCGGCCGGCTCCAGGCGCTTGTAGCCCTTTGGCGGCTCTTCCATGAAGTCGTCACGGTCGATATAGATCTCACGGGCGAATGGCAGTGCACGCACGCCCATGTCTTCTTTCGGATGACGCGGCAGTTCGAGGTTCTCGACCTGGCCTTCCGGGTAGTTGGTGATCACGACTTTCAGCGGACGCAGCACGCACATGGCGCGCGGCGCACTGTGGTCCAGATCGTCACGGATGCTGAATTCCAGCATGCCGAAGTCCACCACGCCGTCGGAACGGTTGGTGCCGATCATCTCGCAGAAGTTGCGGATGGATTGGGGCGTGTAGCCACGACGACGGAAACCCGACAGGGTCGACATGCGTGGGTCGTCCCAACCGTTGACGTGCTGCTCGTCCACCAATTGCTTGAGCTTGCGCTTGCTGGTGATGGTGTAGTTCAGGTTCAGGCGGCTGAACTCATACTGGCGCGGGTGCGCCGGTACCGGCAGGCTGTCGAGGAACCATTCGTACAGCGGGCGATGGCTTTCGAACTCCAGGGTGCAGATCGAGTGGGTGATGCCTTCGATGGCATCCGACTGGCCGTGGGTGAAGTCATAGTTCGGGTAGATGCACCACTTGTCACCGGTCTGGTGGTGGTGAGCGTGACGGATGCGATACATGATCGGGTCGCGCAGGTTCATGTTCGGCGAAGCCATGTCGATCTTGGCCCGCAGTACCCGTGCGCCATCAGCGAACTCACCGGCACGCATGCGTGCGAACCAGTCCAGGTTCTCTTCTACCGAGCGCTCGCGGAACGGGCTGTTCTTGCCCGGCTCGGTCAAGCTGCCGCGGTATTCCTTGGCTTGCTCAGGGGTCAGGTCGCAGACATAGGCCTTGCCCGCCTTGATCAGCTCCACCGCCCAGTCGTGCAACTGGTCGAAATACTGCGAGGCATAGCGCACTTCGCCGGACCATTCGAAGCCCAGCCACTTGACGTCGCTTTCGATGGCGTCGATGTATTCCTGGTCTTCCTTGGCCGGGTTGGTGTCGTCGAAACGCAGGTGAGTGACGCCGCCGAATTCCTGGGCCAGACCGAAGTTCACACAGATCGACTTGGCGTGACCGATGTGCAGGTAGCCGTTGGGCTCCGGCGGGAAGCGGGTCACGATCTGCGTGTGCTTACCCGAGTCCAGGTCCGCCTGGATGATCGGGCGCAGGAAGTTGACCGGAACGGCCGGTCCAGTCTTGGAATTCGAGGTAGGGTCGACAGTGGGCTTGCTCATAGGATCCTTGAACGTACAAGTGCGCGGCCGGATGCGGCCTGACAAATCAAAACGGATATCATAGCCGATGCTGTCAAGCGCCTGACAGAGCGGAACTTTAAAACTGCGGCGATTAATAGCCGGCAAGTGAAAAAACAGCCTCGAAATTCGTGGCTGTCACGCTAAACTGCGCTCCTTGGCTGCAGGATGGCCATACCGGCTCGGAGCACTCGCGTGTCCCGACACCCAGGATTTTCTTGAAAACGCTTTTCCTTATAAAGAGTACCGACCATGACCCAAGTCAAACTGACCACCAACCACGGCGAAATCGTGCTGGAACTGAACGCCGAGAAAGCCCCGTTGACCGTGGCCAACTTCATCGAGTACGTGAAAGCCGGTCACTATGAGAACACCGTATTTCACCGCGTCATCGGTAACTTCATGGTTCAGGGCGGCGGCTTCGAACCTGGCATGAAGGAAAAGAAAGACAAGCGCCCAAGCATCCAGAATGAAGCTGACAACGGCCTCTCCAACGACAAGTACACCGTTGCCATGGCTCGCACCATGGAGCCGCATTCGGCTTCCGCGCAGTTCTTCATCAACGTTGCCGACAATAGCTTCCTCAACCACAGCGGCAAGACCGTACAGGGCTGGGGCTATGCGGTATTCGGCAAAGTGATCGCCGGCACTGAAGTGGTCGACAAGATCAAGGGCGTGGCCACCACCATGAAGTCCGGCCACCAGGACGTACCAGCAGACGACGTGATCATCGAGAAAGCCGAGATCGTTGAGTGATATTGCTGATTTCAGATCTGCATCTGATCGATGCGCGCCCGGATATTACCCGGGCGTTTCTGGATTTACTCGGTGGGCGCGCCCGCGCCGCCGAGGCGCTGTACATCCTCGGGGACTTCTTCGAGGTATGGATCGGCGACGATGCCATGACCCCCTACCAGCTTTCCATTTGCCAGGCACTGCGCGAGCTCAGCGACAGCGGTACACAGGTATTCCTGATGCATGGCAATCGCGACTTCATGCTCGGCCAGGCCTTTTGCAAGGCGGCGGGCGCCACCCTGCTCAAAGACCCCAGCGTCGTCGACTTCTACGGTGAGCCGGTATTGCTGATGCACGGCGACAGCCTGTGCACCCGTGACGAGGCCTACATGCGCATGCGTCGTTACCTGCGCAACCCGCTGAGCCTGTGGATTCTGCGGCATCTGCCGCTGCGTACCCGGCGCAAACTGGCGCGCAAGCTGCGTAACGAGAGCCGCGCCCAGACCCGCATGAAAGCCAACGACATTGTCGACGTGACCCCGGACGAAGTGCCGCGGGTGATGCAAGAGCATGGCGTACGCACCTTGGTGCACGGCCACACCCACCGCCCGGCGATTCACAAGCTGCAGATTGGTGAGCAAGCCGCCAAGCGCATCGTGCTGGGGGACTGGGACCGTCAAGGTTGGGCGTTGCAGGTGGATGAACAGGGTTTTCAGCTGGCAGCGTTCGATTTTGTACCGACGCAACTGGCGTTGCCCGGTTCGCCCTGAACGGACGTCTTCGCTACCGTAGGAGCCGGCTTGCCGGCGAAGAGGCCAGCAAGCCTTGCACTGCCCTGTCGAACGCCTTCGCTGGCAAGCCAGCTCCTACAACAGATTCCCTACCGTAGGAGCCGGCTTGCCGGCGAAGAGGCCAGCAAGCCTTGCACTGCCCTGTCGGACGCCTTCGCTGGCAAGCCAGCTCCTACAACAGATTCCCTACCGTAGGAGCCGGCTTGCCGGCGAAGAGGCCGCAAGCCTTGCACTGCCCTGTCGGACGCCTTCGCTGGCAAGCCAGCTCCTACAAAAGATTCCCTACCGTAGGAGCCGGCTTGCCGGCGAAGAGGCCGCAAGCCTTGCACTGCCCTATCGGACGCCTTCGCTGGCAAGCCAGCTCCTACAACAGATTCCCTACCGTAGGAGCCGGCTTGCCGGCGAAGGGGCCAGAAAGCCTTGCATTGCCCGGTCGCACGCCAGCGCCTGCGACGAAGACTATCAATGCCCCGCCGACGCCGGACCAGCCTTGGCGGCGAACGGCGGCTTGGCCAGCCAGACCAGCAAAATCAGCCCCATGAACACCCACCCCAACAAGGTGAAGTAGTCCACCGTCGAGAGCATGTACGCCTGGCTGGTGAGGACTTGGTCCAGTTGTGCATAAGCCTTGGTGCTGGCACCACCAAGATTGTTCAGTGCCTCCCGAGTGACCGGGTCGAAGGTGCTCATGCTTTCACTCATGTAGGCATGATGCTGATCCGCCCGGCGAATCCAGATCCAGGTCGTCAGCGACGCGGCAAAACTCCCGCCCAAAGTCCGCAGGAAGGTCGCCAGCCCCGCACCATCGGCAATCTGCTGTGGCGGCAGGTCCGACATCAGGATGCTCAGGGTCGGCATGAAGAACAGCGCCACGCCAATCCCCATGAACAGCTGCACCAGGGCGATGTGCTGGAAATCCACTTCACTGGTAAAGCCGGCACGCATGAAGCAGCTCAAACCGATGGCCAGGAACGCCAGGCCAGCCAGCAGGCGCAGGTCGAACTTGTGGGCGTACTTGCCGACAAAGGGTGACATCAGCACCGGCAGGATACCGATCGGCGCCACCGCCAGGCCGGCCCAGGTCGCGGTGTAGCCCATCTGCGTCTGCAACCACTGCGGCAGGATCAGGTTGATCCCGAAGAAGCCGGCGTAACCGCCCACCAGCACAATGGTGCCGATGCGGAAATTGCGGTGGGCGAACAGCCGCAGGTTGACCACCGGATGACGATCAGTCATTTCCCAGATCACGAACACCGCCAGGGCGATCACCGAAATCAGGCTGCCGATGATGATGAAGTTGGATTCGAACCAGTCCAGATCGTTGCCCTTGTCGAGGACGATCTGCAAGGCGCCCACGCCGACGATCAGGCTCAGCAATCCGACGTAGTCCATAGGCTGACGACTGGTGAACACCGGTCGCGCCTTCAATTGCTGCCTGACTACCCACGCGGCAAACAGGCCAATTGGCACGTTGATGAAGAAGATCCACGGCCAGCTATAGCTATCGGTGATCCAGCCGCCGAGTATCGGCCCGGCAATCGGCGCCACCACTGTGACCATCGCCAGCAATGCCAGGGCCATGCCCCTTTTCGCTGGCGGATAGACAGCGATCAGCAACGTCTGGGTCATTGGGTACAGCGGCCCCGCCACCACCCCTTGCAGCACACGAAAACCCACCAACTCCGGCATCGAAGTGGCAATACCACAGAGAAACGAGGCCAGCACAAACAGGATGGTGGCCCAGATAAACAGCTTCACCTCACCGAAACGCCGGCTCAGCCAGCCGGTCAGCGGCAAGGCAATCGCGTTGCTCACGGCGAACGAGGTAATGACCCAGGTGCCCTGCTCCGAACTCACCCCGAGATTACCGGAGATGGTCGGCAACGCCACGTTGGCGATGGTGGTGTCGAGCACCTGCATGAAGGTCGCCAGGGACAGGCCGATGGTACTCAGTAGCAGGCTGGGAGGCGTGAAAGACGCGTTATTGCTCATCGCGAATCCTTTGGAGCTAGGCTGGCACCCCGGCCTCTAGACGAGGCCGGGGCTGACGGATTAGCGAATCAGCGCTGGGCAGTCTTGCCAATGGTCGCGCTGTTGTCGTGGATCAGGCGGGCGATCAGGGTATCGGCCTCACCCAGCTGACGGTCATATACGTTGGTGCTGAAAGAGGCTTTTTGCGGTGGCTGCTGGGCCAATACCGGGCCACTCTGATCCCGCAGGTTGACCTTCACCAGGGTCGACAGGCCGACCCGTAGCGGGTGCTTGGCCAGCTCTTCGGCATTCACGTGAATACGCACCGGCACCCGCTGCACGATCTTGATCCAGTTGCCGGTGGCGTTCTGCGCCGGCAGCAGGGCAAAGGCACTGCCAGTACCGGCGCCGAGGCTGTCGATAGTGCCGCTGTATTTCACCTCACTGCCGTAGATGTCCGCTTCGATGTCCACCGGCTGGCCAATGCGCATGTCACGCAGCTGGGTTTCCTTGAAATTGGCATCGATCCACAGCTGGTCCAGAGGAATCACCGCCATCAACGCGGTGCCCGGCTGGACCCGCTGGCCCAGTTGCACGGTGCGTTTGGCCACATAACCGGTAACCGGTGCAATCAGGGTGCTGCGGGCATTGGTCAGGTAGGCCTGGCGCAGTTGCGCGGCCGCGGCCTGCACATCTGGATGGTTGGAGACCACCGTGTCATCCACCAAGGCATTGGTGGTGTTGAGTTGCTGCTGGGCATTGGCCAGGGCGTTCTGCGCCGTAGTCAGGTCATCACGTGCGTGAGACAGCTCTTCCTGGGAAATCGCCCCGCTGGCGGCCAGGTTCTTGCGCCGGTTGAAGTTGTCCTGGGCTTTCTGCACCGCGGCCTTCTGCGCCGCCACTTGGGCACGCATGCCATCGACATTGCTGTACAGGCCGCGCACCTGGCGCACGGTGCGGGCCAGATTGGCCTCGGCGCTTTGCAGGCCAACCTGGGCATCATTGGGGTCGAAGTTGATCAGCACCTGGCCTTCATGCACCAGGTCACCGTCATCGGCACCAATGCTGACCACGGTGCCGCTGACCAGTGGAGTAATTTCCACCACGTTGCCGTTCACATAGGCATCGTCGGTACTTTCATTCCAGCGTCCGTAGAGTTCATGCCAGGCGAACACGCCCAGGCCGCCGAGTATGACGATGGCTGCCAGCCCCAGCAGCATGACTTTGCGCTTGCGGGAATTACCAGCGTCCGGGGTGTTTTCAGTTACTTGAGTGTCGGCGGTGGCCATGACAAATACCTCGAATTATTTAGTCTGCGGGGCTGGGGTCGAGTTGGCCGAGGCCAGGTTCTGGGTATTGAAACCGCCCCCCAACGCCTGCATCAGTTGGATCGACAGGTCGATCTGCTGAGCATTCAACGTGGCTAGCTGGCGCTGGGCCTGCAGCAGTTGCTGCTCGATGCTCAGCACGTCCAGGTAGTTGCCGATACCGGAACCGAAGCGCTGGACCACAGTGTTGTAGGAGTCCTGGGCGATATCAGTGGCGTGCTGCTGGGCAGCAATCTGCCGGCCGATATCACGCAGTTGGGAGATGCTGTCGCTGACATCTCCCAGGGCCGTGACCAGCGTCTTGTTGTACTGCGCTACGGCAAGGTCATAGTCGGCGTCCCGCGCATCCAGGCTGGCGCGTAGACGACCCCCATCGAAAATTGGCAGGGAAATCGTCGGCGCAATGCTGAAGAAACGGCTGGCAGAGCCGAACATCGCGTCCCCCAGCAACGACTCGGCACCCGCACTGGCACTCAGGTTGAGATTGGGATAGAAGCGGGTCTTGCTGGCGTCGATGCTCTTGCTCGCGGCCTCGACCCGCCAACGTGCAGCGATCAGGTCCGGGCGACGTCCCAGCAGCTCGGCAGGCAGGGTTGATGGCAACGCCACTGCGCTGGCTTGCAGCACCTTGGGCCGGGGAATGTCGTTGGTCCGGTCCGGTCCTTTGCCCAGTAACACTGCGAGGGCGATCTTGGCACTCTGCAGCTGCTTTTCAGCATCGATCAAACTGGCCTGGGCGCTGGCATCAAGACTTTCGGTCTGTTGGTACTGGTACTGGCTGTCGATCCCCGAGCTCAAGCGCCGCTGGCTCAGGTCGAGCATCTGCCGGGTACGCTTGAGGTCTTCGGCCGCCAGGTCATGGACGATGTGCGCACGTCCCAGATCGCTGTAGGCCCGGGCCACGTCGGCGGCCAGGGTCAGGCTGGCGGCCTGACGATCGACTTCCGCAGCCCGGGCCTGGCCCAACGCCGCTTCCCAGGCAGCACGCTGGCCACCCCAGAGGTCGAAGTTGTAATTGAAGCTGGCGCCGATATTGCGCACGGTGGCGTAGGTACCGCCGATGCCCGAGGGGTCTTGATCGCGGGCCAGGCGCGAACGGCTGATGCCGGCACTGGCATCCAGGGTCGGCATCCGCTCGGCATCTGCGGCGTAGGCCGCTGCGCTAGCCTGATGAGCCCGGGCACTGGCGATCTGCATGTCCGGGCTGTCCCGCAGGGCTTCCTGGATCAGGCCGTCGAGCTGGCTGTCGCCAAGGCTTTTCCACCAGTCACTTTGCGGCCAGGCCGCCGGCGACAGGGCCACACCGCTGAGAGACTGCCCGGCCTTGAGGCTTTTCGCTTCCAGGCTGACGCCTTCGGTGTTCAGGCCGCTGTAACTGGCACACCCGGCCAGGCTCATGGCCAGCAGCACCAGGCTGGCCCGCGTACGCAAGGTTCTACTGCTCATTTATCACCTACCCGCAATACGGTGATCGGGTCACCGGCTGCCAGCAAAATTTTCTTGAGAATCTGTTCCAGGGTCCGCAGTTCCTGGTGAGTAATGGCGCCGGCCAGCTCGTTCATCGCGTCGGCACCGATCTGCGGCAACCGGTCGGCGAGCTTCTGCCCTTCTTCCGTCAATACAAGCTGCACCTGGCGGCGGTCACCTTCGGAGCGCCGACGGGCGAGAAAGTCCTTCTGCTCCAGGCGGTCAAGCATCCGGGTCATGGAACCACTGTCCAGGGACAGGTGGCGGCACAACTCGGCCGGAGTATCGACGCCGAACTGGGCCATGATGATCAGCACCTTGAACTGCGCGGCGGTAATGCCGTGGGGTTCCATGTGGGTATCGAGGATCCGGTCCTTGAGCAAGGCGGCGCGCCCCAACAGCAGACCAAGGTGGCAATTGTGAAAGTCGACTGGTTCGAAGTGCTTCATCTGACCACCCATTAGCTGCCTAGGCAGGGAGAATGTGTCGAAATATTACTGCCTAAGCAGCCAATGTCAACGCAATAATTAGCATGCTATTTATTTTCACGACAAAAGGCCCAGCGCCACCGGCCTGCAAGCCGGTGGAGATCATGTTCGAGAAAGGCAAACCTGATGAATGGGTCCGTGACAAACCCTGCCGGCTGTCACCGGCGCTGATTGGCTGGGTAGCAGGCGCGGCCCTCAGGGCCTCGAAAGGCCCTGCTGGGCGGCACGCCCCGACCCCGCAGGCAGTAGCGCGTGTATCGCTACCTGCACCAGAGGCTCAAAAATCGCGTTTGTAGAAGATGTCCAGAGAGCTGGCAACGCCACTGGCGGCCTCCAGATAGACCTTCTTGCTCAGCTTGTAGCGCAAGGCGATGGTACTGGCCGGCTCGAAGACCCCAACCCCATAACGCAGGCTGAGCTTCTCGGAAATATTGCCGCTGGCCACCACACTGGTGTTGTTGCCACTGCCTTGCGTATCCAGCTGGAAATCCTGGATCCCCAGGCTCTTCGCGATGTCGCCGGTGATCTCCGAGCTGCCCATCAATCCCAGACCAAGTGCGGCCTGGGCCAGCACGTTGTTATCTTCACCTGTGGAGCTCAGTGGCCGTCCCAGCACCAGGTAGGACAGCGCCTGCTCCTGGCTCATGGCCGGCTCAGAGAAGATCTGTGTCGCCGGTTGCTCGGCACTGCCGCTCAGGCGGATGCCGGCAATCACGTCGTCAGTCTGGCGCACCGCTTCGATATCCAGGTACGGCTGGTCGATGGGGCCGGCAAACAGCAGGCGCGCACGACGCACGGTCAGGCGCTGGCCATAGGCTCGATAACGCCCGTCGTTGAGCCACAGCTCGCCGCGGGTGTCCATGTTGTCGCCAATGTGCACATGCCCCTGCAAGTTGGCGGTGAGGCCGAAGCCGGCGAAGCTGAGCTTGTCCTGACCGACTTCCACATCGATGTTCATCGCCATCGCCATGGGTTTCTTGCCCTCGTCGGTCTGCTGGCCGACGATGACCGTGTCATCGGAAACCTTGACCGTTGACGGCGGCAGTTCACGCACGGTGATCTGGCCCTTGGGAATCAGCACCTTGCCGTCGATCGCCAGCTTGTCGCCCTGCAGCGAGATCTTCAGGTCCGGAGCAACTTCCAGTGCCGCATAAGGCTCGACGGTGACGGGTAACTGCGAGCCCTTGAGGCTCAGGTCGACCATCAGCGCATGGCCCCAGGCGATGCTGCCACTGAGACTGCCCTGCCCGGCCTTGCCAGCTTTCCAGCCACCGTTGAGCTGCACGCTTTCACCGACGATCTGCGCGGTCAGTTGCAAGTCTTCGAGACTGGTAGGCAATTCGGAGCCTGAAACCTGTCCGCCACTGAGCTGCAGGTTGCCGTTGACCTGAGGTGCCAACAACCCGCCGGACAGACGACCGCTGCCGTTCAAGCTGCCACTGAGCTTCTCCACCATCGGCACGAATGGCCGCGCCACGGACAGATCAAGCCCGCTGAGACGGAACTCACCGGACAGCGGCTTGTTTTTCGGCAGCGGGTTGATCTGCGCCTGGACCATCAGCTCCCCCAGCTTGCCACCGTCGAACTGCAACTGGCTGTCAATGCGTCGCGGAGTAAGGCTGGTGTTGAGTTTCAGGGCCTGATAGGGAAACTCCAGCCACTGATCCTTCTCCTTGACGCGCAAGGTACCGCCGCTGGCGTCCAGCATGATCTGGCCCTTGGGACCGCTGGCCGGCAGGTCCAGTTGCACATCGGCGTTGAGCAGGCCTTTCCAGGCAAAATCCTTGGGCAACCACTGGGCCAGACTGTCGATGGGGAAACGCTTGAGCTGATAGCGCAACTTCGGATCGGGCATCAGCCGCTGATCTTCGCCGCATAGGCTGGCATCACCACTGACCCAGCAATGGGCAGCAAAATTGATCGTGCCGTTAGCCAACCGCGCAAGCTTGGCCGGACTTTGCAACTTCCAGTCCTGGCCGCCGGTCTGCACCTCGCCACTGGCCAGGCGTCCGCGCCAATTACCCTGGTCCAGAGTACCGTCGAGTCCCAACGCCAGCTTCAACAGCGGGCCCTGCAGATCCAGTTGCAACTTCTGCGTCTTGATATCGCCCTGGCCGGCCAGGGTCAGGGTGCCGAGCTGCGTAGTGCCCGCCTGAATCCCACTGCCTTTGAGGTCGACCTGAGCCCTTTGCACACCATCGAGGCTGGCATCCAGCTTGAGGTTTTGCAGGCGGTTATCGGCAAAAGCCAATTGCTGCCCCGAGAGATTCACCTTGCCCTGTGGCGCCTTGAGCGTCCCCGCCAGATCCACCCGACCGTCAAGCTGTCCACGCAACTGCGGCCAGAGCTGGCCCAGGCGCGGCATCTTGATCTCCAACTGGCCGGCGATTTTCTGCTGCAGGCTGCCGGAGCCATTGATGCGGTTATCTCCCAGGCGGATGTCCAACGCGCTCAGATTCCATTGCTCACCGGCCCCATCGGCCTTGATCTGCAATACCGCAGGCTGCCCCCGCAAGCGCCCCTTGAGATCGAGGTTGGCGTTGAGCTTGAGTTGTTGATTTTTCATTTCACCCTGGCTGCGCAAGGGGCCGGCCAGGGTACCGGGCAACTCCGCCAGCCAATAGGCCGGATTGATGGCTGACAGATCCAGTGCCGTATCCCAAGCCACGCCATCAGCGAACTGCAGGTTCAGATGCCCTTGGGCCTTGCCTTGTCCGGCGGTGAGCTGGAACTGCGGCAGGAAGACCTTGGTCAGGTCGCCGCTGAAAGGGCTGCTCAGGCTGAACGCTCCCGCCGGGCCGTCGAGGTCACCCTTGAAGTTACCCAGGTAATGACCATCCCGGTAAGCCACTTCCGCGTTGAAACTGCGCAGCGCCACCGCCGGCTCGTCGATCAGTGGATAGAGGCGATGCCAGGGAAAATCCAGCCAGGCAAGCTTGGCCTCGGCCGAGAAACCTGTGCTCCAGTCAAGCTGCCCGCTGAGCTTGAGGTTCTGCTTGTCGTTGGCACTCAGGTCCAGAGCGGCAATCTGTGCGCCTTTGGCGTCGACATTGCCTTGCAGCCGCAAAGCAACCGGCCCCTGCTCCGCTGGCAAACTGGCCTTGCCGTTGAGCTGATAGCCGTTTTTCAAGTCGCCGTTGCCGGTCAGCTCCAGTTGATCCAGCTGCAAGGTATCCGGCAAATCGGCGCTGGCCTTGAAACCATCGGCGGTGATGCGCACCTGCGCTGGCAGGTTTTCCACCAGAGGTTGCAGCTCACCACTCAGCTGTCCTTGCAGGTAGCCGCTGCTGTCGGCGTGGAGCTTGAGGATCTTGAGCAGGTTGCCTTCGACCTTCAGCGCCAAGGACCAGGGACCACCACCAGGAGCTGGCAAGCCGAGGGAGCCCTGGGCCGTCAACGGCCAATCGCCGCGAGGCTGCAACAGGCCGGACAGGTCCAGGCTCAGGTCATCGCGCTGCAAGTGCAGCGAATCGATCTGCAGACCCTCGGCGGACCAATGTGCCGCCAGCTGCAAACCCTTGAGTTCTTCGCTGTCGTTGAACAGCAGGCGACCAATGCGTACCTGCCCAAGCTCTATGGCCAACGGCAGGTTCAAGTCCGGCAGGCTGATAGGGCCAGAGCTTGCTTCAGTACTGGGGGGAAACTGCAGGCTGACCTGGTCGGTTTCCAGTTGTTCAATGCACAGGGTCATGCGCAACAGGCAGGCGGGGGACCAGGCAAATTTCACCCCGTTGAGTTCGACCCGGCTGCTGTCCTGCTGCCACAGCAGGTGATCGGCACTCCACTGGCCACCCAGATGGCCGTCGAAGTTGTCCAGGCTCAGCCCTGGCACCTGGCCCAAAGCCCAGCGGCTGCCGGCCTGGGTTCCCAGCACCGCGGCCAGGGCCAGAATAATCAGGATCACCAGCGCAAGGATCGCCAGCAGGGTCATCTTCAAACCACGCTTCAAAGCTCTGGCCCCATGGAAAAGTGCAAACGAATACCACCGTCATCATTCAGCGCGTGGGCCAGGTCGACCCGGATCGGTCCGACCGGCGAGACCCAGCGCACGCCGAGCCCGACGCCGGTCTTGAGGTTCGGCAGTTCGAGCTTGTTGAAGGAGTTGCCCTGGTCGACAAAGGTCGCGATCCGCCATTTCTCAGCGACGGAATACTGGTATTCGACGCTGCCAGCCACCATGTAGCGGCCACCGATGCGGTCACCGTCGGCATTTTCCGGCGACAAGGTCTGATAGTCATAACCACGGACGCTCTGGTCGCCGCCGGCAAAGAAGCGCAAGGACGGCGGAATCGACTTGTAGCCGTTGGTGGCACTGCCACCGAACTGCACACGACCGAGCAAGCGGTGATTGTCCCAGACCGTGGTCAGGCCCTTGAGCAAGACCGTGCCGTACAACAGGTTGGTATCGGAACCGACATCTTCCTTGGCCAGCTTGGTGTCGAACTGAATACGATAACCGTTGTGTGGATCAATCCGGTTGTCGCTGCGCAGGTAGGAATAACTGAGTCCTGGCATCAGCAGATTACTCAGGCCAGAGTCGTCTCCAAGACGATACTCTTCCCGCTGATACTTCAGCGAGATCACCCGCTGCCAGCCACTGGGCAACTTGCTGTGCCACTCGGGGCCCACAGTGAGCAATTTACTCAAGGTGTCGGTGCCGGCGATCTCTTCGTTCTGGTAACCGCCGGCAAACCGCAGTTTGTCGGTCAAGGGTGGATCCAGGGGGATGTCGTACCACAGGCCGACGTTCTGCCGGGGCGCAGAGACTTCGGCTTCCCAGCCATAACTGTGCCCCTGGGGATTGACCCAGTGCCGAGTCCAGTTGGCTTTGACCCGCGGTCCCACGTCAGTGGAGTAACCCAAGCCAAGCCCCATGGTCCGGGGCTTGCGGGTTTCCAGTTGGACCGCCACCGGGATCACTTCGTGCTCGGCGGCCGTGGGTGCAGCATCTACCCGTACACCCTCGAAATAACCACTGGATTGCAAGGCCTGGTTGAGTTCGGCGATCAGTTCGGAGTCGTAGGGCGCGCCGGTCTTGAACGGCACCATGCGCCGCAGCAAGTCTTCATCAAACAATGAGTCCCCGGTAAAACTGACCTTGCCCAAGGCATAACGCGGACCACTGTCATAGACCAGGTCGATGTCCGCCACCCCAGCCAAGGGATCCACCGACAGTTGCTGGCGGGTGAAGCGTCCGCTGAAAAAGCCATAGCGCGAGGCCTGGTTCTGGATCAGCCGCTTGGCATCCTCGTAACGGCCATGATTGAGCACCGCACCGGGCTTGAGCTGATCGCTGTCGGGGGTGCGGAAAGACTTGAGAGAGGCTGCAGGGCCTTCAACGCGGATCGTCACATTGCGCAGATGCACCGGCTCGCCGGGATCAATACGCAGCAGCAACCGGGGTTTTTCGCCGCCACGCACTTCGCTCTCGATGTGCGGCTGGTAGTAGCCCAGGGCCTGGACAGCTTTCTTCGCCTGCTCCTCGGCACCCCGACTGAACCGCAGCAGGGCTTCTTCATCGCGATCACCGACACCACCAATGTAACCCTCCACATTGGCCTTCAGCTCGTCGTTGGCGGGCTTTACCCTGACATCCAATTCGCTCTGCGCCAGCGCCGCACAGCTTGTGAACAACAGCAAAAAGCCGCTGGTAAATCTTCCTGGAAACTTCATAGGCGCGGATGCTATCACGAGCGTGGGAGGGCGATAGAGCGCTCAAGTGCAAGGAAAGTTCGATATCAGCTTGTTGCTCTTTGTAAGCAGCGCGGATTCGAGTGGAAGAATACGTGCTCACGGACCGGTCCTACTGCGATCTCACCGATTTCCTCATAACCCTGACGCTTATAGAACTCCAGGTAACGCGGATTGCCCGTGTCCAGCACCACACCCTGGGAATGTTCGTCCACCGCGCACCAGTTGTGCACTGCCTCCAGCAGCTGTTCGCCGAAATGCTGGCCCTGAAACTGCGGGTGCACCCCCAATAACGGCAGCATATGCACCGCATCGCCCGGCACGCAGGCCTGCACGGCATCGTGGTACTCCAGATAGCGCCGCGTGCAGCGAAACCCTGTGCTCAAGACCATGCGCAGCCGCCAGGCCCAGCTTTCGGTAATGCCCAGGCGGCGTTGTGGCGGAGCGATCAGGGCAATGCCGATCAGTCGGTCATTGACCAACAGGCCCAGCGCCGGCAGTTCTTGAAGAAAATGCTGCTTCACCAGTTCACGTACCGTAGCTCGTACCCGCTGTTCGTAACCGGTGCGCTCGGATTCGAAAATGAAGCCGAAGGTCGGCTCATGGCGATAAGCCTGGTACAGCAGCGAGCGTGCTTCGCGGGAATAGCCGCTGTCGAGCATATGGATATCGGCGATGGCATTGGAGGTATCAGGCATGGCGGTCACTCTCCCCTGGACCCGGCTCAAATGGCCGCGCTCTTGTTATTACGAGCCTTGCGCGTCGCTGATCGTTCCCGCGCTCAAGGACATTAGCAGCGCATCCGCAGCACCGCCACGCTGGTCGACCCGAACGTTGTCAGCTAGCATCGCTGTTTTGCCAGGACCGCCGACCATGAAGATCGTCTCGTTCAATATCAACGGGCTGCGCGCCCGCCCCCATCAGTTGGCGGCGCTGATCGACAAACACCAGCCAGATGTGATCGGCCTGCAGGAAACCAAGGTCTCCGACGAGCAGTTCCCCCTGGCCGACGTCCAGGCCCTGGGCTACCACGTGCACTACCACGGCCAGAAGGGTCACTACGGTGTCGCCCTGCTCTCGCGCCAGGAACCACTGGCCTTGCATAAAGGCTTCGAAGGCGATGACGAAGACGCCCAGCGCCGTTTCATCTGGGGTACTTTCGCCGATGCCAACGGCACGCCGGTGACCATCATGAACGGCTACTTCCCCCAGGGCGAAAGCCGCGACCACCCCACCAAGTTCCCGGCCAAGGAGCGTTTCTACAACGACCTGCAGCAACTGCTGGAAAGCCGCTTCAGCAATGACCAGCCTCTGGTGGTCATGGGTGATGTGAACATTTCCCCGGAAGACTGCGACATCGGCATCGGCGCCGAGAATGCCAAGCGCTGGCTGAAGACGGGCAAGTGCAGTTTCCTGCCGGAAGAGCGCGAGTGGATGGCGCGCCTGAAGAACTGGGGCCTGGTGGACAGTTTCCGTCACCTCAACCCTGAGGTGAACGATCGCTTCAGCTGGTTCGACTACCGCAGCCGCGGCTTCGAGGACGAACCCAAGCGCGGCCTGCGCATCGACCTGATCATGGCGTCCCGGGGCCTACTGCCGCGGGTCAAGGATGCCGGGGTCGACTATGAGCTGCGCGGCATGGAAAAGCCTTCGGACCATGCACCGATCTGGCTCGAACTGAGCTGATCGACAGACACAAAAAAGCCCATCTGCCGATGGGCTTTTTTTATTACCGGTTAGAGCTGTACGTGCTCCACCCGATCAGTCTTGCCGGCTGCGGCGATAGCACCAATGGCGCTCTCGAGGGCTGGCTCCGAATCGTACAAGTGACTGACCAGAATCACTTCCTTGCCAGACTTGAGCTTGAAAAAAGGTTTGCCGCCCGAGGAAATTTTCTTGACGTAACGCTCAGGAGAAGCGCAGTGTGCGCGGAACAGACCGAGAGCAGCCTCGGCACTGTCCCGGCAAGGGTAGCGGTCGCTTTGAAGCATGGTCTGCGCCTCCTTTGTCTTCAGCAAGAATCTGCAGGCACCACTGCCATACTGCTTCAGCTCGAACCAGGCACTCATTTGTAACTCCTTTGAACACTACGAAATAGCAGCTCAACACTGCCGAGGCATCCGCGGGGATGACGCGTTGGCAGTCGCCCCCAATCCCCGCCAGACAAAGTTGCCCACTCTACGCATCGCCCAAAGACTAGTCTTTAGGATAAGTCTCAAAAAATCTAGAGAAAACAGCTATTTATGATGTAGGACTTTCGCCATTTCTTGCCAGAAAGTGCCGCCCGTCACATCCCTGTCACCTCCCTGACTTAATCTCGCCAGCACTCCCCTCTTCCCTATACAGAAGGCCAGTGCCGCCATGCCCCGCGCTTCCACCGTCAGCGAACGAGATATCTGGTGCCGGACCATCAGCCTGTTTCTGATTGGCTTCGTTTGCTACGCCCTGCCCTGGTCGGTCTTCGCCGCTTTGCCGCTGGCAGCGGAAAATACCGCGGTGTTGCGCATCCAGGGCTCCAACACCATTGGCGCCCGACTCGGCCCGGAGCTGGTCAAGGGACTGATGGAGCAACAGGGATTGCGCGATGTCAGGATCGAAGCCAGTAGCAAGGACAATGAACAACAAGTCGTTGGAGAGACCACACAGGGTCGCGCGGTCCGGATAGACGTTGCCGCCCATGGTTCAAGTACAGGCTTTACCGCCCTGAAAAATGCCCGGGCCGACCTTGCCGCGTCCTCGCGGCCGATCAAGGACAGCGAGTTGGTAGAACTGGAAAGCCTGGGTGACCTGAAAAGCCCCAGCGCCGAACAGGTGATTGCCATCGACGGACTGGCGATCATCCTGCATCCGCACAATCCACTGAGCCAACTGAGCACCGAACAACTGGCCCGACTGTTCAGCGGCGAGGTCAAGACCTGGGAAGAACTGGGGGGCATTGGCGGAGCGATACATCTATATGCCCGGGATGATCAATCCGGCACCTACGATACCTTCAAGGAACTGGTGCTCAGCCGTCGCGGCAAGGCCTTGAGCACCACCGCCAAACGCTTCGAATCCAGCGAACAGCTATCCGACGCGGTGAGCCAAGACCCCCAAGGCATTGGCTTTATCGGCCTGCCCTACGTACGCCTGGCCAAGGCCGTGGCCATCGTCGACGGTGACTCGCAGCCCATGCTGCCGCTCAACAGCCTGATCGCTACCGAGGATTACCCGCTGTCACGGCGCCTGTACCTGTACTTGCCACCCAACGGACAGAATCCCTGGGCCGAGGCACTGGTGAATTTTGCCCAGAGCACCAAAGGGCAATCCATCGTCGCCACCAATGGTTTTATCGCCCAGAGCGTGCAGGCCATGAGCGTGGTTCCCAGCCCGCAGATGCCCGAGGCCTATCAAGCGCTGAGCCGAGAGGCGCAACGCCTGACGGTGAACTTTCGCTTTGAGGAAGGCAGCGCCAACCTCGACAACAAGGCGCGCCAGGACCTGAACCGAGTACTGGACTACCTTCGCCAGCACGGCAAGATGAACCGGCAGGTCACTCTCGCCGGGTTCGGCGATACCAAGGATGACACTGCACGCGCAGCCCTGCTGTCCAAACTACGGGCCATGGCAGTGCGTCGGGAATTGGTGAAAAGCGGCGTGGTGTTTCGCGATATTCGTGGGTTCGGTGCACAGCTGCCAGTAGCGGCCAACAACGTCGACGAGGGGCGGATCAAGAACCGGCGGGTAGAGGTCTGGGTGTACTGAACACCATGCAACCGACCTACCATGGGCAGCGCCTGGCAGGCCGACCGCATGACCATCAATGCCCGCTGCGCAACAACTCCTTGGGCACATACTTGCCGATTTCGTATTTGCCGATCGCCGCACGGTGCACCTCATCCGGGCCATCCGCCAGACGCAGGGTCCGCTGCATCGCGTACATATAAGCCAGAGGGAAGTCGTTGGATACCCCGGCCCCACCGTGAATCTGGATCGCCCGATCGATCACCCGCAAGGCAACGTTTGGCGCTACCACCTTGATCTGCGCAATCTCGCTCTTGGCCACCTTGTTACCCACAGTGTCCATCATGTAGGCCGCCTTGAGAGTCAGCAGCCGGGCCATGTCGATCTCCATCCGCGAGTCGGCGATCTTGTCGATGTTGCCGCCCAAACGTGCCAGAGGCTTACCGAACGCAGTGCGGTTCACCGAACGCTTGCACATCAGTTCCAGCGCCCGCTCGGCCATGCCGACAGAGCGCATGCAGTGATGAATCCGGCCTGGGCCAAGGCGACCCTGGGCGATTTCGAAACCACGGCCCTCCCCCAGCAACACGTTTTCGTACGGTACACGCACGTTCTCAAACAACACCTCGGCATGACCGTGAGGCGCATCGTCGTAGCCAAACACCGGCAGCGGACGCACAATTTTCACCCCCGGCGTGTCCACCGGTACCAGGATCATCGAGTGCTGCTGATGGCGCGGTGCATCCGGGCTGCTCAACCCCATGAAGATCAGGATCTTGCAGCGCGGGTCACAGGCCCCCGAGGTCCACCATTTCTTGCCGTTGATCACCCATTCGTTACCATCGCGCACCGCACGGGCAGCCATGTTGGTGGCGTCGGACGAGGCCACGTCCGGCTCGGTCATGGCAAAGGCGGAACGGATCTCGCCACGCAGCAACGGCTCCAGCCAACACTGCTTCTGTTCTTCGCTGGCATAGCGCACCAGCACTTCCATATTTCCAGTATCCGGTGCCGAGCAGTTGAACGGCTCGGGCCCCAGCAGCGAACGACCCATGATTTCCGCCAGCGGCGCGTACTCAAGGTTGGTCAGGCCGGCACCCAGCTCCGACTCAGGCAGAAACAAATTCCACAGGCCCTCGTCCTTGGCCTTGAGCTTGAGCTCTTCCATGATTGCGGTGGGCTGCCAGCGATCACCTTCAGCAACCTGACGCTCGAAGACCGCTTCAGCCGGATAAACATAGGCATCCATGAACGCGGTCACGCGCTCACGCAGTTCCTGAACCTTGGGGGAATAGGCGAATTCCATGGGCAGCTCTACCTTTGTGAAGAACAGGTGTAGGGGGGACTGAAATCGATGCTAGATCAGCTACGAAAATTTACCTAGCCTATTCTCGGCGTGTATTAACATTCATCACCGATATATGATCGGCTGATTTCACAGGCTTCCGAGCCTACCTCGCAGGCCCTAACAATAAGAGCGCAGCGCCATGAATCTGAGCAAGGTCGACCTCAACCTCTTTATCGTTTTCGACGCGATCTACACCGAAGCCAACCTGACCCGCGCCGGGCAGATCGTCGGCATCACCCAGCCGGCGGTGTCCAATGCCCTGGCACGTCTGCGTGAGACCTTCAATGACCCGCTGTTCGTCAGGACCGCCCAGGGCATGGTGCCTACCCCCATGGCGCAGAACATCATCGGCCCGGTGCGCAACGCCTTATCACTGCTCAGGGTGTCGGTGCAGGAAAGCCGGATTTTCAACCCGCTGCAAGCGGTCAAGACCTACCGCATCAGCATGACCGATCTGACCGAGGCGGTGATCCTGCCGCCACTGTTCCAACGCCTGCGGCGCCTGGCGCCGGCGGTGATCATCGAGAGCTTCCTTTCCAAGCGCCGGGAAACCACCAAGGAACTGGCCGCCGGACGCCTGGACTTCGCCGTGGACGCCCCCCTCAACACCGACCCTCAGGTGCGCCACGTCAAGCTCATGGAGGACCGTTATGTCTGCGCCATGCGCAAGGGCCATCCCCTGGCGGGCAAGGAAAAGTTCACCCTGGACGATTACCTGTCCCTGACCCACATTCATATCTCCAGCCGCCGCAGCGGCCTGGGCCATGTCGACCTGGCCCTGGGCAAGATGGGCATCCAGCGCAAGATCGCCCTGCGTTCCCAGCATTACCTGATGGCCTCACAAGTGCTGCAGCAAACCGACATGGTGATGACCGTGCCGGAACGCTTTGCCCGACGCCATGAGCTGCATGCCTTCAATCTTCCGGTCAACGACGTACCGCCGGTGGAGACCCACCTCTATTGGCACGAAAGCACCGACCAGGACCCGGCCAACCGCTGGATGCGCGAACAGATGATCGAGTTGTGCCAGCAGGTCAGCGCCTATGAGAAAAAGCTCGACCTGCAGGCAGGTTGATCGCCCTTCGCTGGCAAACCGGCTCCTATGAAGATCGGCAGGAGCCGAAGGCGATCAGCGCAGGCTTCTTGACGTATACGTCAACCTGCCTTTAGCTTAGCGCCAAGCCCCACCTTGAGCGCCTCCATGAGCAGCCAGACCTACAGCATCTCCGACCTTGCCCGCGAGCTCGACATCACCACCCGGGCCATACGCTTCTATGAAGAGCAGGGCCTGCTGTCACCTGAGCGACGCGGTCAGGAACGCATCTACTCGCCCCGAGACAAAGTCAGCCTGAAACTGATCCTGCGGGGCAAGCGCATCGGTTTTTCCCTGGCCGAGTGCCGTGAACTGATCGAACTCTATGACCCCACCAGCGGCAACCTGAAGCAGTTGCACAGCATGCTGGCAAAAATCGCCGAGCGCCGTGACCAACTGGAACAGCAACTGCTCGACATCGAACAGATGAAACTGGAACTGGACACCGCCGAAGAGCGTTGCACCCAGGCGCTGCAACAAACCATCCAGAACCAGACAACCACCGCCCAATAACGCCTGTAACCGCGCGACTCGCGCCGGCATCCGCCATCACTCATAGAAGGTGAACCTGAATGTCACTCCCCAGCCACGTACGCCTGATCGAAGTCGGCCCCCGCGACGGCCTGCAGAACGAAGCCCAGCCCATCAGCGTCGACGACAAGGTGCAATTGGTGGATGCCCTGACTGCAGCGGGCCTGGGCTATATAGAAGTCGGCAGTTTCGTTTCGCCCAAATGGGTCCCGCAGATGGCAGGCTCGGCCGAGGTCTTCGCGCGTATCCAGCGCAAGCCCTCGGTGATCTACGGCGCGCTGGCACCAAACCTGAGAGGTTTCGAGGACGCGCTGGCGGCGGGGGTCAAGGAAGTGGCGGTATTCGCTGCGGCCTCGGAGGCCTTTTCCCAGCGCAACATCAACTGCTCCATCAGCGAAAGCCTGGAGCGCTTCGTGCCAATCATGGACGCTGCCAGGCAGCACGGCGTCAGCGTGCGCGGTTACGTCTCCTGTGTACTGGGCTGTCCCTACGAAGGTGAGGTCGCTCCAGAACAGGTGGCCCTGGTGGCCCGCGAGTTGTATGCAATGGGCTGCTACGAAGTCTCCCTGGGAGACACCATCGGTACCGGTACCGCCGGAGCCACCCGCAAGATGTTCGAAGTAGTGGGGGCCCAGGTGCCACGGGAAAAACTCGCCGGCCACTTCCACGACACCTATGGCCAAGCCCTGGCCAACGTCTATGCCAGCCTGCTGGAAGGCATCGCGGTGTTCGACAGTTCGATTGCCGGCCTCGGCGGTTGCCCTTACGCCAAGGGCGCCAGCGGTAACGTCGCCACCGAAGATGTCTTGTACTTGCTCAATGGCCTGGGCATCCATACCGGCATCGATATGCAGCGCTTGATCGACGCCGGCAAGCAGATCTGCAGCGTGCTGGGACGGCCTACCGGCTCTCGCGTGGCCAAGGCGCGTAACGCCGACTGAGCCAATGTGCGGCCGGGTGTTACCGGCCGCTCTGATCTGAGGCAGGAACGAGTAACACGGAAACAGTTTGTCGATTTTATTACGAAGCAGATTGTCCTACAAAACAATCAACTCATTGATTTTAAAGCACTTTAAAAAGTTGGCACGGCTTCTGCTATCTCTATTGCATAACAAGAATAAAAAGCGGCAAACCTAATAAAAATAAGACGTAACGACTCTGACATAACAAAAACAACACGGCAGAGACGCAGCTAACAGATTTTTTTGGAGAGGATGTGATGTGCAGGAGGGCTTGCAAGAGCCATCCGCAACCGGTCAGAGAATAATAAAACTACCCTGAGGTAGCTACCGAACTGGTTGGATCGCCCCGGCGACACGTTAGATCAGCGCTCAAAAAAATACGTTTGCTCTTGATCCCGGATGGGGATCGCCAAAAACAGCGGTAAAGGGCAACGGTTGCCAAAAACAACAATAGACCGCCCCTCAATAATAAAAAAAGAGCACGCAACGACAAATTAAAGGGGAGCCTCGGCTCCCCTTTGTGCTTCCTGGGATTCTGCTTGCCCCCCACCCTATACGCTCATGAAGCGTGCACCTATTTCGATGCACGCTCCATCAGCGATCACGCCTGGGCAACGCGCTCGCGCAGCTCCTCGATACTGATTTCACGCATGCGGAATTTCTGGATCTTGCCAGTCACGGTCATCGGGAACTCTTCGACGAACTTGAAGTGACGCGGCATCTTGAAGTGCGCGATGCGCTCCTTGCACCAGGCTTGCAGCTCAAGTTCGTTGGCGCTATGGCCAGGGTGGAACTTGATCCAGGCGACAATCTCCTCGCCATACCGAGAACAAGGAATGCCGATGACCTGTACATCCGCCACCGCGGGATGGGTGAAGAAGAACTCTTCCAGCTCCCGAGGGTAAATGTTCTCGCCACCACGAATAATCATGTCCTTGTTGCGTCCGGCGATGCACACATAGCCCTGCTCGTTCATGGTCGCCAGATCGCCGGTGTGCATCCAGCCCGCCTGATCGATGGATTCGCCGGTGCCTTCGGGGTTGTTCCAGTAGCCGAGCATGACGCTGTAACCGCGGGTACACAGCTCGCCAATGGCGCCTCGCGGCACCACATTGCCGGCCTCGTCGATAACCTTGCTCTCCAGGTGCGGCTGGGTACGCCCTACCGTGGTCACTCGCAACTCCAGGTCGTCGGCGGGTCCTGTCTGCAATGACACCGGACTGGTTTCAGTCATGCCGTAGGCAATCTGCACCTCACTCATGTGCATTTCACTGATCACCCGACGCATCACCTCGATCGGGCAGGTAGCGCCAGCCATGATTCCGGTGCGCAGGCTCGAGAGATCGAACTCGCTGCGCCGGGGCTGATCGAGCATGGCGATGAACATGGTGGGCACGCCATACAACCCAGTTGCCCGTTCTTCAGCCACCGTACTCAAGGTCAGCAGCGGGTCGAAGGCGTCGCTGGGGTAGATCATGGTGGTGCCATGGGTGATGCAGCCGAGGTTGCCCATGACCATGCCAAAGCAGTGATACAGCGGCACCGGGATCACCAGGCGATCCGCCGCCGTCAGGCCAAGGCTCTCACCCACCATGTAGCCGTTGTTGAGAATGTTGTAGTGGCTCAGGGTCGCGCCCTTGGGGAAGCCCGTGGTCCCCGAGGTGTACTGGATGTTCACCGGCTGGTCGAAATCCAGGCTGTCCTGACGCGCTTGCAACTGTTCAGGGGTGGTCCCCGCACCGAGGGCCGCCAACTGTGACCAAGGCAGGAAACCCGAAGGCGGCTGCGCATCCAGGCTGATGACTCCACGCAATTCCGGCAATCGCTCACTGTGCAATTGCCCGATGGATTGCTCCGCCAGTTCCGGGATCAGGCCCTGGAGCATGCCGTGGTAGTCGGAGCTCTTGAAGGCCCCGGCGCAGATCAACCACTGGCAGCCAGACTGCTTGAGCACATACTCCAACTCGGAACTGCGATAGGCGGGATTGATGTTCACCAGAATCGCGCCGATTTTGGCGCTGGCGAATTGGGCAATGCACCACTGAGCGCAATTCGGCGCCCAGATCCCCAGGCGATCACCGGTCTGGAGTCCCAGGGCCAGCAGCGCCCTGGCATGCAGGTCGACGGCTTCATGCAGTTGCTGCCAGGTGTAACGCAGCTGCTGATGACGGACCACCAGGGCTTCACCCTGGGGATAGGCGGCGACGGTGTTATCGAAGGCCTGGCCAATGGTCAGCGCCAACAAGGCCTTGTCTTGCGTACCACGGGTGTAACTGCGATCCGGCTGGAAACCCGAGTGTTCCATGACGACCCCTATTGTCTTTATTAGTGGGTGTTCAGAAGCCGGGCGAATGGTGCAAAAAAGCCCGGCTCCAATCGAAAGCCTTGCTACTCTGGCGCAAGTTGACGTTAACGTAAAGGGCGATTGACAGTCACCGGACGCAGGTTTACGTTAACGTAAAGGTGAGAGCCAGGCAGCGCCGCTCTCCACGCTCATTTCCCTCAATAAAAACAAGCTTGAAGGTGCCCCGCCATGAGTTACCCGACCCTGAACTTCGCCCTCGGTGAAACCATCGACATGCTGCGCCATCAGGTCCAGGCCTTCGTCAAGGCGGAGCTGGCACCCAGGGCCGCGCAGATCGACATCGACAACCTGTTCCCCGCCGACATGTGGCGCAAGTTCGGCGACATGGGCCTCCTGGGTATCACTGTGGCGGAAGAGTACGGTGGCGCCGGCCTGGGTTACCTGGCCCACGTCGTGGCCATGGAGGAGATCAGTCGTGGCTCGGCGTCGGTAGCCCTGTCCTACGGTGCCCACTCCAACCTGTGCGTGAACCAGATCAACCGCAACGGCAACCATGAACAAAAGAGCAAATACCTGCCCAAGCTGATCAGCGGTGAACATATCGGCGCCCTGGCCATGAGCGAGCCCAACGCCGGCTCTGACGTGGTGTCGATGAAACTGCGCGCGGACAAGCGCGGCGACCACTTTGTGCTCAACGGCAGCAAGACCTGGATCACCAACGGCCCCGACGCCAACACCTATGTGATCTACGCCAAGACCGACCTGGAAAAGGGCCCCCACGGCATCACCGCCTTCATCGTCGAGCGCGACTGGAAAGGCTTCAGCCGCAGCAACAAGTTCGACAAGCTGGGCATGCGCGGCTCCAACACCTGCGAGCTGTTCTTCGATGACGTGGAAGTGCCGGAGGAAAACATCCTCGGCGTGCTCAACGGCGGCGTAAAAGTCCTGATGAGCGGCCTGGACTACGAGCGCGTTGTGCTCTCCGGCGGCCCGACCGGGATCATGCAGGCCTGCATGGACCTGGTGGTTCCCTACATCCACGACCGCAAGCAGTTCGGCCAAAGCATCGGCGAATTCCAGCTGATCCAGGGCAAGATCGCCGACATGTACACCCAGCTCAACGCCAGCCGCGCCTACCTGTACGCCGTGGCCCAGGCCTGCGAACGCGGCGAAACCACCCGCAAGGACGCCGCCGGGGTGATCCTCTACAGCGCCGAGCGCGCGACCCAGATGGCCCTCGACGCAATCCAGATTCTCGGCGGCAACGGCTACATCAATGAGTTCCCGGCGGGCCGCCTGCTGCGCGACGCCAAGCTCTACGAGATCGGCGCGGGCACCAGCGAGATCCGCCGCATGCTGATCGGCCGCGAACTGTTCAACGAAACCCGCTAACGGAGCTGTCCATGGCTATCCTGCATACCCAGCTCAACCCGCGCTCAGCGGAGTTCATGAGCAACAGCGAAGCGATGCTGCAACAAGTCGACGCCTTGCATACCCTGCTCGCCCAGGTCCAGCAAGGCGGCGGCACCAAGGCCCAGGAGCGCCACACCTCCCGAGGCAAACTGCTGCCTCGGGAGCGCATCAACCGCTTGCTCGATGCCGGTTCGCCGTTTCTCGAAATCAGCCCGCTGGCCGCCTACGAGGTCTATGGCGAAGACGTACCCGCCGCCGGAGTGATTGCCGGCATCGGCCGGGTGGAGGGTATCGAATGCATGATCGTGGCCAACGATGCCACGGTGAAAGGCGGTTCGTATTACCCATTGACGGTGAAGAAGCACCTGCGGGCGCAAACCATCGCTCAGCAGAATCGCCTGCCCTGCATCTATCTGGTGGATTCCGGTGGCGCCAACCTGCCCCGCCAGGATGAAGTGTTCCCGGACCGCGAGCACTTTGGGCGGATTTTCTTCAACCAGGCCAACATGAGTGCCCAAGGCATCCCGCAGATCGCCGTGGTCATGGGTTCCTGCACCGCCGGCGGCGCCTACGTGCCGGCGATGGCCGACGAAGCCATCATGGTCCGCGAACAAGCCACGATCTTCCTCGCCGGCCCGCCTCTGGTGAAAGCCGCCACCGGTGAAGTGGTGAGTGCCGAGGACCTGGGCGGCGCCGACGTGCATTGCAAGATCTCCGGAGTCGCCGACCACTACGCCGACAGCGACGAACATGCCCTGGCCCTGGCTCGCCGTTGTGTGGCCAACCTCAACTGGCACAAGCAGGGTCAGTTGCAGCAACGCACACCGATCGCCCCGCTGTATGCCCGCGACGAACTCTACGGTGTAGTGCCGGCCGATCCCAAGCAGCCCTTCGATGTCCGCGAGGTCATCGCCCGGCTGGTGGATGGCTCAGTGTTCGATGAATTCAAGGCACTGTTTGGCACCACCCTGGTCTGTGGCTTCGCCCACCTGCACGGCTACCCCGTTGCCATCCTGGCCAACAACGGCATCCTCTTCGCCGAGGCCGCGCAAAAAGGCGCGCACTTCATCGAGCTGGCTTGCCAGCGCGGGATTCCACTAGTGTTCCTGCAAAACATCACCGGTTTCATGGTCGGCCAGAAATACGAGGCCGGTGGCATCGCCAAGCACGGCGCCAAACTGGTGACCGCAGTGGCATGCGCCAAGGTCCCGAAGTTCACCGTGATCATCGGCGGCAGCTTCGGCGCCGGCAACTACGGCATGTGCGGGCGGGCCTACGATCCGCGTTTCCTGTGGATGTGGCCCAACGCGCGGATCGGCGTGATGGGTGCCGAACAGGCTGCCGGGGTACTGGTGCAGGTCAAGCGCGAACAAGCGGAACGTGGCGGCCACCGCTTCGATGCCGCCCAGGAAGCCGAGATCAAGCAGCCGATCCTCGATCAGTACGAACGCCAGGGTCACCCTTACTACTCCAGCGCGCGTTTGTGGGACGACGGCGTTATCGACCCGTCGCAAACCCGTGATGTGCTGGCCCTGGCGTTGTCCGCGGCCCTCAATGCCCCCATCGAACAGAGCCGCTTCGGCGTGTTCCGCATGTAATCCTGCGCGAGAAGAACATGAGCGACTTCAATACCCTGGAACTGCTGCGCGACCCTCGTGGCTTCGCCACCCTGTGGCTCAGCCGTGAAGCAAAGAACAACGCCTTCAATGCCGAAATGATCCGTGAGCTGATCCTGGCCCTGGATCAGGTCCAAGGCGACCCTAGCCTGCGTTTCCTGCTGCTGCGCGGACGCGGCAAGCATTTCAGCGCCGGCGCAGACCTGGCCTGGATGCAGCAATCGGCCGCACTCGACTACCAGACCAACCTCGACGACGCCCGGGAACTGGCGGAGCTGATGTACAACCTGGCCAAGCTGAAGATCCCGACCCTGGCAGTGGTACAAGGTGCTGCCTACGGTGGTGCCCTGGGCCTTATCAGTTGCTGTGACATGGCGATTGCTACCGACGATGCGCAATTCTGCCTGTCGGAAGTGCGCATCGGCCTGGCACCGGCGGTCATCAGCCCCTTTGTGGTCCAGGCCATTGGCGAGCGCGCCGCCCGACGTTATGCCCTCACCGCGGAACGCTTTGGCGGCCAGCGCGCACGGGAAATCGGCTTGCTGGCGGAGAGCTATCCGACTGCGGAGCTGGAGCAACAGGTCAACCAGTGGATCGACAACCTGCTGCTCAACAGCCCTCAGGCCATGCGCGCCAGCAAGGACCTGCTACGGGAAGTGGGCAACGGTGCTATCACCACCGCCCTGCGCCGCTACTGTGAAAATGCCATTGCGCGCATTCGCGTCAGCGCCGAGGGCCAGGAAGGCCTGCGCGCGTTCCTGGAAAAACGTCCGCCCAACTGGCAGACCGAGACCACCACCAAGGAGCCCCGTTGATGAGCACTCCTGTTCTAGACACCCTGCTGGTGGCCAACCGTGGCGAGATCGCCTGCCGCGTGATGCGCACCGCCAAGGCCCTGGGCCTGACCACCGTGGCCGTGCACAGCGCCACCGACCGCGATGCCCGGCACAGCCGTGAGGCGGATATCCGCGTGGACCTGGGGGGCAGCAAGGCCAGCGAGAGTTATCTGCAGATCGACAAGTTGATCGCTGCAGCCAAAGCCAGTGGCGCTCAAGCCATCCATCCTGGTTACGGCTTCCTCTCGGAGAACGCCGGTTTCGCCCGGGCCATCGAAGCCGCGGGCTTGATCTTCCTCGGCCCGCCCGCTTCGGCCATCGACGCCATGGGCAGCAAGTCGGCAGCCAAGACGCTGATGGAAGCCGCGGGCGTGCCCCTGGTGCCGGGTTATCACGGTGCAGCCCAGGATCTGGATACTTTCCGCCGCGCTGCCGAACGCATCGGCTACCCGGTACTGCTCAAGGCCACCGCCGGTGGCGGCGGCAAGGGCATGAAAGTCGTCGAGGACGTCAGCCAATTGGCCGAAGCCCTGGCCTCTGCCCAGCGCGAAGCCCTGTCGTCCTTTGGCGACTCGCAGATGCTGGTGGAAAAATACCTGCTCAAGCCTCGTCATGTTGAGATCCAGGTATTCGCCGACCAACACGGCAACTGCCTGTACCTCAACGAGCGTGATTGCTCGATCCAGCGCCGCCACCAGAAGGTCGTCGAAGAAGCCCCCGCCCCGGGCCTCAGCCCTGAGTTGCGCCAGGCCATGGGCGAAGCCGCTGTACGTGCGGCCCAGGCCATCGGCTATGTGGGTGCCGGCACCGTGGAGTTTCTCCTCGACGCCCGCGGCGAATTCTTCTTCATGGAAATGAACACCCGACTACAAGTGGAACACCCGGTCACCGAAGCCATTACCGGCCTGGACCTGGTGGCCTGGCAAATCCGTGTAGCCCAGGGCGAAGCTCTGCCCATCAGCCAGGCACAGGTGCCGCTGCTGGGGCATGCCATTGAAGTGCGCTTGTACGCTGAAGATCCGGGCAATGATTTTCTTCCGGCAACCGGGCGCCTGGAGTTGTATCGCGAATCTGCTGCCGGCCCAGGCCGGCGGGTGGACAGCGGGGTCGAGGAAGGCGACAGCGTATCGCCCTTCTACGACCCAATGCTGGGCAAGCTGATCGCCTGGGGCGAAAACCGCGAACAGGCACGCCTGCGCCTGCTGAGCATGCTCGATGAGTTCGCCATTGGCGGCCTGAAAACTAACCTGGCATTCCTGCGGCGCATCATTGCCCATCCGGCATTCGCCGACGCGCAACTGGATACCGGCTTTATCCCCCGTTACCAGGAGCAATTACTGCCAGCCGCCAGCGAACTCGACTCTGACTTCTGGCAGGCGGCCGCACAGGCCTTTGCGCAAAGTCAGCCCGAGCGGGTACGTAACGATGATCTGCAGTCACCCTGGTCCGCGGTCAATGGCTGGCGCAGCGGTTTGCCGGCCCAGACCAGCCTGCATCTGAGCTGTGCCGGACAGGACCGGGTCGTCAGCCTAGGTACAGCGTCTTCAGCCTGGCAACTGCAAGGTGAACGTCTATGGGTAGAGCAGCAGGGACTGCGCCGTGAGCATCAGGCGATCCGGCGCGGCAATGCCCTGTACCTGCGCTGGCAGGGAGACATGCACAGCATCACCGCGTACGACCCGATTGCCGCAGCCGATGCCAGTCACAATCAACAAGGCGGGCTCACTGCGCCCATGAACGGCAGCATCGTCCGGGTACTGGTCAGCATCGGGCAAAGCGTCGAGGCCGGTGCGCAACTGGTGGTGCTGGAAGCCATGAAGATGGAGCACAGCATTCGCGCCCCTCAAGCAGGAGTCATCAAGGCGCTGTATTGCCAGGAAGGCGAGATGGTCAGTGAAGGCAGTGCATTGGTGGAGTTGGAATAAGCCCATCAATAAGAAAGCCCCTTACTACTGGTAGGAAGGGGCTTTCAAGGAAGTTAAAACTTCGCAGTAGCTTGTACGACTACACCAATAATTCGGCACTCGTCGCTGTAAAGCATCTTCGGGTAAGTGGGATTGAGAGGTGCCAGATAACGCTGACTGCCCTCTTGTACCAACTTGCGGAAAACTGCCTCAGCATTACCGGGACACTGTGCAACCACCAACTTTCCGGGTTCGGCAGCAATCGCCGGATCCACCAGAATCAGCATGTCCTGGCTGATGCTCAACCCACTGGGCGCAATCATTGCGTCCCCGATCACCACCAGCCAGAACGCCGCACCCTGAGCCTGATAGTCGGAAAGTTCGTAGCGCTCAGGGACATAGACTGGCTGCCCATCTTCGCGAACCTCACCAGCAAACCGCCAATCGCTCACCGGGTAACGGAAGTACGGGTTGTACTTGTGCAACAGTGCAGGTTCATCTGCCAAGGGCTCGCCATCGTCACCCAACATGGGTTTCTCGCGGACCACCAGGGCAACTTCAAGAAAGCCCATGCCGATCTCTTCCAGCACCCGGTTCATGTCTTCGATCTTGGGTTGACGACGCTTGCTCAACCAATGACCAATACCACCCTGAGACATGCCCAGACGCTCGGCGAGCTTTTCCTGTGTGACCTTGCGGCCTTTCATGTTGGCTTTGACCAACTCGATCCATTTATCCATGGACCGAACAATACGTTGTGTATTTCATGCCTCAACACACAACTTGTATTATTTGAAATCTCGTAACAACTACAATACGTATTAGCATTGTTCCTACCCCTTTTCCTATTCTTAAACAGGGCAGAACACCTCATGAACACAAGCAGCAAGGACGTGCCGGAACTCGATACAGAGGCCACATTCAGCTCGCTCAAAGGCAACCATGCCGCGCGACGCGCAATGGACTACTACTTGAAACCCACGATTAGCGGATCGGACAAGGAAGAGAAGTTCTTCGAGATCAGACACAGTCTCAGCAGCGAGGAAGCCATGATCCATGCATCCGACTTGTTGCGCTGCGCTGCAGCTACTGCCTATGACGCGGCGAACAATCTGCGCGGGGCTAATCGCGACCTGGCGTTTTCAGTGGTGCACATGATCGACCTGGCCAAAGCCCTGGTGGACAAGTCCCTGGAAAGTCAGCGTCAGGAATCCAGCTGAGGCACATGGTGCCCGCTCGGCAAGGGAGCAACAGCGTGGAAGATCGGAAATGGAGAATTATTTTCCAGAAGGCGGGGAAAAACGTTTGACTTGCAAATGATAATGATTATTATTGCATGCAGCTGGTCGCGAGATCAGTCGATAGCCCAAAGGACCTTAGGTCGGACCTTTGGATTATCTCCTCATCAGGCTAATCACGGTTTTTGACCCGGCTTTTTGCCGGGTCTTTTTTTTGCCAGTTTTTCTGGCTTGGCTTCAGGCTAATGAAGACGTGGGTGATGCTAAAAATAATGGCGGCGATAATAGCAAAAGAATGTCATTTTGCAAGTAAGCGTCTGTCGTAAAAGCTTCAATAATCAAAAGTAGCGCTTGAGAATCAATCGCATAACCACTAAGCTTCGTCCGCGTCAAGGACGACGCCCCCCCTTCTTTTACCCCCCCTTGTGTGTAGAGTAGCGGTCATAACAATCCTGTTCAGGAATCGATTATGACCGTGGGCAATCACTCCTCGTTTCAAATCTCCGCCGACTTCGACAGTGGCAATATCGATGTGTTGGACATCAGCAATCCGTTGCAGGTACTGCTGGCCATCCGTCCGGACACCCAAAGTCCGCACTTCCAGTGGTTCCACTTCAAGGTCAGCGGCCTGCATGTCGGCCAGGAACACTGGTTCCGCCTGACCAATGCCAGCCAGTCCTCCTACAACCAGGCCTGGACCGGTTACCAGGCCGTCGCCTCCTATGACCATGTGAACTGGTTCCGCGTGCCGACGATCTTCGAAGGCGATGCCCTGCGCTTCAACCTCGAAGCCACTCAGACCCATGCCTGGTTCGCCTACTTCGAACCCTACAGTCGCGGTCGCCACGACTGGCTGATCGACCAGGCCCTGACCAAGGCCGGAACCGAGTTGCTGGCAGTCGGCAAAAGCGTCGAAGGCAGGGATATCCAATTACTGCGCAAAGGCAGTGGCGGCGAAGGCCAGCACAAGATCTGGATCATCGCCCAGCAACACCCCGGCGAGCATATGGCCGAGTGGTTCATGGAGGGCGTGATCGAGCGCCTGCAGCATCGCGACGATCCGGAGCTCAATTCGCTCCTGGCCAAGGCCGATCTGTACCTGGTGCCGAACATGAACCCGGACGGCGCTTTTCATGGTCATCTGCGCACCAACGCCAAGGGCCAGGACCTGAACCGCGCCTGGCAGAACGCCAGCCAGGAACTCAGCCCGGAAGTACTGTTCGTCCAGCAGCAAATGGAGAAATACGGTGTAGACATGTTTCTCGACGTGCATGGCGATGAAGAGATTCCTCACGTGTTTACCGCCGGTTGCGAAGGCAACCCGGGCTACACACCACGCCTGGCAAAACTCGAGGAGCATTTGCGTAGCCACCTGAAACGCCAGACCCGGGACTTCCAGACCACCCACGGCTACGCCCGTGACAACCCCGGGCAGGCCAACATGGCCTTGGCCTGCAACGCCGTCGGGGAAAAGTACGATTGCCTGGCGCTGACCCTGGAAATGCCCTTCAAGGACCACGACGATGCACCCAACCCGATTACCGGTTGGTCCGGCAAACGCTCCATGCAACTGGGCAAGGATGTGTTGAGCACCTGTGCCGACCTGGTGGACAGCCTGCGCTGATCGCCAGCAACGACTGCGGGAGCCGGTCCCGCAGTCACCTCATTCAGCCGGCACCCGCAGACAATCATCCGGCCCCAACAGGCGCCCATCCGCAGCACGCAGCTCCAGCGCCCGCAACGGTTGCCCGGTTTCCCGGTCGACCAGCCGCGAATGCGCCTCGCCCTCTTCGTAGAAAAATGCCTCGCCCCATTGGCGCAAGCCGATGATCAACGCAAACAGTCCCTTGCCCTTTGGCGTCAGCACGTACTCCTGATAGGCGCTGCCATCGGAGGCCGGCAGCACCTCGAACACACCATGCTCCACCAAGGTCCGCAGGCGCGCAGCGAGGATGTTCTTGGCCATGCCAAGGTTGCGCTGGAATTCGCCAAAACGGCGAATGCCATCAAAGGCATCACGCACGATCAGCAACGACCACCAGTCACCAATCGCGTCCAGTGAGCGGGCAACTGGGCATTCGGCATCTTGCATACGAGTGCGTTTGACCATGCAGGGCATTCTCCGATCAGGTCGCTGAAAAGTGGTTGCAATATAAAACCTCGATCACTACCGTACAACTAGTTTCATTAAGAAACTAGAATCGGAGCCCAGCATGTCATGTGATCCCTTAGCCCCCGCCTCTGCCACTCTCTCGACAAAGGTGGTGCTGCTGTTTGCCATCGCCTGCGGTCTGGCGGTGGGCAATGTCTACTATGCCCAGCCACTGCTCGACGCCATGGCACAGGCCTTTGACCTGTCACCCGCCACCGTCGGTATCGTCATCACCCTGACCCAGGTGGGTTACGGCCTGGGCCTGCTGTTGCTGGTGCCCCTGGGGGACCTGCTCAACCGCCGGCGGTTGATCGTCATCCAGACCCTGCTTTCAGTGCTCGCCCTGCTCATCGTGGCACTGGCCCCCAGCAGCGCCTGGCTGCTGCTGGGCATGGCTTGCACCGGCCTGCTGGCAGTGGTGACCCAAGTGCTGGTGGCCTACGCCGCGAACCTGGCCCCGACAGCCCAGCGCGGAAGGGTGGTGGGCATGGTCACCAGCGGCATCGTGGTAGGCATTCTGCTAGCCCGCACCGTGGCTGGAACCATGGCCGACCTGGCGGGTTGGCGTTCGGTCTATCTGCTGTCCGCCGGCTTGACCCTGTTGGTGGCCCTGGCCTTGTGGAAAGTGCTCCCCGCAGTCGAACAGCCAGCGGCGACGCAGCGCTACGGGCAACTGCTCGGTTCGCTGCTAGTGCTGTTCAAGGAAGAGAAGGCTCTGCGAGACCGCGCGGTGCTGGCGATGCTGATCTTTGCCGCCGGCACCGTGCTGTGGACACCTCTGGTTTTACCCCTGAGCGCCCCGCCACTGTCGTTGTCTCACACCGAGATCGGCCTGTTCGGCCTCGCCGGTGCGGCCGGCGCTCTAGGCGCGGCGCGGGCCGGGCATCTGGCGGATCGCGGCCTGGCACAGTGGACCAGCGGCCTGGCCCTGGCGTTGATGCTGGTTTCCTGGCTGCCTATCGCCTTTACCCAGTCCTCTCTGTGGGCATTGTTGATCGGCGTGATCAGCTTCGACCTGGGCCTGCAGGCGGTGCATGTCACCAGCCAGAGCCTGATCTATGGCACTCGCCCGGAGGCCCAGAGCCGGCTGGCTGCCGGGTACATGCTGTTCTATTCCTTGGGCAGCGCCAGCGGCTCGATTGCCGCCACGGCCCTTTATGCCTGGGCCGGCTGGACCGGCGTATGCCTGCTGGGCGCAGGCATCAACACAGTGGCGCTGGTTTACTGGTGGTGGAGTTTGAATCCCGGAAAAACCCCGGCCGACCTCGGCTGTACAGCTTGAGTGGAGGAGTAACCACACACTCGCACAAGAGGGCTTCAGTCCCGGCCCCGCAACATGCTCTGCAATACGCCATCGCGGCGGATCCAGGCATGGAACAGCGCGGCCGCCAAGTGCAGCAATACCGTCAGGAACAATAGATACGCCAGGTAACCATGAGCCTTGCGCAAGACTGCGAACACCTGGGCATTGGCTGGCAGGATCGATGGCAGTTGCAACGAACTGCCGAGCATCACCGGATCACCGGCCGCCGAAATCATCGCCCAACCCAGCAGCGGCAGGCTCAGCATCAAGGCGTACAACAAGACATGGGAAGCCTTGGCGGCCAGCACCTGCCAGCCCGGCAAATTCGCCGGCAACGGCGGTTGCCGGGTGGAAAAGCGCACCAACAGGCGTATCACCACCAACAACAGAATGGCAATGCCCAGGGGTTTGTGCAGGTGGATCAGCCACTCATGGCGCTCGGACACCGAAGCCACCATCCCGGCACCGATAAACAGCATGGCAATGATCATCAGCGCCATCAGCCAATGCAGCAGCCGCGCTAGGGGGGCGAAATGTTCAGTCGGGGTATTCATGGGTGAGGCTCCTGAGCGCTGGGCAATTGGCTGACTTCGCTGGTGCGACGCAGGTAGGAACTGGCGTAGGCAGCAGATCGCGCCGCCAACAGCGGATCATCAGAAGCCTGGATACCACTGGGCAGGATCAAGGGGTCGTAGTTGATGTCCCGGCACTCGCCGCTGTCCTGTGCCTGGCGGCTTTGCAGGACCAGGGTCCCGGCGTTGATCACTGGGCGATCCGCCGGCCAGGCCTTGCTTGCATCGTTGGTCGGGTCCCCTGGCGCTGCCAGGGTGATCTGCAAGCGCCAACGCAAAGGACCGGCCGCCAGGCGTCGAAGCAGATCCTGCTCCAGGTAATCGGCGCCCAGCGCGGCACCGTCAACAGCCTCGGCATCCCGTGCTTCGGGAACTACGCCCCAACGCACCGCCTGATGCTGACCGCTGGCATTGACCAGATAGAACGCATTGATCCCGTTGTAACTTTCGCTGGCGTAGCTGGCCGAAGGCTTCGCGCTCTTGACCCATTGCAGGAATGGCGTCGCCTCGGGATGAGCGGCAAAGAACGCCGGTACCTTGCTCGGGTCCGGTTTACCCGTGGCCGGATCAGGGGAGCTGGCTTGCTGCAGTTGATAGAAGGCCTCGGGGCTGCCCACCGGAAATACCGGCATGCTGTTCATCCCGGTACGCCACTGCTGACCGTTGGCCTGGAGAAAGCGCAACGCCAGGCTGCGGATCGGCACACTGCTGTCGGGCGCATAGGGATTGCCGCTGGGCAGGGCAAAACGCCCCACTACCGGTGTACGCGCCTCACTGAACACCTGTGCCGAGGAATAGGCACGGGCTTCGCCGCTGCTCTGGAAGTAGCCGATGACGCACACCCCCTTGGCGTGATTGCGGCGAAACCCAGGGTGTACCCCGTTGTTGGTTTCCAGCACATCCACCAAGGCGCTCGGGGTCAGGCGCTGAGGATCGAAACTGCCGCGCACATAGGCCAGCGCTGCGGCTGCGGCTGCGACGACCAGGACGATCGCCGCCAAGCGCAAGGTCAGGCTGGCGGCGCTCAAGGGTGGGCGCTCGGGCGGCGATAAAGGGGCAACCATGACAATCTCCAGTACGCGAAGCCACAAGGGCAAGGACCTGTCAGACGCAGCCCATCGAAGGTTATTCCACGGCCCTGGATTTATTTTCATGGCGCTGGAATAACCTGCCATGGCGCGCGTCTTCCTAGTCCAAAGCCCAGGCTCTGGATGAAAACTGTCCGGTCTTCGCTCGGCAAGTTTGCCTACAGAACCTGATAACCGGCCCAGCACCTGCAGGACCTCATGAACGATTGCGATGAACAGCTACGCCTGCTGATCCCCCGACTCAGGCGCTTTGCCTTATCCCTGACGCGCCAGCCCAGCAGCGCCGACGATCTGGTGCAGTCCTGCCTGGAACGCGCCCTGTCGAGTTGGCGCCACAAACGCCCCGAAGGCGATCTGCGCGCCTGGCTGTTTTCCATCCTCTACCGGCAGTTTCTCGACGCCCATCGGCGTGCCCGGCGCTATGCGCGCATGCTGGAGTTCTTCTCTGGACGCGACGACTCACAGCCGTCAGTGGAGCGCACCGTGGTTGCCCAATCGACCCTGGAAGCCTTTGGCCGCCTGAGTACCGAACAGCGCGCCCTGTTGCTCTGGATCTCGGTGGAAGGCCTGAGCTACAAGGAGGTCGCAGAGATTCTCCAGGTGCCCACCGGCACCGTGATGTCCCGTCTATCCCGGGCCCGCCAAGCATTGCGGCAACTCAGCGAAGGCGAAATCAACAGCCCCTCTTTACGGATACTCAAATGATCAGCCTGCCCCCCAGCGACAGCGACCTGCACGCCTACGTCGACCACCAGCTCAGCGAGGCGGACCGCCGGGTGCTACACAGTTACCTGGCCAACCACCCGGAAGTAGCCGCCAAGGTCCAGGCCTGGCAGCAGGATGCCCAGCAACTGCGAGCGGCCCTGGGCGGTGCCTTGCTGCAGCCGGCCAACCCGGCGCTGGACCCTGGGTTGCTCCGTGTACGCCACCAACAACGGGCCTTGCGCCGCCTGGCCAGTGCCGCGGCATTGATCGCAGCGCTCGGCGTGGGCGGCCTGAGCGGCTGGCAGGCTCGAGAACTGACGCTGGTCGGCAACAGCATGCCGCCGATGACAGACGCACTGCAGGCCTATCGCCTGTTCGCCCAGCAAGGCATCCTCCCGGCGGATTTCAAGGTGCAGGACAACGCGCCCATGCAGGCCTGGCTGGATCGTTACTTCACCCAGGCCAGCCCACTACCGGACTTGCAGAGCGCTGGCTTCAAAGCCGTCAGCGGACGGCTGCTGAGCACCGAACAAGGGCCCGCGGCGATGGTCCTGTACGAGGACCGCGAGGGACGCAAAGTCAGCTTCTACATCCGCCCGCCGGGGCCGCAGAACAACTTGCTGCCCCGTGGCAGCAGGCGTGACGGCGAGTTGCAGACGCAGTACTGGTCCGGCCAAGGCTACAACTACGCCATGGTTGGCCCTGCTGGGATTCCCCTGTAGCCACTGCTGCCATCAGAACCCGACATCCAGTACCACGTTGTCTAGATAGGTACCCGCAGGCGGCGTGCTCTGGTCGGTGTAGATCTTGGCGTTGTAGTTGAAGATCTGGCTGCCAGTGCCCAGGCCGTTACCCGGGTTCACTTCGGCATCGGTACTGGAGCGCCTGGCAGTCCCGACACTGCCCCAGCGAGTGGTGCCGGCGCTCTTGAAGATGTCGTAGGCCAGGTAATTGCTGCCGGAAATCATCTGTCGGCGTCCCCCCGTGCTCACCGGATGCTGGCCATCGCTCAAGCCCACGGTGTAGGCACTGCCCTTGGTACAGGCCAGGTTGATGGTCTGCCCGGTGACCGGGACGAAGGCGCTGATCACCGGGGCGCTGCCGAAGCTGATGTTCGGTGCCGTGATCACACAATCGTTGGACACCGTCATATTGACGGTGAGGCTCTGGGTGCCGCTGCCGATATCCCGCCCCAGGCACGCGCCCAGGAGGCCGATCCCGTCGCAATAGTTCCAGCTCCAGAGGATGCTCAGGTTCTCGGTGTAGACCCCCGCCGCGACATTGCTGCCGATGAGGGTGCTCATGTAGATCGGCACCGTCTTGGGGATGGTAGGGCTGTTCAACAGGCCCAGGGCATCGATGATCGAATTGCGCGCAAAGTCGAATGCCGTACCCCGGGTGATGGGATAGCTGGTGCTGTTGTTGGCATACAGGGTGTAGCTGATGACGTCCCCCGTAGGCCCGACCATGCCGCTGGTGCTGGAGGTGATGGTGGCATAGAAGTGGTCGTTGCTGGCCAATACGCTCAGCAGCGAACCGGTGCAACTCAACCCGGCGTTGGTGGTGGACGCCGATTGCGAGGTGGTGCGCACCAGGATCGAACTGACCGTGCCAAACCCCGCCGGCGCGGTGCTGACCGTGCTGCATCCAGCCTGGGCCGGTATCGACAGCACGCTCGCCAACAACCCCAGTATTGCTTGTCGCCATCCCATGAGCCTGCCCACGTCTTGCACTCCTTTGCCTCGTGATACCGCGACTACTGACAGACCAGCGGGCCAATCAGTGGCACCTGCTGCTGTTGCAGATCCATGTCGAACTGCGCCTGGCAATCCTTGCCATCCGCCAGGCTGACCTCCAGGGTGTTATGCGCCGACAGGTTTTCCAGATAGACCAGGCCATCCCAACCGACCACCGCACGTGTCCCGCTCTGCTGGTGGGTCACGGTGCTGCCCAGGGGCAGCTCGCGTTGCTGGGCGTCCACCAGGACCACGCTGGCGGCAATGATCCGCGACAGGGGAAACTCCAGCAGGTAGCCGCTGCCGCGACGTACCGCGACCCGCTGCTCGACATTCGGGCTCTGCACGTTCGCCGGCAGGTTCAGTGGATCGATCTCGTATTTGCCCCGGTAATAGGCGCTGCTCCAGGGCACCAGCAAGTGACCGTTCTGGTCGGTCTGGCCCACCAGCTGGTTTTCATAGCGCACCGGAATGTCCTTGTAGCCATTCGTGCTGACCACCACGAAGGCATCGTCGATGCGGTTGGCGGCGAATACCTGATGGTCCATCCACACCAGCGAGCCGCTGGCATCAGCCCAGCGCGTCTCAGCATCGCTGGTGCCATAGACCCCTGCTTGCAGGCGCACCGACTGCAAACGCCAGGTCGCATCGGCCTGGCGATAGTCCGCGCCATTGCCGGTGGCATAACCGAGGTTGTAGCCGACCCCACCTTCAAGGGGTACCGAGCGACTGAAATTGACCCGCTGGCGGTTTTCCCCGGTCTTGCTGCGTTCGTTGCTCAGGCTCAGGCTGCCGTACAGATCGAAGGGGATCACCAGCTGCGCTTGCAGGGCCCACTGGCTATCGCCGATTTCCCGGTTGGCCGACAGGTAGAAGCTGCTGCTGCGCCACAGCGGCTTGCTCCAGGTCAGGTTCAACAACCGGGTACGGGTCGAGTCGGCGGCGCGCACATCGAAATAACCGGCCCCCAGGCTGCCATAGCGCTCCAGGTTGAGGCTCAGGGTCACTTGCTCGCTGCGTTGGCTGAGGCTGGTGTAAGGACTGTCGACCACCGTCAGGTCGGCATACTGATCGCGGCGCTGCACACGCTGGTAGGCAACGCTGTAGCGCTGGCTGCTGTACTGGTAGCCGAAGCTCACCTGCTGGCCACCATTGCCGTCGAAGCGGCTCTGGCTGATGGCCGTATTGAGCACACCAAACTGGCCCAGCCGCAGGTTGCCGCCGACCCCGCCCAGGGTCAGGGAGTCCGAAGCCTCGCCGTGACCTTCCAGGGTCAGGCTGTCGCTCAGGCCATAGCGCAGGCTGCCGGAAGTGACTCCCGGGCCATAGCCAAAATCCCGCAGCGTGTAGTCCCGGCGCAAGGTGCCCGCCGCCACCGAAAAATCCGTCAATCCCTTCTGCAACAGCGTACTGGTGACGTAGAACGGCACCGTGGTCGAGACCTGTCGGCCAAGGGCGTCGGTGGTCACCACCACGGCCTCCCCGGCACCGTTGATAAAGGGAATGTTGGTCAGTGTGTAGGGGCCAGGCTGCAGCTCGGCGCTGCTGGATTTGTAGCCGTTGATGAACAAGTCCACTGAAGACGGCACCGCCGCTTCGCCAGCGAACTGCGGCAACGGGTAAGTCACCAGGTCAGGGCGCACGCTAAAATCCCGGGACAGTTGCACCCCTCCCAGGCGCACCGAGTTGCTCCAGGGCAAGGCGCCACTGATCACATCGCCGGCCTCGTAGGTCAGCAGACGCTCGTCGTCGGAAAAGCGCCAGGTGGTGTCGTAGCGTCGATAACCGTTGTTCAGCGAGGCGCTTTCAACCCCAGACAAGGTCCGCCGGTACTGCCCCGTATTGGACAAGGTGCCCCAGGTGTCGAACAGTCGCACCTCGTTCCACGCCGCCAGGTAGGTGCCACCGTCATCGGTGTCATTGAGGTACAGGTCGTAGTTGAGCAGTGCGCCAAAACTGCTCAGCGACAGGGTGCGTGGATAGGCTTCGCGACTGCCAATGAACTGCTCCGGCAACCAGTCCGGCGGTACTTGCAGAAGCAGCCGCTGGCCTTGGCTGTCGTAATCGCTGTGCAGGCCCTGCAGGCTCTCCAGGTCAACCTCGTTGCCCAACCCTTCCGGCAACTTGATACCGACTTCCCGCAGGCTTTGTGACGACATGAACAGCCGGCCGGCCCGTTGCTCCACCGCCACCACCCGCCCTGTGTCCATCTGATTGATCACCAGCTCCAGAAACAACTGTGCATCGGCCATCGACTCCAGGTTCGCGGGCGGCGGCGGCAGCTCGCCAGCCTGGGAGGGACAGGACAGCAGCAGGCCGCATAGGCCGCTCAATACCCAGTACCAGCACCGAAAACGACGAGCCGGATCCTGGCTCATTGCGGGTTCCAGTCCATCTATGGACATCTCCATCCCAAGGCGAATACGCCACCCCGCTCACATCCGTGCGCATCCCACCTCGACAGCCGCCCTGCGGCCTGTGCCGCACCGCGCGAAAACCCACCTGTAGATCAATGCGCAGGCGCCAGGCTCTGCACCTGCGGCGCCCCATTGACCCGCAATTGCAGAGTCGACTCAGCCGCCAGGGCTTCAGGCGCCGGCCAGCGCATCACCGCTCCGGGCAACACATACCCCAGCAAGCCTGGCGCCAGCGGCCGGGTCTGCCCACCCTGCTTGAGTGCGACATCGGTCAGCCGCGCATGCACCGCCCCCTGGTTGCGCAACTCGAAGAATGGCTTCCCGTCCACCGCCACCTTGCGCCAGCTCAGGTCTGGGACCCCGGCACTCTTGGGATCGCGCTGGCGAGTGGTGTCTGGCTTGCTCCAGAGCCCTGCGCCATAGGCGAACAACGGCACCGAATAACGCATCTGGAAGCGAATGGCCGCGGCACTCTTGGCTCCTTCTTCCGGGGTGATGGGTTTGGCCGAGGGAATCTCGTCGATGATGATCCGGTAGGCCAGTTCCTGGCCCGGCGGTATATCCCGCGTCCGGGTCAGGCGCACCAGTTGCTTCTGACCGGGCTCGATCTTCGCCACCGGCGGGCTGCCGATAACGTCGCGCTGGTTCTGGTATTGATCGGCAAAATCGCTCTGGCTCCAGGCAAACACGCGGATCTGCAGGTTGGCGGTTTCGCTGCCGCGATTTTCCAGCCACAGGGCACTGGCCTGTTGATCCGCCTCCAGTACCGGGTCGATCGGCCAGATCAGCACCGAACTGGCGGCCTGGGCCGTGGACACCCCCAGCAAGAATGCAGTCAGTACTCGATGACCCGTCTTCCACAGGCCCCGCAAAGGTAAATGCATACAACTACTCCTTGTCTGCCTGTCGGCTGGTAATTGACTTGCCCCATCACCACGAGAGCTGCACCTGCAGCACATCGCTGTATGTCCCCCCAGGCTGATTGCCCGGCAACTGCACCTGTCCATAGATCGGCAGGCTGATGTTATTGGCATCGCTGTAGGCCACGGCGACGCTCTGGCTGATGCCCAGGCTCTGACTGTAGGCGGCATCGCTATAAAGTTGATAAGCCACCCGGGCACTGCCGCTATTGAGCTGCATGTGCCGCCCACTGCTGTTGTACTGGCCGCCATCGACCGTCATGTTCAGAGTCACCCCCGGCGTGCACTGCAACTGCACGCCTCCGCTCAGCGCTACCTTCACGGTACTGGTGGACAACGCCGACTGGCTGCCGAACGCCAGGCTGCCGTAGTTGCTGACCCCTCCTACCACCAGGCAACCGGCAGTGATGGTGGCGCTGACCTGGAAGCTCTGGCTGGTGGCCGCCAACACCGACGCCGACCAGACACCCGCGCAAATCAGCGCCAGCAGCCGCCCTCCTTGGCTGGCCATGTCATCAAAACGTCAGTTGCACCGACACCGTATCGGTATAGGTGCCAGCCGGCAGCCCCGCTTTGCCCACCGCCTTGCCATAAAGGTTCACGCTTTGTGCAACCCCGGTGCTGAGTGCCAGGTTGATGACCCCGTTGATCGCCAGAAGCTGGGTGTGAGCCGAATCGGTGTAGAAATCGTAGGGCACGTAGTTGGCAACCCCGTCATACAGGGCACGACCGCCACCGGTAGACTTGCCATCATTGCTGCCAGAGGCGATTTTCAAGATCGGCGAGGTACCGCTGGAACAGAGAATCGACAAGGTCCCTCCCCCTCCCTGCAGTACCTGGGCGTCCATTTCCGTGAACAGGCTGTTGGTGGTACCAAAATTCAGGGCTCCGAAGTTCAAGCCCGTGCTGCCGCCGACGCCGTTGACCTGGCAACTGCTGGTGAGAATCAGCGAAGCGCTGATCTGGCCGGTCACCGTGGTGACCGCATTGGCCTGGTTGACCATGGCCAACCCCAGCAGTGTCAGACCCAGTTTGAATACAAATGCTTGCATGATGCGCCCCCCCTGGCATGCCGCCCGTTAAGCGTGAAGGTCAAGCTGTCCCGACAGGTGTGAGTGCCCCATCCACGGTTATCAACATCAGAAGGTCAGTTGCACCGACACCGTGTCGCTGTAGGTGCCGGCCGGCAGCCCGGCCTTGCCCACCGCCTGGCCGTAGATGTTCACGGTCTGTGCGACCCCGGTACTCGGCGCCAGGTTGATCACCCCGTTGATCGCCACGAGCTGCGAATGCCCCGAGTCGGTGTACAGGTCATAAGGCACGTAGTTGGCCACACCGTCGTAAAGGGCACGGGAGCCACCGGTGGATTTGCCGTCGTTGCTGCCCCCCTGGATGGTCAGTGTTGGCGTGGTACCGCTGGAGCAGAGAATCGACAGCGCCCCGCCACCGCCGCTCAGTACCTGGCCGGTGGCGGTGGTGAACAGGGAGTTGGTGGTACCGAAGTTCAAGGCACCGAAGTTCAGACCGGTGCTGCCACCGACCCCGTTGACCTGACAACTGCTGATGAGAATCAGCGTCGAGGTGATCTGGCCGGTGACGGTGGTAGCCGCATGGACCGTGGAAGCCATGGCCAGTCCCAATAAAGCCCAGCCAATCCTGGATACAAGCGCGTACATGATGTGCATCCTCTCGTGATTTACCAATCCAGCGTGATGGTCAGGGTGTCGGTATAGACCCCTGCCGGAACCGCACGGGTATTCGCGACCACCGAGCCGAACACCGGAATGGGAATCCGGCTGCCGCTGCTCACTGCGAAATTGCGCTGCTGGCCGATGCTGTAGCTGTCGCTACCGGAAGCATCGACGAACAATCGATAGGGAATGGTCTGGCTGCCGTTGCTCAGGCGCCGGGTCGTACCGTCGCCATTGAGGCCGCCATTGATGCTCACCGTGAAACCGGTAACCGACGGATTGCAGGCCACCTGCAACTGGCCTTCGGCGCTGTCGGTGAGGCGGGCCTTGATCGGGGTGACCCAGGTTGGCCCCTGCTGACCGAAGTCGAGCAGGCTCCGGTCGCTGACCGGGCCTGCGGGCGTGCTCCCGGAACCATTGGTCACCTGGCAGCTGGTGCTAATCACCAGGCGCGCCTGGATCTGCCCGCTGATCGCCGCCTGCGCGTCGTCAACCAGCAGACACAGCGAGCCCAGGGCGATGATCGTCCATGTCCTGCCTCTCATTGCAGCCATCCCAGTTCCATCAGGACTCCTACGTGAGCCGTTCACGGTGAACGGTTTTCCCTGCTCTGCCCGGGTCCCCCGCGGCAGCGTTCATGCCCCGTCCTCACCAGGTCAGGGTCACCTTCAATACATCGGAATAACCACCGGCCCGAGGAATCTCGGCCAACGGTTCAATACGTCCGTACAAGGGCAGATCCACCGTGCCGGAATCCGGCACCCGGCCACTGACCGGCACATTCACCGGCAACGGAATGCGCCGGGCCGAATCCTGGTAGAGACGATAAGGGATGGGCTTGCCCACAGCGCTGTTGCTGGCCAGATAACGCACCTCACCGACACCGCCGTGCAGGCCGCCGTCGATGCGCATCTGATAAGGGGTATCCGGGTTGCACTCCAGGCGTGGCTGACGACCGCTGGCCAACGTCGCACCCAGAGGCCCGGCGGCATCATCCAGGCGCGCGGTGCTGCCGAAGTCCAGGGTGCCGAGCTGCTCGATACCCGCCTCGCGCTGCTGCCCCACCAATTGGCAGCCACGCAGCACATCGACCCGGACTTGCACCTGCATATCCGTGGCCCCTGCCGTTGCGCTGAGCAGCGCGCTCATGACTGCCAAACCCTTACATCCATTCAAGGCCTCAATCCTTATGAGGAGCATTCGCTGCAGTCAGGTTAGCAACCGCGGGGGAAACCGCCAGTTACCGTATTAACCGGCCTGCCCGTTGTGAATGACCGTCCATCGCCGCAGCCATGCCTTTTCGAGATCACTGGCCCTTGGGTTTTCTATTGGTTAAATTGTCGCGCCGCTTTTAAGGTAGGCGGCCTGGAATCATCGGGGTAACCACCATTGGCCGCTTTACCGCCAACACCTGCACAGACTCGATCACCCTGGCGGCGCCTGTTCGCCCGTGCCGCGCGCCGCCCGAGCGGCGCCGGTGGCGTGATCCATGACTACTTTCGCCACAAGGCCCAGGACCTGGGATACACCCTGAGCCACAGCCAATTGCGGGTGATCGACTGCATGGCCCGGCAGGCCGACGGCCTGGCGCAAACACCTGGCAAGGCCCAGAGCCTGTACCTGTACGGCGCCGTCGGCCGGGGCAAGAGCTGGTTGCTGGACGGTTTCTTCCGCGCCTTGCCCATCGCCGAGAAACAACGCCTGCATTTCCACGACTTCTTCGCCCAGTTGCACCAGGGCATGTTTCGCCACCAGCACCAGGCCGACGCCCTGGAAGCCACCCTGGATGAACTGCTCAAGCAGTGCCGAGTGCTGTGCTTCGATGAGTTCCATGTCCATGACATCGGCGACGCCATGCTGATCACCCGGTTGTTCAAGGCCCTGTTCAAGCGCGGCGTCACCTTGCTGGTGACCTCCAACTACGCCCCCGAGGGCCTGCTGCCCAACCCGCTGTACCATGCCCGCTTCAAGCCGGTGATCGAACTGATCAACGGGCGCATGCAGGTGATGGAGGTGGGAGGCCCCCACGACTACCGGACCCAGGCCCGCACCCACGATCAGCAGGTCTTCACCCAGGGGCAGTATGTGTGGCCCGGCACCCAGGCCCAGCGCCAGGCCCTGGAGTTGCCCGAGCGCCATGCCGTGGCGGAGCAATTGACAGTGGGTGCCCGGCTGTTGACCGTGCGGCAGGTCCAGCAGCGCAGCATTCGCTTCGAATTCAACGATTTGTGCGAACAGCCCACGGCCGTCATGGACTACCTGGAACTGAGCCGCCGCTTCGACACCTGGATCATCGACGAACTGCCGGAGTTGGGAGAGTGTTCGATTGCCGCCCAGCAGCGCTTCATCAACCTGATTGACGTGCTCTACGACCAGGACAAGCGCCTGCTGCTGATCGGCCAGCGTCCGCTGCACGAGTGCCTCGGCGGCCACGCCATCGACCTGGCCCGCACTCGCAGCCGCCTCGGGCAACTGCAGGAAATCGGTCCCGGGCAGCCACTGGGCTGAGCCGCCGCGGCGTCTGCGTCGCCAACAATCCAAGGATCGGTCGTGATAGACATGTTGCCAGTCACCTTTTTCGAGCTCTTTCACCTGTACCTGAAAAACTCGACGCTCACGAACCCGCACCTGTTTGGGCTGCAGAACTTCTCGCCAGTGGCGCTCGCGGCAGCGGGGTATGAACTGATTGGCGACCCCTGCGACTTGCACTTTTATGAAAAAAGCTACTCGACGGGCTACCAGCGGCGAACGCTGGAGGTGATGTTCAAGTGTTACCGCTTCAACCAGCAGACGATGGGCAGTGGCTTTGCCCTGGCCCCCGGCGCGCGTCTCACCTCCTTGCTCAAATACCAAAAGCGCCTTGCCAAGCAAGACGACAGTCTCTCTTCGAACCTGGCCTTCTATTTTTCGGACGATAAGCAAGAAGGCGCGGTGATCCTCAACGACCGATGCGTCATGCGCTTCAACCAATGGAGCAGAAAAGGCGCCTACATGGTTTCCACCCTGGAGAGCGACTTCAACCCAGCCACCCCGCTGGGGAGAGTCGCAACCGACTCGGTAAAAAACACCTTCAAGCAGCACAGCCTGCAGTTGATGTCGGACGACGCCAGAAATGGCCAGCAACCCGCCGCGTTTCGCAGGCTGGCCAGAGAAATGAACGATGCAATCATTTGATCACGATGCAACCTATCGACTCACGGCCGCTCTGCTCAAAGCCATTCAAAACGGCGAGCGACTGGCGTTATCGGCATGCGCCGTGAGCCCTGCCATTTATGCAGAAATCATCGAGGAGCTGGAGTACTCGGGGCAAAAGGTGACGGAGCTGACGGTCCCGCCTTATCACCTGGCCTTCAAACCCGACGGCAGCGGCCGGGTTCCTCTGGACATTTACCAGACAGAGGCCGATCCCCAGTCAAGGCGAGTGGCTTGCCAGTTATGGTCCGCAGGCGTGAAGACGGATCTCACCCTGATTGCCGACTACTCGGAAAACCACGGGCAAGCCGCCCTGAGATTCAGACTATTGGAGACACAGTGAACCCCAGGTCCCGGCAGCAAAGGCTCAGGCAGGCAGCCAAACCGGCTGATCTCCTTTATCCTGCTGCCCCTTCCCCCTGTTTCGAGTGCTGACGCTGTTCATGGATACCCTTGCCCAACTGCGGGCCGGCCAATTGGCCGGAATCAAACGCCTGGACCTGTCCTGCGGGCTGACCGAGTTCCCCCGGGAGATCTTCGATCTCGCCGACTCCCTGGAAATTCTCAACCTCAGCGGCAATGCGCTAAGCAGCCTGCCCGACGACCTGCACCGGCTCACCCGCCTGCGCATCCTGTTCTGTTCGGACAACCGGTTCGATGAAGTGCCGGCCTGCATCGGCCAATGTGCACAACTGAGCATGATCGGCTTCAAGGCCAACCGTATCGAACGGGTGCCGGCCGCTGCCCTGCCGCCGCAACTGCGCTGGCTGATCCTCACCGACAACCGCATCAGCGAGTTGCCGGAAGAGCTGGGCAACCGCCCGCTGCTGCAAAAGCTCATGCTGGCCGGCAACCGCCTGACCCAGCTACCCCAGAGCCTGAGCCAGTGCCACCGCCTGGAACTGCTGCGAATCGCCGCCAACCGCCTGAGCGCACTGCCGCCGTTCCTCCTGGCACTGCCAAGCCTGACCTGGCTGGCCTACGCCGGTAACCCGCTGGAATCGGAGGCGGACGCCAGTGCCCTGGAGTCCACCCCGAACATTCCCTGGAGCCAACTGACCCTGGAGCAGCGCTTGGGGGAAGGCGCCTCTGGGGTGATTCACCAGGCACAGTGGCAGCCGGCCGGACAACCGGCGCGAGTGGTGGCGGTCAAGCTGTACAAGGGCGAGATGACCAGCGACGGCTCGCCGCTGCATGAAATGAACGCCTGCATCAGCGCCGGGCTGCACCCGAACCTGATCCGGATCGAGGGCCGCATCGTTGATCATCCCCAGGAGCAGAATGGCCTGGTGATGCAGTTGATCGACTCCAGCTACGGCAACCTCGCCGCGCTACCGAGCCTGGACTCCTGTTCCCGCGACATCTACCCGGACGAAGCGCGCTACAGCGCTGCTGTAACCCTGCGCATTGCCCGTGGCATTGCCTCGGTGGGCGGCCACCTGCACGCCCAGGGCATTACCCACGGCGATCTCTACGGCCACAACATCTTGTGGAACGAACAAGGTGACTGCCTGTTGGGGGATTTTGGCGCGGCCTCCTTCCACGCCCAAGGCGATACCCCCGAAACCCGGGCGCTGCAACGCCTCGAAGTACGTGCCTTCGGGATCTTGCTGGAGGAGTTGCTGGAGCGAGGAGATGGCTCGCTGGCCTTCGAACAGCGACAGAAACTGCAAGCATTGGTGCAGAGCTGCTGTCAGCCAGAGGTACTGGCACGACCCGACTTCATGCAGGTGAGCCAGGTGTTGGAGGCTGTTTAAACGTTTCGCCGGCAAGCCGGCTTCTGCAAAACCCTGCAGAAGCCGGCTTGCCGGCGAAGGGCCGTCAGGGTCTGTCTTACCCAGCCAGGCCGACGAACATGTCCTGCACGTCGTCATGGTTGTCCAGGCCTTCGAGGAACGCCTCGACTTCGGCCATCTGCTCATCGCTCAGGCCCGTGACCGGGTTCTTCGGCTGGTAGCCGAGCTTGGCCGACAACACGGTGAAGCCTTGCTCCGGCAAGGCTTTCTGTACCGCATCGAGGTCTGCAGGCTCGGTCAGGAACAGGGTCGCGCCGTCTTCGCCCGGCTCAAAATCCTGGGCACCGGCCTCGATGGCCGCCAGTTCCGGATCGGCGTCCGGAGTGTCCGGCGCGGCTTCAATCATGCCCACATGGTTGAAGTCCCAGGACACCGAACCCGAAGCACCCAACTGGCCCTTGCGGAAAGCCACGCGGATTTCCGCCACGGTACGGTTGATGTTGTCGGTCACGCATTCAACGATCAGCGGCACCTGGTGCGGGGCGAAACCTTCGTAGGTCACGCGGTGGTACTGCACGGTTTCACCCAGTTGACCCGAACCTTTCTTGATTGCGCGCTCAAGGGTCTCACGAGGCATCGAGGCTTTCTTGGCCTGCTCGACCACCAGCCGCAGGTGGGCGTTGGTACTGATATCAGCGCCGTTACGTGCGGCAATAGTGATCTCTTTCACCAGCTTGCCGAAGATCTTGCCCTTGGCATTGGCTGCCGCTTCTTTGTGTTTAACCTTCCACTGTGCGCCCATTACTCACTCTCTTGATCTATGGCGTCGAGTTGGATTTGGCCGACGCGATGGGCAAGTTTATACGTCCTCAAGGCCCTGATCGACCAAAAAGTCGGTGTTCCTCCGGCTTCAGCCCTTGTCGGCCTTGCCTGCCGCAGCGGCAAATCGCGCCAGACGCACATCCAGATGGCGCGGCCGGCGGCCATGATCCTCGGCGCGTTCCTTGCGGCGGATGGCGTTGCGCACCAGCAACGAGCCCAAGTAGCGGATCGGCTCCGGGGGGAAGTAACCCAGGGGACCGCTGACCAGCGGCGAACGGGTCCAGGGATTGTCCAGGCCCTGTACCAGCGAGGCGAGAATCTGCCCGCCCATATGGCAGGGGCCGACGCCGCTGCCGGAATAGCCAAAACCATAGAAGACATTGCCGGCGCGGCTCATCTGGCCGAAGAACGGCAAACCGGTGACCGATCGATCCGACGGACCGTTCCAGGTGGCCGCCACCGGCACCTCGGCAAACGCCGGGAAGAACTGCCCCAGGCTCTGCTTGAGCAAGCTGGCGCAAGGCGATGGCTGGTCGAACACCGGCAACATCCGGCCGCCGTAGGCAAAGGTGTTACCGCCCTTGCCGAGCATGATCCGGCCGTCCGGGGTGTTGTGGTAGTAGTGCACGAAAATCCGCGAATCCAGCACCGTCACCCCACTAGTGAGACCGATCTGCTGCAACAGCTGCGGGCGCGGCTCGGTGATCAGCATGTCACTGGAAACGATCGCCACGCTGCGCTCGAACTGCGCGAAGGCCCGGGCCATCCAGGCATTCATCGCCAGCACCACGCGCTCGGCACAGATCTGCCCCCGAGGCGTGCGCAACCGCGCCGGACAGCCCTCCTCCAGCCCGGTCATGGCGGTGTTCTCGTGGACTCTCACCCCCAGTTGCAAGGCCACCCGACGCAGTCCACGCACCAGCAGCCCCGGCTGCACGCTGGCAGCGGCCGGTGAATACCAGCCTTCCAGGTGCTGACGGGAACCGGCCATGCGCTGCACATCGGCCACCGAACGCTTCTCGAAGGAGTTGATGCCCCGGCGCTCCAGCGCGGCAATCACCCCGTCGGTGGAGCCGACCTGGGCCTGGTTAGTGGCGGTGTACAAGGTGCCGTCGAGACGAAAGTGCGCATCCACCCCGTAACGCTCACAGAAGGCGCCGATGGCATGGATGCTCTGCTCCGATTCCTTGACCAGGCGCACCGCCTCCTCGATGCCGAACAGACGCTCCAGGGTGAAGTACTTGGCCGACCAGGACAGCGCGCAGCCACCGTTGCGCCCGCTGGCACCGGCGCCGCAGATATCGGCCTCGATCAACAGTACATCCAGCCCGGGGTTCTGCTCCTTGAGCATGATCGCGGTCCACAGCCCGGTATAACCGCCGCCGACAATCGCCACCTCGCAGGTGGTATCGCCTTGCAGCGGCGGGCAAGCGTCCGGGTTTTCCTGTTGCAGGGCCTGTTCCAGCCAGAAAGGTCGCATGGTGAATCTCCAGGAAGCAATGGCCGGCCAGCTCCTAGCAACACCTCGCAGGAGCCGGCTTGCCGGCGAAGAAGCCCGAAAGTCAGGAGCGCAATGGCTTGATCAACAACGGTTCATTGGGAACCATCCCGTGCACCGGTTCGACCCCATCGGGTCGACTGTTCCAGTACGGCATCAGCAACAGCGCCGAGGCCAGGGCGCAACCGGCAAACACGATGAACACCGTGACCGTGTCGAAGTAACCCGGGAGCAAACCACCGAGCACCGCCCCCACCGACCCGCAGCCATTGACGAACCCCGCCGCCGTGGCCCCGGCCTTGGCCGAGCCGAAATCAATGGCCGCAGCGCCACTGATCATCGAATCCGGCCCGTACAGGGTCAGGCCCATGAAAAACAGCAGCACCATCACCAGCACCACACTGCCGGTGTGCAGCACTCCCATGAACAACACCAGGGACACGGTCAGCGCCAACAGGCTGAGGACACAGGCCGGCATGCGCCGGGCGCCAAACAGCTTGTCCGAAGCCAGGCCGATCATGATCGGACCCAGCAACCCGGCCAGTTCGAAGGTGGTAGGCACGATCGCCGCCCCCACCTTGCCCACCGAAGGCATCTGTTCGTAGACGATCACCGGCCCCCACAACAGGATCGCGTAGCGCGCCGGCTTGAGCAGGAAGTACGCCAGCCCGAGGACCAGCACCGTGCGGTTACGCAGGATCTCCCGCAGCGGCTCCCAGACACTCAGGCGGCGCTCGGCGGCATCCTCTTCGGCGCTCTGCGGCGGCAAAGGCTCCACCGCCGGCAACCCCACGTCCTGGGGGGTGTTGCGCTGGAAGATGAAAAACAGCACGGCGGTCAGAGCAACCACGACGGCACTGGAAATGAACGCCGCGTGCCAGGTGCCCATCAGGGTATAGGCCCACCAGCCGGCAAAGGGCGAGGCCACCAGGCCGCCAAAGGCGTAGCAGGAGCTCCACAATCCGAGGACCCGGCCACGTTGATCGGCGGGAAAGAAACTGCCGATGTTCTTGCACAGCCCGGACCAGCCCGTGGACTGCGCCAGCCCCTGGATCAGCATGCAGGTAGCGAAGATCGGCAAGGTGGCGAAGCTGCCCATGACCAGGGCCGCAGCGGCGGATACCAGCAAGCCGCCGAGCACCACCACTCGGGGGCCGAAACGGTCGGCGAGGATCCCCCAAGTGAACTGGCCCACTGCATACGCCGCCAGGTAGATGGCGTCGAGGTTGGCCATGGCCATCTTGTCCAGGGTGAAATCGGCATCGTCGGCGATGCCCAGCTTGGCCACGGAAAAAGCTTTGCGAGTGAAGTAGAACGCCGCGTAGGCGATCCAGGTGATAGCGAAAATCTGCACGCGCCAACGTTTGAGAGTGCCAATCTGCTTGTTCATTGTGGTTCTGACCTCAGGGTGAGTGTGCCGGCAGAATGAGGAGCAAACGCCTGTGTTTTTTATTGTTGAGCACTGCAGCAGAGCCCTTGAGGCGGGCACTGCTGGTCAGATGAGTCCTGTTGCTTTCCCTGTTTCGGGACTTGGAGGTGCACGCACAGGCATCAGGGCCAGGCGGCGGTCGACTGACCGGTCACCAGGCCTTGAAAGATGGAAGCAATTACGGACTAATAAGTGAAATCGATTTATCGTATTTCAAATATAAGTTCAGATTGTAAGAGGACCTGCCCGTGTCGGTTTCCCATGCACAGTTGAAAGCCTTCCATGCAGTGGCCGTGCACGGCAGCTTCACCAGGGCCGCCGAGCGCCTGTACCTGACCCAGCCGGCGATTTCCGATCAGGTACGCAAGCTTGAGGAGCGCTTTGGCGTCTTGTTGTTTCATCGCAACAAACGCTCGGTACGCCTCACCGACCTCGGCGAGCGCTTGCTGGGCATCACCCAGCGCCTGTTCGTGGTGGAGGCCGAAGCCAAGGAGTTGTTGCAGGACTCCCAGGCCCTGCAGACCGGCAGCCTGGTGCTGGCGGTGGACGCACCGGTGCACGTACTGCCGCAGATCGCGCGTTTCTGCGAGCGCTACCCCGGGATCAATGTGAAGATCGAGACCGGCAACACCGACGAATCCCTGCTGCGCCTGTTCAACTACCAGGCCGACCTGGCATTGCTCGGCCGTGAGGTCAACGACGAACGTCTGCTGTCGCTGACCCTGCGCAACGACCCGATGGTGGCGTTTGTCTCCCGCCATCACCCTTGGGCCGACCGTCAGTCCATCTGCCTGGCGGATCTGGACGACACCCCGCTGGTGCTGCGGGAAGTCGGCTCGGTGACTCGCCAGACCCTGGAAGAAGAGATGAATCGCGCCGGTTTGCGGATTCGCCCGACCATCCAGGTCGAAGGCCGTGAAGCGGCGCGCGAGGCAGTGGTGGTGGGGATTGGCGTGGGCGTGGTCTCGGCGGCCGAATTTGGCGCTGACTCGCGGGTCTGCGCCCTGCCGATCATCGACTGTCAGCGGCGCATGACAGAAACCCTGGTATGCCTGCGGGAACAGAGTTCACGGCGCATCGTCGCGACCTTCCTCGACCTCGTCCGCGAAAGCCTGGGCTCCCCCACCGCCCCGTAGGAGCCGGCTTGCCGGCGAAGGCGATCGCCCAGGCACCGCTACTGCAGAAGCCTGGCTTGCCGGAAAAGGCGATCTTTCGGGGCTCTTCGCTGGCAAGCCTGCTCCTACAAGAGTGGAGGCGGGCTCAGGCGGGAGCCAGGGCGAAAAACGCCCGGATCAAACGCAGGTCCCGGCGTCGCGCCATGCATCCGATCATGTGCCGGTTGACCAGCCCGGCACCACGAATCGGCACGGTACGCACCCGCGGGTCGTGGCCGACTTCCACCGAACTGACGACCCCCACCCCCAACTGCGCCGCCACCGCCTCGGTCACCGCTTCGCGGCTGTCCAGCTCCAGCAGCACCCGGGGTTGGACCTTGGCCAGCGCGCAGGCCTCATCGAAGGTGCGCCGAGTGATGGAGCTGGGCTCACGCAGCACCATGATCACCTGATCCAGCTGCTCGATCGCAATGCCTTCAGGCAGCTCCAGCCAAGGATGCCCCTCGGGCACCAGGGCACACATCCGAGATTCGCCCAGGCTTTGCAGGTGCAGGCCCTTGCGCGCCTCGACCTCGGTCAGTACCGCCACGTCGGCATATTCGGATAACAGCGCCGCCAGGGTTTCCTGGGCATTGCCCAGGCGCAGGTTGACCGTCACCCCCGGGTAGCGCAGCCGCAGGCTGGCCAGCATTGGCATGACCAGGTGCGGGCCGTCCGCGGCCACCTCCAGGCGCCCGGTGAGCAACTGCCGATTGGCCTCCAGCAGCACCTGGGCCTCTTCCGCCAGGCCGAACATGGCCCGGGTAATCGCCGCCAGCTTGATGCCTTCCTCAGTCAGCTCCACCCGTCGAGCGGTGCGTCGCAGCAAAGTGATCTGGTAATGCTCTTCCAGGGCCTTGATATGCCCGGTGACCGCCGGTTGGCTAATGAACAGCCGCGCCGCCGCCCGGGTGAAGCTGCCTTCACGGGCCACGGCGTCGAATGCACGGAGTTGAAACAGGTTCATAGCTATCGGCCTCACTGATGGCAGGCATAACAACAAACAATTTGATTGATGACAAGGCAAACTGCAATTTAGTCCCCGTAGCTTCAGCCCATCTTTCTCGAGGACACAGCATGAGCATCGCCGAGCCAATCCTGCTCACCCCCGGTCCCTTGACCACCTCCGCCCGTACCCGCCAGGCGATGCTGGTGGACTGGGGTTCATGGGATGAGCGGTTCAACCAGCTGACTGCCAGCCTGTGCCAACAACTGCTGGCTATCGTCAACGGCGCTGACAGCCACCACTGCGTGCCCCTGCAAGGCAGCGGTACCTTTGCCGTGGAAGCGGCTATCGGCACCCTGGTCCCGCGGGACGGCAAGGTCCTGGTGCTGATCAACGGTGCCTACGGCCAGCGCCTGGCAAAGATCTGCGAAGTGCTCGGCCGCGACTTCAGCACCTTTGCAACCGCCGAGGACCAACCCACCACCGCCGCCGATGTCGAGCGCCTGCTCCAGGCCGACAGCGCCATCACCCACGTAGCGCTGATCCACTGTGAAACCAGCACCGGCATCCTCAACCCGCTGCCGGAGATCGCCCAGCTCGTCGCCCGTCACGGCAAGCGCCTGATCATCGACGCCATGAGTTCCTTCGGCGCCCTGCCCATCGACGCCCACAAGATCCCCTTCGAGGCGCTGATCGCCGCCTCCGGCAAATGCCTGGAAGGTGTGCCCGGCATGGGCTTCGTCTTCACCTACAAGGACTCCCTGGCCCAGGCCGCAGGCAACGCCCATTCCCTGGCCATGGACCTCTACGATCAGCACAACTACATGGCCAAGACGGGTCAATGGCGCTTCACCCCGCCGACCCACATCGTCGCCGCGCTGCACGAAGCGCTGCTGCAATACCACGAGGAAGGTGGCCTGCCCGCACGCCATGCGCGCTACGCCGACAATTGCCAGACACTGCTGGATGGCATGGCCGGACTGGGCCTGCGCAGCTTCCTGCCAGCATCGATCCAGGCACCGATCATCGTCACCTTCCATGCCCCGCGAGACCCGCACTACCAGTTCAAGGACTTCTATGAACGGGTCAAGGCCAAGGGTTTCATCCTCTACCCGGGCAAGCTGACCCAGGTCGAAACCTTTCGCGTGGGCTGCATCGGCCATGTCGACCGCCATGGCATGCAGGCCGCCATCGCCGCCATCGCTGAAGTGCTGCGAGAAATGGAAGTCCTGGACATTTGATCCGCTACCGAGCGCTTTTCTATGGAAAAGGCCTGTAGGAGCTGGCTTGCCAGCGAACCGGCCTGCGCAATCCCCGCTTTCTTACCCCGGCCTCACGCCGCAACAGGAATCCGCCCCATGAACTACCGCAACCCCACCCAGCTGCAAGCCGTCATCCTCGACTGGGCCGGCACCGTGGTCGACTTCGGCTCCTTCGCCCCGACCCAGATCTTTGTCGAAGCCTTTGCCGAGTTCGATGTCCAAGTGTCTATCGAAGAAGCCCGTGGCCCGATGGGCATGGGCAAATGGGAGCACATCCGCACCCTGTGCAACCTGCCGGACGTGGCCGAGCGCTACCGCAAGGTCTTCGGTCGCACCCCGACCGATGCCGACGTCACAGCCCTCTACGAGCGCTTCATGCCGCTGCAGATCGACAAGATCGCCGAGCACTCAGCGCTGATCCCCGGCGCCCTGGAGGTCATCGCCAAGCTGCGCGAGCAAGGGATCAAGATCGGCTCCTGTTCCGGCTACCCCAAGCAAGTGATGGACAAGGTGGTGGCCCTGGCCGCCAGCAACGGCTACGTCGCCGACCACGTAGTGGCCACTGACGAAGTGCCCAACGGCCGCCCTTGGCCGGCCCAGGCCCTGGCTAATGTGATTGCCCTGGGCATCGACGATGTCGCCGCCTGCGTGAAGATCGACGACACCGTGCCGGGAATTCTCGAAGGCCGCCGCGCCGGCATGTGGACCGTGGCCCTGGCGTGTTCAGGCAACGCCCTGGGCCTGACCTACGACGCCTACCAGGCCCTCACCAGCGACGCCCTGGCCACCGAGCGCACGCGCATCCACGCGCTGTTCGAGGGCTCGCGCCCGCACTACATGATCGACACCATCGCCGATCTGCCGCACGTCATCACCGATATCAACCAGCGCCTGGCACGGGGAGAAATGCCCCAGAGCAACTGAGCAAGTAATGCGGCCAGTTGAAAAGCGGCGGCACCACCCGGTTCCGCCGTTTTTTATTGGTAACGAGCGGCGCAGAGCCCCGGGCAACGCAATAAAAGCCACGAGCAGCTCAGGCAAACCGGCGGAAAGCGGATTACAGTTAAAGCACTCCGTCATTCAAGAACGGAGGCTTCAGACCTGCTGACCGAGGAATACCCGTATGCCCTGGAAAAACACCGACGCGCGTTACAGTACCGTGTCGATCGCATTGCATTGGCTGATGCTGGTGTTGCTGGCGGTGGTTTACGCCTGCATCGAATTTCGCGGCATATTTCCCAAGGGCAGTGGTGGTCGCACGCTGATTACCGAAGCCCACTTCATGCTGGGCCTGACCGTGTTCGTGCTGGTCTGGCTGCGCCTGTTCGCCCGCACCCAGGGCGTGGCACCGAAGATCGTGCCCACTCCACCACTCTGGCAGAAGCTGTTGTCAACGCTGATGCACTGGGCGCTGTACCTGTTCATGATCGCCATGCCGATCCTCGGCTGGCTGACCACCAGCGCCAAGGGCCATCAAGTGATGTTCTACGGTCTCGATCTGCCGCTGCTGGTGGAGGAAAACAAAACCCTGGCCAAGCAATTCCAGGGCTGGCACGAACTGCTGGGGACTATCGGCTATTGGCTGATCGGCCTGCACGCCCTGGCCGGGTTGTACCATCACTACGTGATGCGCGATAACACCTTGCAACGGATGTGGCGCAAACGCGGTCAGGCCTGATCCATCAGTGCCCGGCGGCCCTGCAAGCCGCCGGTGTGCACGAAAACCAACCGGCAGCCTGCAGCGAATCGCCCGGCCTGGACCTGCTCCTGCAGGGCCAGCAAGGCCTTGCCGGTGTACAGCGGTTCCAGTGGCAGCGCACTGTGTTGCTCGGTGAGTTGGATAAATGCCCGTAAATCCCCGTCAACCTTGGCAAAGCCGCCACGACTGCTGTCCAGCAGTTCATAACGACCGCAGTCCTGTTCGGCTTCTCGCAAAATGCCCTGTACTTGCTGCGCCACCCCATGATCTTCCGGAACTGCCAACGCGCCATACACCGGATGCGCACCGGCCTCCGCCAGCACCAACCCGGCCAGGGTGGTGCCGGTACCGGCAGCCAGCCACCAACCGTGATAGTCGGCCCAGCCGAGGGCCGGCAACTGCTGCCGCACCTGTTGCAGCAATTGCATGCAGCCGGATGCACCGGCCAGGCCGCCACCGCCCTCGGGGACTGGGTAAAGCGCTGGATACTGCGCCTGCCAGGGCGCCCAGAAACCCGCCTCGTGCCGCGCCCGATAACCGGCGTAGCCTAGCCAATGCAGTTGCATGCCAAAACGCTGCAAATCGAGCACCGTCGGGGTGTCTTGGGGATGACCGCGCAACAGCCCGACCGTGCTGAAGGCAAAACGCTGACCGGCGGCGGCCAACGCATGCAGATGATTGGAGTGGGCACCGCCGAGGCTGATGATGCCTTGGGCACCGGCCAGGCGCGCCGCCGCCAAATGCTCGATCAGCTTGAACCACTTGTTGCCGGAAATCAGCGGATCGATCAGGTCCAGGCGCAACACCGCCACCTCGACCTCGGCCTGGGACAGCCAGTCCAGCTCCAGCCGTTGCAGCGGTGCATGGGGTAACCAATCGAAGGAATCGGCAAACGACATCGGCGGCGGGTTCAGTGAGCAAGGGAGCGCAGTCTAGCAGCGCGGACCCCTGACCAGCGTTGTTACCACGCTTGGCTCAGCACAGGCTGCGATCGAGTGCGCAGAACGCGCGAGTTCAGGCAACTGAGTCTGTCAGTTGAAGTGCCCTGGCTCAGAGGATGAGTCTTGCTACGAAATACCGCCCAGCCCGATCGCAGCGAGCGGTGGGGATGGGAGATACAGCGGCCGCGGAGGGCCGCTGCGATGGGAGCTTGTCGTTACAGCTCGGCCGCCAGGCGCGAACCCTGGTTGATGGCGCGCTTGGCATCCAGCTCGGCGGCCACGTCAGCGCCGCCGATCAGGTGCACATTCTGCCCCGCGGCCACCAGGCCATCCTGTAACTCGCGCAGCGGATCCTGGCCGGCGCAGATGACGATGTTGTCCACCGCCAGCACCTGGGGTTCGCCTGCCTCGCCGATGCGAATGTGCAAACCGGCATCGTCGATCTTCAGGTACTCGACGCTGTTGAGCATCTGCACCTGCTTATTCTTCAGACCGGTGCGGTGGATCCAGCCGGTGGTCTTGCCCAGGCCATCGCCGACCTTGGTCTTTTTCCGCTGCAACAGGAACACCTGGCGCGCCGGTGCATGGGGCTCGGGCTTGATCCCGGCCACACCACCACGAGCTTCAAGCTGGGTGTCGATGCCCCACTCTTTCCAGAACGCCTGGCGATCCTGGCTGGTGGCCACGCCCTGGTGCACCAGGAACTCGGAAACATCGAAGCCGATGCCGCCGGCGCCGATCACCGCCACGCTCTTGCCCACCGGCTTGCGCTCCAGCAACACATCCAGGTAGCTCAGGACCTTGGGGCTCTCCACCCCGGGAATCGCCGGTAGCCGAGGCGCGATACCGGTGGCCAGGATGATTTCGTCAAAATCGCCCGCCACCAGTTGCTCGACATCGACCCGGGTGTTGAGGCACAGCTCGACGTGGGTGGTCTGCAGCTTGCGCTTGAAGTAGCGCAGGGTCTCGAAGAACTCCTCCTTGCCCGGCACCCGCTTGGCCACGTTGAACTGGCCGCCGATCTCACTCGCAGAGTCGAACAGGGTCACCTGGTGCCCGCGCTCGGCAGCCACCGTGGCGGCGGACAGACCGGCCGGGCCGGCACCGACCACGGCGATCTTCTTGATCTGCGTGACCGGCAGGTAATTCAGCTCGGTCTCGTGGCAGGCACGCGGGTTGACCAGGCAACTGGTCAGCTTGCCGCCGAAGGTGTGGTCCAGGCACGCCTGATTGCAGCCAATGCAGGTGTTGATCTCATCCGCACGGCCTTCGGCAGCCTTGTTGACGAAGTCCGGATCGGCGAGGAATGGCCGGGCCATGGAGACCATGTCGGCGTCGCCTTCGGCCAGGATCTGCTCGGCAATTTCCGGGGTGTTGATGCGGTTGGTGGTGATCAGTGGAATGCTCACCGAACCCCGCAGCTTGGCCGTGACCTTGCTGAATGCAGCGCGCGGCACCTTGGTGGCAATGGTCGGGATCCGCGCTTCGTGCCAGCCGATCCCGGTGTTGATGATGGTTGCGCCGGCCTGTTCGATGGCCTGGGCCAGTTGCACAATTTCATCCCAGGTGCTGCCACCTTCCACCAGGTCGAGCATCGACAGGCGGAAGATGATGATGAAGTTCGGACCTACCGCTTCACGCACCCGACGGACGATTTCCACCGGCAGGCGCATGCGGTTTTCATAGCTGCCACCCCAGCGGTCGGTACGGTGGTTGGTGTGGGCGGCGAGGAACTGGTTAATGAAATAACCTTCCGAGCCCATGATTTCGACGCCGTCGTACTCGGCCTTCTGGGCCAGGGTCGAACAGGTAACGAAATCGCGAATCTGCTTCTCGATGCCTTCCTCGTCCAGCTCCTTGGGCTTGAACGGGTTGATCGGTGCCTGGATCGCGCTCGGTGCTACTTGTTTGGGGCTGTAGGCATAACGCCCGGCGTGGAGGATCTGCATGCAGATCTTGCCGCCCGCCTCATGCACCGCCCGCGTGACGATCTGGTGCTTGAGTGCTTCTTCCTCGGTGGTCAGCTTGGCGGCACCGGAATACACCCCGCCCTCGTCGTTCGGGCCAATACCGCCGGTAACCATCAGGCCAACGCCACCCCGGGCGCGCTCGGCAAAATACGCAGCCATGCGTTCGAAGCCGCCGGGCTTCTCTTCCAGGCCGGTGTGCATCGAGCCCATCAGGGTACGGTTACGCAGGGTGGTGAACCCCAGGTCGAGGGGGGCCAGCAGGTGCGGGTAAGGTGCGGCAGCCATGGTGTCACTCCAGATCGGGCAATCACGGAAAATGTGGAAGCTCTGCGGCTTCCATCAGTAGTGCTCCACAGACTAAGAGCACAGCACCCGACGCTCAATGACCGTAACTGACAACTTAATGATCAAAATGTGCAGCGTCGTTGCGCAATCACTGGCCTGTGCACTCCCCGAAGTCCAGGTGAGAGGTCGCACTTCAAATCTGCTGACGTGTCGTTGTGAGCCGCGTTGCCTGGCCGAATTCGGCCAGGCACGACATAGAGCGCAGACGCTAGCCGTTTATTGCTCGCTCCTCATCAGACTGCTGCGTCCTGCCCTGCGCCACGAGGTGGGTCGTCGCGGCCACAACTCAGCGTCAGCCGCCGCTAAAGCGCGGCGTAGGCCAACGCGGCCAGTTCCTGCGGGCGAGGGTCAATCATCGAGTGGCGACCCGAGGTAGAAGTCACAAAACCAAAGCTCACACCACAATCAGGGTCGGCGAAGCTGATCGGCCCGCCCAGCCCGATATGGCCAAAGGTGTTGGGCCCCATGCCTAGTGATGCTGCCGGGTCGGCCGGTTGCTCCATCATGCAGCCCAGGCCATAACGCATGGGCCGCATCCAGATGCGATCCATGCCATTGCTGTGCTCCCGGGTAAACTCCTTCAGCAACTCGGGCCCGATCAAACGCCCGGCCAACAGCGCACTGTAAAAACCGGCCAGACCATGGGCCGTGCCCTGACCGCTGACCGCCGGTTGCTGATAGGCCCACCAGCGCGGATCGGAGGTTCGTTTGGGCACCATGCCCGGATTGGTGAAGGCCAGCGTCGCAACGTGCTCCGGCTCGGAGATCAGCACGTTGCGCAATGCCTCGGAGTAAGGGTCGCCGACCCGCCCCTTGGCCGCATCATAATGAGCGATACGGTGGAAATGCTGCTCATCCACCCCCAGATGAACCTCCAGGTCATTGGGTTGCGAGATTCGCTCGTGGATGAAAGTACAAGGATCGCGACCATCGGCCCGGCGAATCAGCTCACCCACAATCCAACCGAAGATGGTGGTGGCATAACCCATGGCGGTGCCTGGCTCCCACCACAATGGCTCAGCGGCCAGGATCTCGACCATGTGCTCCCAGTCATACATCATCGCGTTATGGTTGGCGCCCCGCAGTGCGGGTATTCCGGAGGTGTGGGTCATCACCTGACGCAGGGTGACCTGGCCCTTTCCACCCTGGGCAAACTCGGGCCAGTAGTGGGCGACCGGTACATCGAGTTCCAGCTTGCCCTCTTCCACCAACATCAAGGTGGCAACCGCAGCAAAGGGTTTCACCGTGCAGAAGGTGTTGACCAAGGTGTCACGCGTCCAAGGCTGGTCGCCCTGCTCATCCGCTACCCCCGCCCACAAATCGACAACCGTCTCACCATCGACCTGTATGCAAACACCCCCCCCCCACGTTCGTGGGGGTCGTCGAAAATCGCCTCGAAAGCTCGCTGAACGGCTTCAAAGCCATTCGCGCACGTTCCTTTCGCTTCCATATCCAGAACTCCTTTCAATTGGAATATTGACCCTGGCCCTAGCCAAATCAAGGTCGAACTGAAGCCCTCGCAAGCGACAACAGCAATGTCACCTATCGAGTTTCATTAATTAAAGTCAGTTGAATCCGAGAATTAAGCCGCGCCACTCATATTGCGATACAAGCCCGTTGCAACAGCAGCGGTACAGCGTTTCATGAACAGTTATCAGCCCCTAGACTGAAAATCCACAGATTCAGTTCCAAAGCGATTTGCACGCTTATAGGTACCAAAGTCATTAAATCTCACACCTGCCTCTGCCATGATTTTATGCGCGACAGGTGCGGTCATCTGCCGAAGATAGAACGGATCCCTTACCACGAAATGATGAATACTGTGGGTACTACCAAAATTAAAACAAAACAATTGGAAGGGCCACAACCACCAGTGATTCATCACTTGGGTCTGCTGCAAGGGATTACGCGGAGCAACATCCCCGTAGTAGTGCATATTGGAACTGATGAAATACAGGCAGAACTGGCGAATAATATTCGGCGCAACAACAATAACCACCGCACTATTGACCACCTCCATCACCTGCAACATCGCCGCTGAACTCTGGACCTCCAGGCCCGCCATGGGTCCGAGCCAAGTCACCAGGTGATACCCCAGGAACATATACCAACAGCCCCAGTACAACAGTCCAAGGGGCGTATTCAGCCGGATGATCCTGCCCAGCAACTTGACCTTCTGCCGCCATCCCGGTGCACGAACAGCATTCACCAAACCAAACAGGAAACCGTCTATCAACTTCAATAGCCGCAGGGCGCCCCAGGGATTGCCACTGGTGGTGATCCATGCCTCAACGTCCGTAGCGGTGCCGGATTCCTTATGATGGTGAAAATGCAAGCCGCGCCGGACCCAGGGGCTGGGCATTCCCGGGCGAGCCAACCAGCACAACAACATCATGAAATTATGCGCCAGGGGTTGCTTTCTAAAATACAAACGGTGAATCAGGTCATGTTCAACCTCATGAATAAATGACGTCAGTAATGCGTTCGCCAGAATACATAACCACGCCGGTATAGCGCCTTGTATATACAAGGCTCCAGTAGTCACCATCCCGAATACCGAAAACACCATGACACCAGCACCCAAGGTATTCTGATATTTCAAAATGGGATAACGCTTGCGCAGTTGATTGCCATGCTCGGAAATTTTCCGGGTGACATCTTCGATTATTTGCTGGTCTGTCATGGGACGACCGTTAGCAGGTTCCTTAATTATTGGATTCATCACTTCATCCTTTAAAAACAATGAGTGGGAGAGGAGCCCAAACAGGAAAACATATTTGAATCACGAAACAAGCCATTAACTATGAAAGGTACTTACCCCAGCTAAGCGGCGGCCTGAGCCGCATGTTTACCCAGCAACTGTTATGAATGACCGACTGGTCTAAATCTGCACTATAAAGTCCCTGGAATTGCTACAGAACGTAATAACAGTAAAAGAGCATTGAGTTCTTAATTCCTGTCTAACAACTCATGAAAAACACCAACCTTAACCACATAATTCAATGAAGAATTGGAATAAGCTCTTATCAGAGCGTTTATATTCCGCAACATTGGCGAGCCATAAAAAACCATCGGTATGGTTAAGCCACATGAGCTCCCGGTTCGCCAACACCATCCAAAATAGGCTGCCCAGCGCAGGCGACGATCGACATCGTCCTAGATGATGTCTGGCGATATGCGCTAAACCCTGCCCGGCAACGAGCCGTAGGCGGTATTTTTCCCATTGGCTTCCTGCCCGGGGTGGATAAAGGCAATGTCCCGCGGGCTGATCCGCGCCTCGATCAGCAACTGGTCGCCCAAGGGCGCGATTTCCATCAACTCGCCCCCCAGCGCCAACACCCCGCCAATGCCCGAAGTCCAGACATCCTTGACGATAACCGTGGGTCGGTGCGGTGAGCACCGTGCGGGTCAGCTGGTCGACCCGCCCTCGCGTACGTTGAGCGAAGGTCCAGCTCGGAGTGGGTTTTGCTGAAGTCGTCCTTGGGCCGCACAAAATAGTCGTCGCGGGTCGACTGATAGCCGCTGGTCAATTCGGCCAGCCGTTGCTGCAAACGCAAGACCTCAACTTCGTTGGCAGTGCCGCTGCGTACCAGCGGCAAAAAAGCTCGGCCAAAAACGCCCGTGAAGTCTGCGAGCTTGTAGGCATAGATCGCAGGACCTTTTTTGCGCATCTGGCTCGCTGTCGTACTCAAAGCACGTCAACCCCCCAGGCTCCTCATGCAGGCTTTCGAATCAGGCTCGGGCCCTTTGAAAACAGGCGAACACCCGCTGTCAGCTGCCGATATATGCATTGAGAGCAGTGGAGGCCAAACCTCAAGCTCGACAGCCTTCAAAGACGCTCAACTGCAAAGCCCGCCGCCAATCTGTGACTGCGTCGCGGGGCTATGTGGCGAAGGCATCTGGGCGCCGCAGATTGTGCCTTGGCGGCCAATGCAGTGAAAATTCAACGGCTCACCAAAAAAAATGCAATTTCGTGCAAAAAAACGATCTAACAGATTGTTCTGCTGTACCTTTAGCCCAAATATCAGAGAAATATCACGATCCAGCACACGGCCGCTGACTGTTTTCCCATGCGCAAACTTCTCTACATCACCTTCACCCTGGCTCTGCTTGCCGCCATCACCAGTTATGCACTCTGGACCCGCGACCGTCCGGGGGCGCACTACCTGTCGGACTTGCGTATCCAGCTCGCGGTTGATCAAGGCGTACCCGCCGATCACGGCAACCTGCTGGCTATTGAGCCTGAACTCTTTCCCACCGATTACCAGAGCACCGAACGCCTGCATCGCAAGCTCGCGGCCTACCTGCAACAGGCCCGTGATCATGGCCTGGTAAATGACAAGACCATAGTCGTGCTGCCGGAACATGTCGGCACCTGGCTGATGGTCAGCGGCGAAAAGAATGAGCTGTATCAGGCCACATCCTTGAAAGAAGCCATGAACTGGCTCGCAGTGAGCAACCCGTTGCCCTTCCTCAAGGCGCTGATCACTGCCAAGGGGGAAAGCCGCCTGGATGATGCACATCTGCGCATGAAGGCAAAAAAAATGGCCAAGGACTACCAACTGCTGTTCGGCGGACTGGCCAAGGAATTCCACGTGACCCTGGTGGCCGGCTCGATCATTCTGCCGGAGCCCAGCGTCAACCAGGGCAACCTGCAGATCGGCAGCGGTGCCCTGTACAACAGTAGCCTGGTGTTCGGCAGCGACGGCCTGCCCATCGGCCAGCCCCAGCGCCAGATCTATCCGACCTATGCCGAAAGTGGCTACGTCCACGGCGACACCCGGCAATCGGTCCAGGTCATCGACACCCCTGCTGGCCGCCTCGGGGTGCTGATCGGCAGCGACAGCTGGTACCCCGACAACTACCGCAAGCTCAATGAGCAAGACGCGCAACTGGTGGCGGTTCCGGCCTTTGTCATGGGCAAAGGCAGTTGGGAAAAACCCTGGCACGGCTACAAGAGCATCACCACCCCCAGTGAGGTCAGCCTCAAGCCCGAGGAGACCAGCGAAGGCGACGCCTGGCATCGCCTGACCCTGACCGCCCGCCCCCCCAGCAGCCTGGCCACTGCGGGGGTCAGCGTGTTCCTGCGCGGCCATTTCTGGGACCAGAGCAGCAGTGGCCACAGCTTCATCAACAGCAATGGGCAGACCTTTGCCGACGAGGGCGCCCGAGGCGCTCGCTTGCTGAACATCTGGTTGTAAGCCGATGAAGCCCCCACAGATGCGCCTCGGCGACTTGTCGGTGGGATTCGTCCACAGCCTGGCGGACGCGGTCCACAGCCATGGACTGGATCCTGCGCCCCTGCTGGCGCAATACGCCCTGGACCCTGCCAGGCTGGCAGAAGCTGGGGCGCGGCTGTCGATCCCCCGCTACATGCGCCTGGGCCACGCGGCGATCCAGCTCACCGGCGACCCGGCATTGGGCCTGCGCATGGGTCGCCTGAGCCGCCTGAGCCAGGCCGGCCTCGCCGGAGTGACCGCGGCGCAAGCCCCTAGCGTGCGTGAGGCGGCCCGTTGCCTGACACGTTTCGAAGCCTTGTACGGTTCCAACTATCGTGGCCAGTCGAGCTTTCAAGAAGACGCCGATGGCGCGTGGCTGCGCTTCTATTCAATCAGCCCGTACAACGCCTATAACCGCTTCGTGGTGGATTCGATCATGTCTGGATGGCTACAGCAGCTGTCCAGCCTCTGTGGCCAAGCCATCCATGCCGAGCAGATCGACATCGAGTTCGAGCGCCCGGACTATCACGACGCCTACGCCCTGCTCGGCCCTACACCGATCCAGTTCGCTGCCGAACAGAACCAACTGCGCCTGAACCAGGCCAGCCTGGCGCTGCGTAACCCGGAACATTGCCCGAGCACCTGGCGTCATCTCGTGCACTTGTGCGAAAGGGAGCTGGAACAGTTGACCCGCACCCGCAGCCTGCGCGAGCGCATCATTCAGTTACTCGGGCCGTTGCTCAATGGTGGACGGGAGCCGGGCCTGGAAGAAGTGGCGACACGCCTGAAGCTGCCGACCTGGACCTTGCGGCGCAAACTGGCGGAAGAAGGGACGCAGTTCCGGGCAATTCTCAATGACACCCGCCGCGACCTGGCCATGACCTATATCCGCGATACCGAACTGGCGTTCGGCGAGATTGCCTATCTGCTGGGTTTTGCCTCAGCCGAGGCATTTCAACGGGCATTCAAGCGCTGGAACGGTCAGACCCCTGGGGAGTTCCGGCGCAGCCATCGACAATTTGGCTAAAAAAAAGCCACCGGCGTTACAGCTCGGTGGCGTCATCTGCTGGTTCCAGGGAATCCAGCTCGAAAGCTTGATACTCCAGCAGTTCCTCTTGGTAATCGTCCATCGCGGACTCCTTTTCCCGTTGATTGAATAACCCTCTGCCTAATGACCATCGGGATCAGCATAAAGTGCCGGGATGACAGAAAAAATACTACCCCTCAGGTCAAGATTTCTGTCGTTAAAACGTAACAGCCTGTATGGCGGCCGTTGATGCCTTGTGCTGTTAACGGATCGACAGTGAAAAAGCCGACCCAAACACAGTTCCAGCGTCTTAGTGGCCACTGCTTGGCAGGGTAGGAATCGGCTCGGTCGGCGGCGGCAGATTGCTGACAGGCGGCGGCGTAATGGTTTCAGCTGCCGGGACTGACTCGCTGACAGGCGCCACGACGATAGGCGCGGCCTCAGCCGGTGGGGCCACTGGTTGCGAAACGGCAGGCTCGGGTTCACTGACAGGGGCCAATGGCGTGCTCAGCGCAGGCACCGGCTCGTGCACCAGGCCCTGCGGCTTGGCCTCGGGCTGGATTTGCGGCTTGTTCTCCGGCATTCCCAGATCCGTCTTGGGCTTGTCTTCGATATGCGCCGCCTTCTTCGCCTCCTGGGGCAGGAACAGTTCCACCAGGGCGAAGTAACGCTCGTAGAACTTGGCGGAGGACACAGTCTCACTGGCCACCTTGACCATCGAATCGTCAGTGGAGCCGATCGGCATCGACACCGAACCCAGCACGCCAACCCCCAGGCTCGCCGAGTTGTTCACCTTCTTCAGCGCGTAGCGATCCTGCAGCGCGTTGGCGAACATCGTCGAGCGGTGGTCCCCACTGCCATCCTCGGCGCAAACCACATTGAAGCTGATCTCCAGGTGCGTTTCGCCGGTCTGCTGAAAACTCTTATGGCCACTGACCAGCTTCGGGTCGTTGCTGGTGATGATGTAACCCTGACTGAGCAGGGCCCGCCGCGCGGCTTCACATGAGGCAGCATCGCTCACCGGGTAATTGCGCGAGAAGGTGCCAGAATCATCGAAGCTTTCATGCTCGTAGATGGCGGTCTTGTGCGACGAACAACCTGCGACCGCGGACAGCAGCAACGCCCCGGCCGTGGCGCGCAGATGAAATGATCTAAACATCGAAAATCCTGAGGAAAACGCTCTGGGGCGTATTGTGCAACAGATCAGCGCCCCACAGCGCGGGTAAATAGTGTCTTAAATTTCACACAGGTTTACTGACCGCGATTTGCCGGAAAAAGTCGCTCGCTCAAATGTTCAATCAACACCCGCAGCTTGGCTGCCGCATGTCGACTCGATGGCCACAGTACCCAGAACGCGCCGTGGTACTCCAGGTACCCATCAAGCACGGTTTGCAGCTCACCGCGCTGTACCGCCGCTTGCACCATGAAGTCCGGCAGGCAGGCGATGCCCAGGCCGCTGCGTGCAGCGTGCTCCACGGCCTCGATGGAACTGCTGGTCAGGCGGGTTGGCAATACCAGCTCTGACAGATGGGCTTCGGGGCGGAACGGCCAGGGCTCAAGTTTGCCGGTGTGATGAAATGTGTGTCGCAGGCAGGCATGGTTCCGCAGCTCCTGGGGGGACTGGGGCATACCTCGCTGCTGGAAATACCCGGGGCTGCCCACCAGCACCATGTGAAAGCGTCCCAGCTGCCGCGCCAGAAGCCTGGAGTCCTTGGGGTTGCCAGTACGCACCACCAGATCGAAACCCTCCTCCACCACATCCACCATGCGGTCGGAAAGGTCGACGTCCAGTTCGATCTGCGGATAACGCTGCATGAACTCCGCCAGCACCGGCATCAGCAAGCCGTGGACCTGAGGCGCGCTGACCCGCAGCTTGCCCACAGGGGTGCTGGAGGAATCACACAGCTGGAATTCAGCGGCCTCGGCCTCGGCAGCAATCCTGCGACAGCGCTCGAGGAACCCGGCGCCTTCGGCGGTCAGGCTAATACTGCGGGTGGTGCGATGGAACAGGCGGGTTTCCAAACGCTCTTCCAGCCGCGCAATGCTCTTGCCCACCGCTGAGGACGACACTCCTAAAAGACGCCCAGCCTCGGTAAAACTGCGGGTTTCCGCCACCTGCATGAACACCGGAATACTGCCCAGCCAATCCATTCGGCACTCCATGATTAAGGACTTCTGAGTCCGATAAGTTCGGAACCTTAGCCTATTTTTCCACCATGCACAGCGCTCTACCCTGTGTCCCTCACTTCTGAGCATCCGAATCGGGACCCTCCATGAACAACTCCGTCAATGCCGGCGAGCTGCTGCACCCCCCCGCCGCAACCCGTGAACGACTTCCCGTCGGCGGCCTTCTGGCCCTGGCGACTGCGGGCTTCATCACCCTGCTGACGGAGGCCCTTCCCGCGGGGCTACTGCCACAGATGAGCACCAGCCTGGCGGTATCGCCGTCGCTGATCGGCCAACTGGTGACCTTGTATGCCCTGGGCTCATTGCTGGCCGCCATTCCCCTGGTGATCCTCACCCAGAGCTGGCGGCGACGCCCCTTGCTACTGATCGCCATCGGCGGTTTTGCCATCGTCAACAGCATCACCGCCCTGTCCACCGACTACAGCCTGACGCTGGTCGCCCGATTCTGCGCCGGAGTCTTCGCCGGCCTGCTCTGGGCCCTGCTGGCCGGTTATGCCAGCCGCATGGTGGCACCTCACCTGCAAGGCAGGGCAATTGCCCTGGCCATGCTCGGTGCTCCGGTGGCGCTGTCAGTGGGCATTCCCGCTGGCACCCTGCTGGGCAATCTGGTGGGCTGGCGCATGAGCTTTGCCATCATGACCTTGCTGACCCTGGGGCTGATCGGCTGGGTGCTCTGGCAAGTGCCGGACTTTCCCGGCCTGCGTGCGCAAAAACGCCTGCCCCTGCGCCGAGTCCTGACCTTGCCGGGAATCAGGCCGGTGCTGTTCGTGACCTTCGCCTATGTACTGGGCCACAACATTCTCTACACCTACATCGCGCCATTTCTCGAGCCCGTCGGACTCACCGGGCAGATCGAGCGGGTGCTGCTGGTGTTCGGCCTGGCTGCGCTGTTGAGTATCTGGGTGGTCGGCTTGCTGATTGACCGCTGGCTGCGCGAGCTGGTGCTGATCAGTTGCCTGTTGTTTATCGCCTCGGCTTTGCTGCTGGGCCTGTTCAGTCACTCGGCAGCGGCAATCTACAGTGCAACGGCGATCTGGGGGCTGTCGTTCGGCGGCATGGCCACCTTGCTGCAAACCGCACTGGCCAAGGCCGCTGGCGAGCATGCCGATACCGCACAGTCGATGCTGGTCACCCTGTGGAACCTGGCAATCGCCGGGGGCGGCCTGGGCGGTGCGTTGCTGTTGCAGGGGCCGGGGGTCGTGACCTTCCCCTGGGTGATTGGCGCCTTGCTGCTGATGACCTTGCTGGTGGCGGTGAACGCCAGGCACCAAGGCTTTCCGGCTCACCGCTGATGCAATCGCCAGCGATCCAGCGGACTGTTCCAGGTTTGGCACGTGATTGCCTGCGCCAGCCTCTGCTGCTCCAACCTTGCCTTGGCCATGGATCTCTGGGTGCGGGACACCGACAGCGTCAAGCCGGTGGAAGATGCCCGAGGGTCGGGGATCGAGATCCATATCGACAGCTCGGTGGAACTGGCGCGCTACCTGCTTGAGCACTACGGCGTCATGTCCATCACTCAACTGCGTCGTGGCACCGACTTTCCAGTGAAGCCGGTGCTGGCCTGTTGCTGTACAGCTGGGCTACAACGATCTGGCAGCTCACCTGCATGCACGTAAACGCTGGCAGACCTCTGCGCCCTGAGATTTATCCGGGCGAAAAAAAGACCCCGGCCTTGCGGACGGGGTCTTTTTCAACGCTGCGGATCAGGCATCAATAACGCTTGATGTCCGCCTGGTTTTCCAACTGCTTGCGATAAGCAGCAAAGTCTTGCTGCCCCACGCGCGAGGCCAGGAAGCGACGGTACTGCGCCTTCTCTTCCTCGCTCGGCGCAGCGGCTTCGTTGACGCCGTTGAGCTGCAGCACCAACAGATTGCCATTAGGCAAGGTCACGCTGGTGAAGGTCGGCTTGTCCTTGGATTCAGGCTTGGCCATACGGAACAAGGCCTGCAGAACAGTCGGATCAATACCGTCCTGGCCACGGGTCACTGCTTGCGCGACTTTCCAGTTCTGGCCATCCACCGGCTTGTTCAGCGCGGTCTTGCCATCGCGCAGGCTGGCGATCAGCTCTTCAGCCTTGGTCTTGGCCGCGGCACTTGCGTGCTCCTTGGCCAATTGCGTGCGAATGCTGCTGGCAACGCTTTCCAGCGGCAGTTGCTCTGGCTTGCGATGCTCTTTGGCACGCAGTACCACGACAGTTTCCGGGTCCAGCTCGATGGCGGTGCTGTTGGCACCCTCATCAAGGACTTCGGTGCTGAAAGCTGCTTGCACCACTGCACGGTTGGCGGCAATGCCGTCGCCACCTTCACGGCCGAATGGCGCAGAGGTATGAACGGTCAGCTTCAGGTCCTGAGCTGGCTGCGCCAGGTCGGAAGCTTCGAAAGACGAGTCTTCCAGTTGCTTGGTCGCCTCGACGAAACGCTGCTCGACCTGCTGGGTTTTCAGCTCACGGGTCAGCTTGTCCTTCAGGCTGGCAAAGCTTGGCACTTCCGGTGCTTCAACACCCAGCAGCTTGATCAGGTGGAAACCGAAGTCAGTACGCACCGGCGCCGACACCTGGTCCTTGTTCAGCGCATACAACGCTTTCTCGAAGACTGGGTCATAAACACCGGGACCTGCGTAACCCAGGTCGCCGCCATTGTTGGCCGAACCCGGGTCCTGGGAGAACTCCTTGGCCAACGCCTCAAAGCTTTCGCCCTTGGCCAGACGCGCCTGGATCTCTTCGATCTTGGCCTTGGCCTGAGCTTCGTTCACCTTGTCGTTGACTTCGATCAGGATGTGCGCCGCGCGACGTTGCTCGGACAGATTGGCGACTTCCTTCTGATACAGCGCTTGCAGGTCTTCGTCCTTGACGCTGACCTGATCAAAGAAGGCAGCCTTCTTCAATTCGATGTAGTCGATCACCACCTGGTCCGGAGTCATGAACTCCTTGGCGTGCTGGTCGTAGTAGGCCTTGACCTCTTCATCGGTCAGCTTGACCGCTGCCGGATCGGCCTTGATGGCCAGGGAAGCGAAATCACGGGTTTGCTTTTCCAGACGAGCGAACGCCTGTACCTGAGCGTCGGTGACAAAACCGCTACCCGCAAGGCCGGCACGAACCTGGCCGATCAGCATTTCCTGAGCCAGCATCTGACGGAATTGCAGGCGGGTATAGCCCAGCTGACGAATCACCTGATCGAAACGCTCTGGACTGAATTTGCCTTCAACCTGGAATTCCGGTGTCTGCAGGATCACCTGATCCAGCGCGCCCTCGGAGAAAGCGAACTTGGAATCCTGTGCACCTTGCAGCAACAGCTTGCGGTCGATCAGCCCTTTCAGGGCGGCTTCGCGCAGCATCTTCTCATCCAGCAGGGAGGCATCGAAGTCTTTGCCCAACTGTTGCATCAGTTGACGACGTTGCATGTCGACGGCCTGGCTCAACTCGTTCTGAGTGATTTCCTCACCGTTGACCTTGGCCGCGTCCTGGCTATGGGTTGTGGCCTTGAAAATGGCATCGAAACCGGTCAACGCCAACAGCGCGACGATGACCCCGATGATGGTTTTGGCAATCCAGCCTTGTGAATTGTCCCTGATATTCTGCAGCATGCGTCCCCCAGAAACGGCTGTACTTCAATTTGAGCAACCGTGGAGCGTGGGTAGAGTCCGGATAGAAGAAAGGCGCATCCGAGGATGCGCCTTCTCGTAACTGGCGGAGCGGACGAGAGTGAAACCGCGACCCTCGGCGTGAGCCGGTGATACACCGGCCGACTAGCGCTCCGCTGCCAGATCAGGCATGACCCTGACCCGGATGGGCAAAGACCCTGAAGAAACTTAGTTAACAGCTTCTTTCAGTGCTTTGCCGGCTTTGAAACCTGGCTTTTTAGCAGCAGCGATTTCCAGAGTCTTACCGGTCTGTGGGTTACGACCGATACGCGCTGGACGATCAGTTACGGAGAAAGTACCAAAACCAACCAGCACCACAGAGTCACCGGCCTTCAGAGCACCAGTAACGGATTCGATTACAGCGTCCAGCGCACGGCCAGCAGCAGCTTTCGGGAGATCAGCAGATGCAGCGATAGCATCAATCAGTTCCGACTTGTTCACTCTAAGTCCCCTTATATATCTATGAGTATGATTCTAAGTTTTTTGGTGAAAGCAAAAACGAGTGCTGAATGGCCTACAGACACTTAAGAGCCGCTTTATAACAAGGGCTCTAAAAAGCTGTCAAGGAAGCCCCTCAAGCTAATGCGTATTAATGCGTGCTAATTCTTTCCTTAGAGTCAGACTCGCGTTTTTCGTCCTTTGCAACTATCTCGGGAGCCACATCCGGCAAGGGCTCCGGCGCGTATTGCAGCGCAATTTGCAGGACTTCGTCAATCCATTTAACCGGTTTAATCTGCAGATCCTGCTTGATATTGTCAGGAATTTCCTTCAAATCACGCACATTCTCTTCCGGAATGATCACCGTCTTGATTCCACCACGGTGAGCCGCGAGCAATTTCTCTTTCAGCCCGCCGATGGCCAGCACCTGACCACGCAAGGTGATCTCGCCGGTCATCGCTACATCAGCCCGCACCGGGATGCCGGTCAAAGCCGAAACCAGCGCCGTGCACATGCCTACGCCTGCGCTAGGGCCATCCTTGGGTGTCGCCCCTTCCGGCATATGGATATGAGTGTCGCGCTTCTCATGGAAGTCCAGGGGAATGCCCAGGCTCTTCGCCCGACTGCGCACCACAGTCAATGCCGCAGTAATCGATTCGACCATGACATCACCCAGAGAGCCGGTCTTGATCAACTGGCCTTTGCCGGGAACCACAGCGGCTTCGATGGTCAACAACTCACCACCGACTTGTGTCCACGCCAAACCGGTTACCTGTCCAACCTGATCCTGCTGCTCGGCCAGGCCGTAGCGGAACTTACGCACACCCAGGAAGTGCTCCAACAGCTCGGGAGTGACCTTCACCGAGAAGCGTTTTTCCATTGCATGCTCTTTCACCGCCTTGCGGCAAACCTTGGCAATCTGACGCTCCAGGCCCCGGACACCTGCTTCGCGAGTGTAGTAACGAATGATATCGCGGATCGCATCCGGATCGAATTCCAACTCGCCCTTCTTCAGGCCGTTGGCCTGAATCTGCTTGGGCGACAGGTACTTGACCGCGATGTTGATCTTCTCATCTTCGGTGTAGCCGGGCAGACGAATCACTTCCATCCGATCCAGCAATGCCGGCGGAATGTTCATCGAGTTGGAGGTGCAGAGGAACATCACATCGGACAGGTCGTAATCGACCTCCAGATAGTGATCATTGAAATTATGGTTCTGCTCAGGGTCCAGGACCTCAAGCAGTGCCGAGGCCGGATCACCGCGCATGTCGCTGCCCATCTTGTCGATTTCATCGAGCAGGAACAGCGGGTTGCGCACGCCAACCTTTGTCATTTTTTGAATCAATCTTCCCGGCATCGAACCGATATAGGTCCGACGATGCCCGCGGATTTCCGCCTCATCACGCACACCACCCAAGGCCATGCGGACAAACTTGCGGTTGGTTGCATTGGCGATCGACTCCGCCAGGGACGTTTTACCCACCCCGGGAGGACCGACCAGGCACAACACCGGACCACGAATCTTTTTCACCCGTTTCTGTACGGCGAGGTATTCAAGAATTCGTTCTTTGACTTCCTCCAGACCATAGTGGTCGGCATCGAGGATATCTTCGGCGCGCGCGAGATCGAGACGAACCTTGCTCTGGGCTTTCCACGGCACCTGAACCAACCAGTCGATATAAGAACGAACAACAGTCGCCTCGGCCGACATCGGCGACATCTGCTTGAGCTTGTTCAGCTCGGCTTGAGCCTTGGTCATCGCATCTTTTGGCAGGCCAGCAGCATCGATGCGCTTCTTCAGCTCTTCGATTTCGTTGTGCCCCTCATCACCGTCGCCGAGCTCTTTCTGAATGGCCTTCATCTGCTCATTCAGGTAGTACTCGCGCTGGCTACGCTCCATTTGCTTCTTGACGCGACCACGAATGCGCTTTTCCACCTGCAACAGGTCGATCTCGGCATCCAGCAGCGCCAGGACGTGCTCGACCCGAGCGGACAGATCGATGATCTCGAGGATTTCCTGCTTCTGCTCGATCTTCAACGCCATGTGCGCGGCCATGGTATCTACCAGGCGGCTTGGCTCATCGATGCTGTTGAGGGAGGACAACACCTCGGCAGGGACTTTCTTGCCCAGTTGCACATACTGCTCGAACTGGGACAGCAAGCTGCGCACGAACACTTCCGACTCACGATCAGGAGCATCCACTTCGTCAATCAGGGAGACTTCAGCGCGGCAGTGACCATCAACTTCACTGAAGCGCTCTACAGCACCGCGCTGTTCGCCTTCAACCAGAACCTTGACGGTGCCATCAGGCAGTTTGAGCAACTGCAGGACAGTCGCAATGGTACCTACGCGATAGAGTGCATCTTCACCGGGATCGTCATCAGCAGGGTTTCTCTGTGCCAGCAAGAGAATCTGCTTGTCGCCCGTCATCGCTGCCTCGAGGGCTTCGATCGACTTCTCGCGCCCCACGAACAGCGGGATAACCATGTGCGGATAAACCACAACATCACGCAATGGCAGGAGAGGCAATTCAATGGTTGTCTTCATGATTTCGCCTCTACGGCGGCCGTAAGGCCGTAAACAGATGGAAGTAAGCTTGAAACCAAGATGGGGGCTGCCTGCAAAAAAAACAAGCTTAAAGACAGCACTTTAAAAGCACTAAAAGAAAAGGGGCCCGAAGGCCCCTTCTTTCATTCCGACAGTGCGACGCTTACGCGTCTGGCGCTGCCTTGGCCGTCGGCTCACTGTTCTCATAGATGTACAGTGGCTGGGACTTGCCTTCAATAACGCTTTCGTCGATCACTACTTTACTCACCTCGGATTGCGAGGGGATTTCATACATAGTGTCGAGCAGAACGCCTTCAAGAATCGAGCGCAAACCACGAGCGCCAGTCTTGCGTTCAAGCGCTCGCTTGGCGACCGACTTCAGTGCATCGGCACGGAACTCCAGGTCGACACCTTCCATCTCGAACAACTTGGCATATTGCTTGGTCAAGGCGTTCTTGGGTTCGGTGAGGATCTGAATCAACGCCGCTTCGTCCAACTCATCCAGGGTTGCAAGAACTGGCAAGCGACCGACGAACTCCGGGATCAGACCAAACTTGACCAAATCGTCAGGTTCGACTTCACGCAGGGACTCGCCAACTTTCTTGCCCTCTTCCTTGCTGCGCACTTCGGCATTGAAACCAATACCGCCGCGGGTGGAACGGTTTTGAATAACCTTTTCCAGACCGGAGAATGCACCACCACAGATGAACAGGATGTTACGGGTGTCGACTTGCAGGAACTCCTGCTGCGGATGCTTGCGACCGCCTTGAGGCGGAACGGAGGCAACCGTGCCTTCAATCAACTTCAACAGGGCTTGCTGCACGCCTTCGCCGGAAACATCCCGGGTAATCGAAGGGTTATCAGACTTGCGGGAAATCTTGTCGATTTCATCGATATAGACGATGCCCATCTGAGCTTTTTCTACATCGTAGTCGCACTTCTGCAGCAACTTCTGAATGATATTCTCGACGTCCTCACCCACATAACCGGCTTCGGTCAGGGTGGTTGCGTCAGCAATAGTGAAAGGCACATTCAACAGGCGAGCCAGGGTTTCCGCCAACAGCGTCTTGCCCGAACCTGTAGGGCCGATCAGCAAGATGTTGCTCTTGCCGAGCTCGACGTCGTCGCTCTTTTTGTCGCGCTGATTCAGACGCTTGTAGTGGTTGTACACCGCTACCGCCAGAACCTTTTTCGCGCGTTCCTGACCAATCACATACTGATCAAGGATGCCGCTGATTTCTTTAGGCGAAGGCAATTTATGCGCGCTGCTCTCGGCCTGTGCTTCCTGCACCTCCTCACGGATGATGTCATTGCACAAGTCGACGCACTCGTCGCAGATAAAGACCGAGGGGCCGGCAATCAATTTGCGTACTTCATGCTGGCTTTTGCCACAGAAGGAGCAATAAAGCAGTTTGCCGTTGTCCTCGCCGTTGCGGGTGTCAGTCATTCGTTCGATCCAAATCCGATAGGCTTGCAACACAAGATGAAGGCTATTGCGGGCTTTTTCAAGCCCGCCACTGATCGGAACAACCGACCAAGCCTATTTTGAGCTGCTTATTTTAAGCGGGACGCTGGTTGATTACTTCATCGATCAACCCGTACTCACGCGCAGCTTCGGCGCTCATGAAATTATCGCGATTGGTATCGCGCTCGATTTCTTCCAGAGTGCGCCCGCTATGCTTGGCCATCAGCGTGTTGAGACGCTCACGGATGAAAAGGATTTCCTTGGCATGGATTTCGATATCCGACGCCTGACCCTGGAAACCGCCCAGTGGCTGGTGAATCATCACTCGGGAGTTCGGAAGGCAGAAACGCTTGCCAGGAGCACCGGCCGTCAGCAAGAACGCACCCATGCTACATGCCTGACCAATACAGGTGGTTGAAACGTTAGGCTTGATGAACTGCATGGTGTCGTAGATAGACATACCAGCTGTCACCGAGCCGCCCGGGGAGTTGATATAGAGATGGATGTCCTTGTCCGGGTTCTCCGCTTCAAGGAACAGCAGTTGCGCACAAATCAGGTTGGCCATGTAGTCTTCTACTGGACCTACCAGAAAGATCACTCGCTCCTTGAGGAGGCGCGAGTAGATGTCATAGGCGCGCTCGCCACGAGCAGACTGCTCGACAACCATCGGGACCAGGCCGCCTGCGGCCTGGATATCAGAGTTCTGCTGAATATACGAATTACGGAACATGCTCTGCAGTCACTCCCAAATAGTCACGTCTTGAATACGCATAAGCCAGCGCGAAGGCTGGCTTATGGTGTGTGCTTCGAACGAGAAGAAAATCAGTCGGCTTGAGGTGCTTCTACCGGCTTGACCGCTTCTTCGTAAGAGACCGATTTGTCGGTCACGCTAGCTTTCTGCAGAACAGTATCCACAACTTGCTCTTCCAGCACAACAGAACGGACTTCGCTCAATTGCTGCTCGTTCTTGTAGTACCAGGACACGACCTGCTCAGGCTCTTGGTAAGCCGAAGCCATTTCCTGGATCAACTCGCGAACACGCGCTTCGTCAGGCTTGAGATCGAACTGCTTAACAACTTCAGCGACGATCAGGCCCAGCACTACACGGCGCTTGGCTTGCTCCTCGAACAGCTCGGCTGGCAGCTGATCAGGCTTGATGTTGCCACCGAACTGCTGAACAGCTTGAACGCGCAGGCGGTTGACTTCGTTGTCCAGCAGCGCCTTTGGCACTTCGATCGGGTTGGAGGCCAGCAGACCGTCCATCACCTGATTCTTCACTTTAGACTTGATGGCCTGACGCAGCTCGCGCTCCATGTTCTTGCGAACTTCGGCACGGAAACCTTCCAGACCCGATTCCTTGATGCCGAATTGAGCGAAGAACTCTTCGGTCAGCTCTGGCAGCTTAGGCTCGGAGACGCTGTTGACGGTAACGGTGAACTCGGCAGCCTTGTTGGCCAGATCCAGGTTCTGATAGTTCTCTGGGAAAGTCAGGTTCAGAACACGTTCTTCACCAGCTTTGGCGCCGACCAGGCCTTCTTCGAAGCCAGGAATCATACGACCGGAGCCCAGCACCAGCTGAGTACCCTTGGCCGAGCCACCGGCGAAGACTTCGCCATCGACCTTGCCCACGAAATCGATGTTCAACTGGTCATCGTTTTGTGCTGCGCGATCAGTCACTTCGAAACGTACGTTCTGCTTACGCAGAATTTCCAGCATGTTGTCCAGGTCAGCATCAGCCACTTCAGCGCTCAGGCGCTCAACAGCGATGTTTTCAAAACCGGCAACCGTGAACTCTGGGAAGACTTCGAAAGTGGCAACGTATTCCAGATCCTTGCCCTTCTCTAGCACTTTAGGCTCGACCGAAGGAGCACCAGCCGGGTTCAGCTTCTGCTCGACAACTGCCTCATAGAAGGAAGCCTGGATCACATCGCCCACTGCTTCTTGGCGCGCATCAGCCTCATAACGCTGACGAATCACGCTCATTGGAACCTTGCCAGGACGGAAGCCGGCAATTTTGGCCTTTTGGGCAGTCTGCTGCAGACGCTTGTTGACCTGGCTCTCAATGCGCTCAGCCGGCACGGTGATGCTCATGCGGCGCTCAAGAGCAGAAGTATTTTCAACAGAAACTTGCATGGATATTCCTCGTTGCACAGACGTTAGCCGGCCGTTTTCCGACCCCAGAATCAAGGGCATGCATTCTAGTGGGTCAAACTCAAGAAGTCACCCTACTGGAAACAGGTAAAAAACAGCCGACAATGTGAAGGCGGGGACAAAGGATTGAACCTCGCCATGAGAGCAAATACTACGAATCAAACCAGGGCCTCTGCACCAACCCCTCTATATATAGAAGGCATCGATCAGCACACCCCCGACAACCACCACCCACCAGCCGGAGCCAAACACTCTGCGACCAAGGGGCAACCATTTCATCGCCTGGCCAACCCAGCACATACAGCCATGCCAGCGTCGAACCCAGAAACGAAAACGGCGCAGCCCTTTTCAGGTGCTGCGCCGTCATCTGCTATTAACTAGCTACTTTATTGGTGCGGACGAAGAGACTCGAACTCTTACACCTTGCGGCGCTGGAACCTAAATCCAGTGTGTCTACCAATTCCACCACGTCCGCTTAACAAGCTTTTAAAGCAAAGGCGCCAGACTGTTAATCTGGCGCCTCCTTCGAATATGGGGTGGACGATGGGGATCGAACCCACGACAACAGGAGTCACAATCCTGTGCTCTACCAACTGAGCTACGCCCACCATATTGCGTTACTTGTGCCAAAGCTGCCTAATGGCGCACCCGGCAGGACTCGAACCTGCGACCATCCGCTTAGAAGGCGGATGCTCTATCCAGCTGAGCTACGGGCGCCTTATTAATCTGTATTCTTTAACGATTACAAACTAATTGCTTTCAGTCGTTACGAATTAAACATCAACTCTGCCCGACCTTCTTAACCAGTGCTAGGCTGTGCCCGACAAGTGCGACGAATGTTATAGACGGTCCGTTAGGTCGTCAACTCTTTTTTGAAAAAAATTCATTTAATTAAAGGGGTTAGGGGAATTTGCAGACCAAGCGCCTTTGCCCTCACGTTCCGACATGCGAGAATACGTTCTCTTTTTCTCACCCTCTCGATGGTTAATCACGCGTCATGACTGCACAACTAATCGACGGCAAAGCGATCGCCGCTAGCCTGCGCCAGCAGATCGCCAAACGTGTCGCCGAGCGTCGCCAGCAAGGCCTGCGTACTCCGGGCCTCGCGGTGATTCTGGTCGGCAGCGACCCGGCCTCTCAAGTTTATGTCTCGCACAAGCGTAAAGACTGCGAAGAGGTCGGCTTCCTTTCACAAGCCTATGACTTGCCCGCCAACACCACTCAAGAAGCCCTGGCTGGCTTGATCGATCGCCTCAACGATGACCCGAACATCGACGGCATCCTGCTGCAACTGCCGCTCCCCGAACATCTGGATGCCTCTCTATTACTAGAGCGCATTCGTCCGGACAAAGACGTTGATGGCTTCCATCCTTATAACGTCGGCCGCCTGGCCCAACGCATCCCCCTGCTACGTCCCTGCACTCCTAAAGGCATCATGGCCCTGCTGGAAAGCACCGGGGCCGATCTGTATGGCATGGATGCAGTAGTGGTAGGCGCGTCCAATATCGTCGGTCGCCCGATGGCTATGGAGTTGCTGTTGGCCGGTTGCACCGTGACCGTGACCCATCGCTTCACCAAGGACCTGGCAGGCCATGTCGGCCGCGCCGACCTGGTAGTGGTTGCCGCTGGCAAGCCAGGCCTGGTCAAAGGTGAATGGATCAAGGAAGGCGCGATCGTCATCGACGTTGGCATCAATCGCCAGGAAGACGGCAAGCTGGTGGGCGACGTGGTTTATGAAACCGCTCTGCCCCGTGCTGGCTGGATCACCCCGGTGCCTGGTGGCGTCGGCCCCATGACCCGTGCCTGCCTCCTGGAAAACACCCTGTACGCTGCCGAATCACTGCACGACTAAGTGCTCGACTGCGTACAAGAAAGCCCGCCATTGGCGGGCTTTTTTTATTCTGTAATGACACAACACCCCCTCTCTTTATCGCCCCTGACGCTTAGCCTTCAGATACCCATCTGGCCTATTCTGCCGAAGCCTTGTCACTCGGGGAAAAACCGTGTTTTTTCTTTGTTTTTAAGGGTTTTCGGCTGACCGTCGAAGAACAATCGACAGTTCTTCAGCTATATTCATAAAATGTAACGTTTTTCCAAAAAAAGCCCGTTGCAAAACGGCATATCCATTTTTATCGAGTCCGCCCGCGTGAAAATTCGTCTCTCCATTCTCAGCTTGTTGTTTGCTGTGTCCGGCACCTTGATCGCGCATAGCGTCGATGCCAGCGAAACCACCGCGGCGCCAAGAGACACTTCACAATTACACATTGCCTCCGGCAGCGCGCTACTGCTGGACCTGCAAACCAACAAAGTCATCTATTCGAGCAACCCGGACGTCGTAGTGCCCATCGCTTCGGTCACCAAACTGATGACCGCCATGGTGGTACTGGACGCCAAGCTGCCCATGGACCAATACATTTCGGTAAACATCAGTGACACCCCGGAAATGAAGGGCGTGTTTTCCCGCGTCAAGCTCAACAGTGAGCTGAGCCGCCGGGAAATGCTGCTGATCGCCTTGATGTCCTCGGAGAACCGCGCCGCAGCCAGCCTGGCCCATCACTACCCAGGGGGCTATGCCGCCTTCATTGCCGCAATGAACGCCAAAGCCAAGTCCCTGGGCATGATTCACACACGCTATGTAGAACCTACCGGCCTCTCGATCCATAACGTTTCCACCGCGCGCGACCTGAGCAAGCTGTTGGTGGCCGCACGCAAATACCCAATGCTGAGCGAGCTGAGCACCACCAAGGAAAAGACCGTGGCATTCCGCAAACCCAACTACACATTGGGTTTTCGCAACACCGACCACCTGGTCAACAAGGACAAGTGGGACATCAAGATCACCAAGACCGGCTTTACCAACCAGGCCGGCCACTGCCTGGTGCTGGTCACCAGCATGGCTAATCGTCCGGTAGCCCTGGTGATTCTCGATGCATTCGGCAAATACACCCACTTCGCCGATGCCAGCCGCATCCGCAACTGGGTGGAGACCGGAAAAAGCACGTCGGTACCGGACGTAGCCTTGCGCTACAAGGCCGACAAAAACCTCAAGAATCGCCCGACCGGTACCGCTCAAGCGTCCCACTGATCCGGTTACCCTGACGACAACGGCGCCCTTAGGCGCCGTTGTCGTTTGCGAGCAACTCAGTGGCTGTCAATCGCCTTACTCGCCCTGGCCGCCGCTTGCTCCTGACCCGCCTGAGCCAGCTCGCTGGCTGCGCTCAACCAACGCTGACGATCAACCTTGGCCGGCAATTGGTTGGGTGCCTGGATCAACACGGCAAAGCTACCGGCACTTTTCCAGGCCGACTCAAACGCGCTGAAGCTCATCAACTGACGGCGACTTTTCGCGCCGCGCAACAGTACCGTCTGCTTGTCCCGGTTATATCCGGCCAACACCGCATAACGCGGCTCGGCCCAGAACGTCGAGCCCTCGGTGAACCGTACCAATACCGGATAACCTGCGGCGACCTGGGTCAGCAAGGCCGACAGATGATCATCCAGGGGATAGACGACCATGCCGTACTCCCGCGCCAGCCTCTGCATGTTCTGCTGTAGCTGCGCCTCGCCACCCGGCAAGTGCAAAGGCTTGTCCAGCAACCCGGGGGTAATCACGATGCCCTGCTGCGACAACATGCTGGCCAGGGCCCCAGGGCCACTCTGGTACATCTCCCCGCGGAAAAATGGCACGCTGCTGAGCTCCACCCGCTCAGGCAGGCGCTGAATCTCAGGCTGCACGCTGCCAGCGCAACCGGCCAGGCTCAAGACACAGGCGCTGGCCAGCAACACCGCTCGATATCGAGGAAATACCCGCACCATCATTGCTCTCTATTCAGACGCCGGATCACCCTCTCCCGGCTGGGGCCTTGATCATAGGGTGCTCGTGGACGAGGGTATAGCGTTAGGCCGCAGTTAATTGAAAACCATAGAGCGAAGTATTCGAAGACTCTCGACTATTGGTCAATAGCTTGAAACACAGAGGCTACTAGACTGTGCATTGGTAACAGCCGGTGCCCTGGACAGGGCATGAAAGGAGGCACTCATGAGCCTGACAACGACCATTGTGATGCTGATCCTGGGCTGGCTGGCAGTAGCTGCCGCGATGCTCTGGGGCGTGTTGCGCATCACTCGCCGCCGTCATCATCAACCCCAGCAGTCCGCCCCTGACATCAATGCGGAAAAAATTGCCCGGCGCCCAGCCACCGTGCAATGAGCGCGTTCCCCCCCCAAAACAACACGGCCGCCTGACTCGAAAGAGTACAGGCGGCCGTTTGCCATAGCGTTGAATTAGGCGCCGGCCTGATCCGCCTGACGCTTCTGCCGAGCCCTGCGGGCCAACATGTTCAGGCTTTCAATGGCCGCCGAGAAAGCCATTGCCGCATACACATAGCCCTTGGGTACATGAGCGCCAAAACCTTCGGCGATCAGGGTCATGCCGATCATGATCAGGAAGCCCAGGGCCAGCATCACCACGGTCGGGTTGTCATTGATGAACTTGGCCAGCGGCTCGGCAGCCAGCAACATCACCAGCACCGACACCACCACGGCAATGATCATGATCGGCAAATGCTCGGTCATGCCCACCGCAGTGATGATGCTGTCGATGGAGAAGACCATGTCCAGCATCAGAATCTGGCCGATGGCCGCCGCAAAGCCGATGCTCACCCCGGAAGTTGCGGATGCAGTCTCTTCAGGCTCCGGATCCATGCTGTGGTGGATTTCCGTGGTGGCTTTCCACACCAGGAACAAGCCGCCGGCAATCAGGATCATGTCCTTCCAGGAGAAACTCTGTCCCATCACCTCAATCACCGGCTCAGTGAGCTGGACGATGAAGGCAATCGTGCTGAGCAACGCCAGACGCAGAATCAGCGCCATGCCGATACCGATGCGCCGTGCCTTGGCCCGATGCTTTTCCGGCAATTTGTTGGTGAGGATAGAAATAAAGATCAGGTTATCGATGCCAAGCACGATCTCCATCACTATCAGGGTGGCCAGGGCGACCCAGGCGGTGGGGCTGGCAGCGAGCTGTAAAAGGTAATCCATGGGTCAATCCTGAATCGGTTGTATGAAAGATCAGATTTCCTGGGACGGCGACGCCGGTTTCTCGCTGTCGTCTTGTGGTTTTTCCTTGCCAATCACGCCTTGCGTTGCATCACTCAATGCCTGCTCCGCCGCCTTGTGGGTGTCGTCGATGGCCTGCTTGGCCGATCGCGCGGCCTTGTCCAGCGCCTGCTGGGCGCTCTTTTCCGCCTGCTCGCAACCTGCCAGGGTCAGCATAGACAGGGCCAGCACCGACGCCGCAGCTAAAGATTTGAATGACATGCCGTTTTCCTCGATAGAACGGACAGGGCCAAGTAAGGCCCCGTCGATAGCGAGGCATTCTAAGGAGGCCAATACTTCAGGAAAATTCGTATTTTTAGCAGTTATACTTCGGTTTTTACGAACTTGTAATCGCCATGCTCAACTACCGCCAACTGCACTATTTCTGGGTTGTGGCCAAGACCGGCAGCATCGTCCGCGCCTGTGAGCAGCTGAACCTGACGCCACAAACCATCAGCGGACAGATCAGCCTGCTGGAGCAAACCTATGGCATCGAGTTGTTTCGCCGAGTCGGACGCCAGCTGGAATTGACCGAAGCCGGGCGCCAAGCCCTGCCCTACGCCGAGCAGATGTTCCAGCTCGGCGGCGAACTGGAAGCCATGCTCCGGGCCCGCCCCGATGAACAGCAGATCCAGTTCCGCGTCGGTGTGGCGGACGTGGTACCCAAATCCATCGTCTACCGCCTGATCGCCCCGACCATGGAACTCAGCGAGCCTATCCGCCTGACCTGCCGTGAAGACAAACTCGAACGCTTGCTGGCGGACCTGGCCATCCAACGCCTGGACCTGGTGATCTCCGACAGCCCGATGCCCACGCACCTGGACATCAAGGGCTATAGCCAGAAACTCGGAGAATGCGGGATCAGCTTCTTCGCCACCCAGGCCCTGGCCCAAGTGCACGGTGCGGACTTCCCCCGCGGCCTGCACGGCGCACCATTACTGATTCCCGGCCAGGAAACTGTGGTCCGCAGCCGGCTGTTGCGCTGGTTCGCCGAACAACAGCTGCAGCCGCGAATCATCGGCGAGTTCGATGACAGCGCCCTGATGCAGGCGTTCGGCCAATCCGGCAGCGGCATCTTTATCGCCCCCAGCGTGATCGCCGACGAAGTCAGGCAACAGTACGGCGTGCAACTGATTGGCCAGACCGACGCCGTGACCGAATCGTTCTATGCCATTTCCGTGGAACGCAAGGTCAAGCACCCCGGCATCGTGGCCATCACCGAAGGCGCGCGCCGCGAACTGTTCCCGCCCCTCAACCACTGATCAGGAAGCGCACGCCTCTGGCGCTTTCAGATTCATCAGCAGCAATGCCAGGGCGATCGACAGCAGAATGAAGCCGGACGCCACGAACCCCAGGCTGCCCAGGCCCAGGGTATCGATCACCCGACCACCGACCATCGCCCCCAGACCAATCCCCAGGTTGCCCCCGGCGATGTTCAACGACGCGGCGAATGCCGGCGCTTGCGGGGCCGCCTTGATCAGCCGCACATGGCTGACCAGGAACAACGCCGCCTGGGTCACCCCCCAGATACCCATGGCTGCGACCAGCCCCAGGGGTGAATGAATACTCGGTACCAGGGCCACCATGCCGCCAACCATCAACGCGCAGAACACCATGGAGGCAATCAACGGATGGCGGTCCACCGCCCTGCCACCCAGGGAGTTGCCGATCAGCCCCACTGCGCCGAAGCCCATCAGGCACCAGCCCACCAGCGTGCCGTTGAAACCGGCAAGGCGTTCGAGAATGTCCGCCAGGTAGGTGTAGACCGTGAACATGCCGCTGAACACCAGGATCGACAACAACACGTGCCCAAGCATCAACGGGCTGTACAGGATGCGGAACTGCGAACGCAGGCTCGCCTGCTGGTTGTGCCGCTTGGTTACCGGCAGATAGATAAACAGCAACAAGGCCTTGGCAAAGGCCACCACCGCCAGAATGCCAAAGGCACTGCGCCAGCCGAAGGCATCAGCGATCAGGGTGCCCACAGGAATCCCGAACACCGTGGCACAGACAATGCCGAATCCAATCTTGGCGATAGCGCGCCCGGCATAATCCGGACCGACGATGTCCACTGCAGTCTCGCTGGCCAGGGCCCAGAACACTGGTAGCCCCAGGGCCGGCACCAATCGCGCCAGGGACATCACCCAGATATTCGGCGCCAGGGCCGCCAGTGCGTTGGCCAGGCCGAACAGCACCAGCACACTGATAAACAGCTGCTTGCGTGGGAAACGCGCGAAATAGGCCGTCAGAAACGGCCCAAAAGCGGCGACGGTAAAAGCGAACAGAGTCACCAGCAAACCGGCCTGGGACACACTGACCTGCAAGTCGCGGGCAATCGACGGCAACAGGCCGACGATGATGAATTCCGTGGTCAACACGGTAAACCCCGCGGCCGACAACAGCAGGATGGGCAACAACATCGAGAACTCCAGAAACACCGACAGCAGCGACAGCCCGAAGGGCCCGCTGACTGGATAGAAAAGGGATGGCGAATCTTAACAGAGTCGGCACGGGTCAAGGTAACCGCCTAGTGGCCGCCCACCCTGCCGCGGCAGGTGGCAGATCGTCACATCGACGCGGTAACCCGGATCGCTGTGATAAAGTCCGCCCCTGCCAAAAAATCAGGCCCTCGCGCGCACTTGCCACTCAAGCCGCTCGATGGCCCGTCGCTGTTTCCGACCGCACCAGCGCCTGCCGTTTCAATCCAGACTCCCTAGCAGTCAAGGGCTCACGGCAGGCAGGCTCCACACATTAAAAAAAACAGAGATACCGTTATGAGCGATTCACCTCCGCCCCTGCTGCACTCCCTCAAGCGCCTCAGCCTGGTCACGCAGATCATCATCGGCCTGATTGCCGGGATCATCCTTGCCCTGCTGGCGCCGGAACTGGCGAAGTCCACCACCTTCATCGGCAAGGTATTCGTCTCGGCGCTCAAGGCCGTGGCACCGATCCTGGTGTTCGTGCTGGTCATGGCCTCGATCGCCAACCACAAGCACGGCCAGGAAACCCACATCCGGCCGATCCTGGTGCTCTACCTGCTGGGCACCTTTGCCGCAGCGGTCGTGGCGGTGATCGCCAGCAGCCTGTTTCCCTCCTCCCTGGTACTGGCCACCCACGACGTCGCCATCAGCGCCCCTGGCGGCATCAGCGAAGTGCTGCAAAGCCTGCTGCTGAGCGTGGTGGACAACCCGGTCAGCGCCCTGATGAACGCCAACTTCATTGGTATCCTGGCCTGGGCCATCGGCATGGGCATCGCCATCCGCCACGCAGGCGAAACCACCCGTACCGTGCTCGACGACCTGTCCAACGGCGTGACCTTAATCGTGCGCGTGGTAATCCGCTTTGCACCCCTGGGGATCTTCGGCCTGGTGGCCTCGACCCTGGCCATTTCCGGCTTCGATGCCCTGCTCGGCTATCTGCACCTACTGGCGGTGCTGATCGGCTGCATGCTGTTCGTGGCCCTGGTGATGAACCCGCTGATTGTGTTCTGGAAGATCCGCCGCAATCCGTTCCCGCTGGTCCTGACCTGCCTGCGCGAAAGTGGCATCACCGCATTCTTCACCCGCAGCTCGGCGGCCAACATCCCGGTCAACCTGGAGTTGAGCAAGCGCCTGGGCCTGCATGAAGACACCTACTCGGTATCAATCCCGTTGGGCGCCACCATCAACATGGCTGGCGCAGCAATCACCATCACCGTGCTGACCCTGGCCGCCGTGCACACCCTGGGCATCGCCGTCGACCTGCCCACCGCGGTGCTGCTCAGCGTGGTCGCAGCCGTCTGCGCCTGCGGTGCTTCCGGTGTTGCCGGCGGCTCGCTGCTGCTGATTCCCCTGGCCTGCAGCCTGTTCGGCATTCCCAGCGAAATCGCCATGCAGGTAGTGGCTGTGGGCTTCATTATCGGCGTGCTGCAGGACTCGGCGGAAACCGCGCTGAACTCCTCCACCGACGTACTCTTCACTGCGGCGGCCTGCATGGCCCAGGAAGACAAGGCGCAAGCCTCGGCCTGATCAACAGGCACTAAAAAGCCCGGCCAGGATCAACCTGGCCGGGCTTTTTTGTCCTCTATGAAAACTGCCTGATCAACGCTCGGCAAATGCTCACGGAGAACGTAGCCGGGAGCTTTAGAACGCGCCCATGTAGTCGCGCTTGCCCACTTCCACACCGTTGTGACGCAGGAGCGCATAGGTGGTGGTGACGTGGAAGAAGAACTGCGGCAAGCCATAGGTCAGCAGGTAGGCCTGGCCACTGAAGCGCTTCTCTTTCGGGGTGCCAGGACGGGTAACGATCTCGATGCCTTCCTTGCCGTCGATCTGCGCAGGCTGGATGCCCTCGATAAAGGCCAGGACCTTGGCGATCAGCGCCTGCAGGTCAACGAAAGTGGTTTCAGTGTCGTCGTACTTGGGCAGCTCGACCTCGGCCAGACGAGCCGACACGCCCTTGGCGAAGTCCACGGCGATCTGCACCTGACGCACCAGCGGGAACATGTCCGGGTACAGGCGTGCCTGGAGCAAGGCGTTAGGCTCGATATTCTTCGCCGTGGCGTGAGCTTCGGCCTTGTTCAGCACATCGCTCAAGGCGTTGAGCATTTGCTTGAAGACAGGAACGGAAGCGGCGTACAGGGAAATAGTCATGACAGTCTCGACATGGATGGCGGGAATACAGCGAGCAGCGATTATAGCCACTGCGGATGGGCCAGGGGCCTTTATCCGGGCCGACCTTGCCGATAAGCGCTGGGAGGAACACCGAACCAGCGCTTGAAGCTCTGGGAAAAGCTCGACAGGTCACTGAAGCCGAGCCGTTCGGCAATCTGCGTCAGGTTCAGCCCGGGATTGCCCAGCAACTCCAGGGCCCGGGCGCTACGTTGCTGGGCCCGCAGTTGACGGTAGCTCGTGCCCTCGTCCTGCAAGCGCCGCTTCAAGGTACGCACGCTGGTGCGGCTCAGCCGGGCCATGCTCAGCAGATCCGGCAGGCAGCCTGCGGGCAAGGCATCGAGGTGCTGGCGAACCAGCGCTGCAGCGCCCTGATGTGCCTGCCGACGCTCCAGTAGCTGTACGCACATCTGCTCGCACATGGACACCGTCAGCGGATTGGCCTGGGGCAAGGGGCGGCTCAAGAAGCGCTGGTCAAATGCCAAGCCATGACTGTCAGCCCGATACTCGGGAGCAAGGCCGAGTATCTGCTCCGACTCACCCATAGGGCGCTCCACAGGGCGCGCAGTGCTGCGGGTAAACCGCGTCAGCCGAAAGTCCGGGCCAACAATTTCCTTCATCAACACCGCAGCGGCGGCCATGTCCCGCTGCAGCAGAAACTCCCGCACCGACGAATCCGCCACCTGCGGCTCAACGAAGCTCAGCACCCCCAGTCCAGGCTCCAGCCGGTAACTGATCGAGGCGAAGGCATAAGTCAGCGGCAGGAAACGCAAGGCCAGGCTCAAGGCATCCGCCGGGGTCGCACTGCTGATCAGGCCATAACCGAACAGACCGTAGCTGGAGAAGTGATAGCGCGCGCCGACTTCATAACCCAGGCCCCGGGGATACCCCAGCAGCGTCAGCAGGTTACTCACCAGACGCAGCTCCTGGGCCGCCGACAACAGGCTGTTGGGGTCCTGCAGTTGCTCCAGGGACAATCCGCAACCGGCCAGCAAACGCGCTGCCGACAGGCCCTTTTCACGACCAAAACTCACCAGCAGCAATGCGCTGGACGGCCCCCGGGTGAACGACTGAATGCTCATGGCCTGACTCAAAAAGGCTGATTTGGCCCAAATACTAAAACACTTGTCCCGTTACAGCATGGGGTCCACGGTTTGTTACCCGCATGCTTCACTGATCGGGGCTGCACCGCTGATACAAGGAAGAGGCCCCGGTTCGATCAACCTTGCGCCGCACAACAATAACAACGAGGTCGTCATGCCAGAATCCGCACCTGCTGCGCACGCGCAGTCCAGCTCCACTGCGCCCCTTGAGGCGATCATCATCGGCGCCGGTTTCGGCGGTCTGGGCATGGCCATCGCCCTGCGCAAGGCCGGCGTCAGCCAGTTCATCGTGCTGGAAAAAGGCCGGGACGTCGGTGGCGTCTGGCGCGACAACACCTACCCCGGCGCCGCCTGCGACGTGCCCTCGCACCTGTATTCGTTTTCCTTCGAGCCCAACCCGAACTGGTCCCGGGTATTCGCCCCCCAGGTAGAGATCCATGCCTACCTGCAGCACTGTGCCGACGCCTACGACCTGCAGCGACATATCCACTTCGACAGCGAAGTGCGTGACGCCATCTTCGATGAAAGCAACAGCTGCTCGCGCGTCACCTGCAGCAATGGCCAGGTGCATATAGCCCGCCTGCTGATCAGCGCCACCGGCCAGTTGAGCCGCCCCGCCCTGCCGAACCTGCCCGGCATGGAGCGCTTCCAGGGCCATGTATTCCACTCTGCGTCCTGGGATCACCACTGCCCCCTGGCCAACAAGCGCGTGGCGGTCGTCGGTACCGGCGCCTCGGCCATCCAGTTCGTTCCGGCGATCGCCGACCAGGTGGCAGCTCTCAAGGTCTTCCAGCGTTCGCCGGCCTACATCATGCCCAAGGCCGACCGCGCCTACAGCCCAACGGAAAAGCAGCGCTACCTCCGCCATCCCGGTTGGATGAAGCTGGTGCGCATGGCCCATTACCTACACTTCGAATCCCGGGCACTGGCATTCACCCACCTGAAGGGCCTGACCAAATGGGTCGTCGGCGGGCCCTTTCGCAAGCTGTTGAACGCCTCGGTGTCCAGCCCCGAACTACGCCGGCAAATGACCCCGGACTACCCCATCGGCTGCAAGCGCATCCTGCTGTCCAACGACTACCTCAAGGCCTTCGACAAACCCCACGTCGAACTGCTGACCCAGGGCATCCGGCAGATCACCGAACAGGGCATCGAGACCCTGGACGGCCAGCAACATGAAGTGGATGCAATCATCTATGGCACCGGTTTCAGCGCCACCGAGTTTCTTGCCCCCATGCGCATCGTCGGCCGCGACGGCGTCGATCTGCGCACGGCCTGGCAGCACGGTGCGGCCGCCTACCTGGGGCTCAGCGTGCCCGGCTTCCCCAACTTCTTCATGCTCTACGGGCCCAACACCAACCTCGGCCACAACTCCATCATCCATATGCTGGAAAGCCAGATCTCCCACGTCATCAATGCCCGCCGGGCGCTGCTGGACAGTGGGGCGAAAACCCTGGAAGTAGATGATCTGCCCTACCAGTGCTTTCAACAGCGGATCCAGCGATGCCTGGCCACCTCGGTATGGAGCGGGTGCAAGAGCTGGTATGTCGACGCGCAGGGTCACAACAGCACCAACTGGCCAGGTTTCACCTGGTCCTATCGCTGGCTGACTCGGTATGCCGGATTGTCGGCCTATCGACTTTCCAGTCCGCTGCCCAGCCCGTCCTCAGTTGCGGATGGACACTGCGTGGCGCCCCCGCGGAATTGGCTGGAACGGGGTAACGCCGCCTTCCTGCGACTGTTCCTGCGTGCCAGCTTCAGGGCCCTAGTGGCCCCGCCCCGGGATCTGGCCACCCAGCGCAAGATCGTCAACGGTCTTGCATGGCTGATGCCCGGCTGTCTCGGCGTCACCCGACAGCAGCGCCACATCGGGGCGCTGGAGTTGCAGGTAGTCGAACCCAAAGCTGCGGCTGCCAAGGGGGTGATTCTCTACCTGCACGGCGGCGCCTTCTGCCTTGGCAATCCACGCACCCACTACAGCGTTACCAGCCGCCTGGCCAGGGAAAGTGGCTGCGCGGTGTGGGTGCCGGACTATCGCCTGGCGCCGGAACATCCCTACCCGGCAGCACTGGACGATTGCCTGGCCTGCTACGAAGCGATCCGCGCCCAGGGCTGTCCGGCGGACAAACTGCTGATTGCCGGTGATTCCGCCGGCGGCGCCCTGGTCCTGGCACTGGCCCTGACCTTGAAAGAGCGTGGCGATGAGATCGCCGCCGGGCTGATTCTGCTCTCGCCGGTCACTGACCCCGACCTTGGCGGAACCAGCATGCAATCCAGAATGGCCGCCGATCCGATGATTCGCCGCGACTGGCTGGAACAAGCCCTCCAGGCCTATGCCGCCCCCGCACAGGCACTCACGCACCGCCCCCTGGAGGCAGACTTGCGCGGCCTGCCGCCGATGCTGGTGCAGGTCGGCGACCAGGAACTGCTACTGTCCGACTCCAGCCGCTTGGCCGAACGCGCGCGACAGTCCAGGGTGCCCTGCCAGCTGGAAATCCACGAGGGCCGCTGGCACGTCTTTCAGCTACAGGCGTTGTACCTGCGCTCCGCCAGAGACGCCCTGCGCAACGTCGCCCGGTTTGCTCGCCAGCGCCTGGAGGCATCCTGCTCGGTCGCGCCTACCGCAGAGCCGATACCTGCACCAGCACCGGCAACGGAGCCACAACCGGGTTGAAGCAATCGCCGCCGCGCCGGCCTTTACAGGAGGCGCGGCGGCGTTACCAGCCTGGAATCCTGCAGTTTGTCCCTGCTCGACCAAGTTCTGATGGCCAGAACCGGCTTGTGAAGGTAAAACAGAGCCCCTCGAAGGTGGCCGACACGGCCACGGAAAACCCACGACACCGATTGCGCGCAAGGCGCCGGGTTTTCCACGACCCCACCCATCAAGTGACCAAGGGACCAGCACTTATGAGCAGCGAGCACGAAACCCCCAGCGAAGCACTGCAACTGAGCAGTACGGAAATCCGCATCCTGGGTTCGTTGATCGAAAAGCAGGCCACCAGCCCGGAAACCTATCCCCTGACCCTCAATGCCTTGGTGATTGCCTGCAATCAGAAAACCAGCCGCGAACCGGTGATGAACCTGACCCAGGGCCAGGTCGGACAAAGCCTGCGCGCCCTCGAAGCCCAAGGTTTCACCCGGCTGGTGATGGGCAGCCGTGCCGATCGCTGGGAACAGCGCCTGGACAAGGCCTTGGAACTGGTGCCGGCGCAGCTGATTCTGTGCGGCCTGATGTTTCTGCGGGGCCCACAAACAGTCAACGAACTGCTGACCCGCAGCGGGCGCATGCATGATTTTGAAGACCACGAGCAGGTCCTGCACCAGCTTGAGCGCCTGATTGCCAGGGGCCTGGCCCTGCACATCCCGCGTCAGGCCGGCCAGCGCGAAGACCGCTATACCCACTCCCTGGGCGACCCCGCGGACATCGAAGCCATCCTCGCCGCCCGCAGCAATCCGCAGGAGCGCAGTGCCGGCGGCGCCGTCTCAGTGGAGCGCATCGAAGAACTGGAAGCGCGGATCGCCGCCCTGGAAGAGCGCCTGGCCCAACTCGAAGGCTGATCTGCGGCGATAGAAAGCGTCAGGTTTCAAGCCCGAGCGAAGGCCACCGCCTGGTGGAATTGCTCCTCGCTCGGGCGCACGCCGGTGTACAGCACAAACTGCTCCAACGCCTGGATCGCAATCACCTCCAACCCAGTGATAACCCGTTTGCCCTCGGCTCGCGCCTGTACGATCAACGGCGTCTCAGCCGGCACCGCCACCACATCGAACACCGTCTGCGCCGCCGCAATCGCCTCGGCGTCGAACGCCAGTTGCTGCGCCTGGGGCCCGCCGCTCATGCCAATCGGGGTCACGTTGATCAGCATCTGCGGCCGCAGGTCACCCAACTCCGCCTGCCACTCATAACCCAACGCACTGGCCAAGGCCCGACCGGCCACTGCATTGCGGGCGACGATCACGCCCTGGGTATAACCGCCGTCACGCAAGGCACTGGCCACCGCCTTGGCCATGCCGCCACTACCACGCAGGACGAAGGTCGATTGCCGGGGTACTGCGTGGCTCGCCAGCAACTGCGCCACGGCAATGTAATCGGTGTTGTAGGCCTTCAAATGACCGTTGGTGTTGACGATGGTATTGATCGAGGCAATCGCCTCGGCCGACGCATCCAGCTCATCCACCAGGGCAATGCACTCTTCCTTGAACGGCATGGACACCCCGCACCCGCGAATCCCCAGTGCCCGAATCCCGCGCACAGCGCCAGGCAGGTCCTGGCTGCTGAATGCCTTGTAGTAGAAATTCAGCCCCAACTGCTCATACAGATGATTGTGAAAACGCAGGCCGAAATTCCCCGGACGCCCAGACAACGACATGCACAACTGGGTGTCTTTGTTGGGGTTCATTTGCATATTCATCTCCTCGCAAGACACTTTCGGATAGACGGGATTGGTCAGCCCCGTGCTTGTGCCTGATCATATCGGCGCTTGTTCCAGTGCCTCCGCCACCGCCCAGGGATGACGGTAAAGAGGCCGGTACAGACCTTACACAATATTTACTCAGCGGCTGTGCAGATTTTGAAAGTGCCGCTGTCTTAGAAGTATCCCCGCGTCAGTTCTTGAGTCTGGTGCAGACCATAAACGCAGGGGTTGAACCGAGGAAAAACCATGATCTCCAAAATCCCCAAGATAGCCTTGCTCATAGGTGCACTCGCTGTCGCAGGCCAGGCTTCAGCCCACGGTGGTGGTGGCTGGGTAGGGCCCGCCGCGTTGGGTGCAGTTGTCGGTGCTGCCGTAGTGGGCTCGGTGATCGCCAACCAGGATCGGCCGGTCTACGTGCAACAGCCGGTCTATGTACAACCCCAGCCGGTGTATGCCGCACCGCCGCCACCGGTCTACTACCAGCCGGCACCGGTGTATGTGCAACAGCCGGTCTACTACCAACCGGCACCGGTGTACTACGGCCCGCCCCGTGGCTACTACGGCCGCCCGCATTACTACTACGGCCCCGGCCGCTGGTAATTGGCAGACGCATGAATCCACAGGCCTCGCCCACAAAGCGGGGCTTGTTGCATTTTGCCACCACCCGAATGTCTGAATAATTCTGTTGAATGTCGCGATTGGAACAGTATTTGCTGTTAAATCCGGCAATAGTGTGTTGCCCGCACGGATGCCCTGAGCGACATACGACTGTCATATTTATGTCATTCAAGGCCTGCAAGATCGGAAGAGTCCGACTGCCCCAGGCCCATAACAACAAGGACGACCCTCATGCCCACGCAAAACCCGCACCGCGTTGCCGGTCTCTGCACCTCCAGCCGGGTGTATGACGCCCTGACCGAGCTCAAGCACCTGGAAGGCCACCGCAGCGCCAAGTTTCTCTCGCTGCTGGCGCAAAACCTGGTGCGCAAGGGCCTGCTCAGTGAGCAGGAAGTGCTGAATATGCTCGACCAGGTGGTGGACTGAGCCCCCCCTTTCGCGCCCGCTCCCCCTCGCCCCATCAATGTCCACAATCGATCTGGGTGATTTTTCGTAGCACTTGGCGCTGTGTAGGGTAACCCCTCGTAATGAGGAGATTGCCATGCCCAAGGTACAGATCATGTCGGTCATCGGCAGCGCCGTTCCCACACCGCTCAGAGAGCGGGGAGTGCTTGCCTGCTGGTACGTGCTGCGCGATGGCGAACCCATCAGCGGCCCATTGACCTCGCGACCCGCCGCCCAGGCCCTGTCGCGACAACTCAATGAAAGGATCATGCACACCTAAGGCAGCTGCACCCGGGGTCGGGTCTCGACGAACAGTGCCCAACTGGACATGAACAGCGCGGCAATCAATGGCCCGATGACGAATCCGTTGAGGCCGAAGATCGCCATCCCGCCCAAGGTCGAGATCAGGATCAAGTAATCCGGCATCCGGGTGTCCTTGCCCACCAGGATCGGCCGCAGCAGGTTGTCCACCAGGCCGATCACCAGCACCCCGAACAGCGCCAGCACCACCCCCTGCCAAATCGCCCCGCTGACCAGGAAATACACCGCCACCGGGCCCCAGACAATCCCCGCCCCCACCGCCGGCAACAGCGATAGAAAAGCCATCAGCACCGCCCACAGCAACGCGCTGGGAATATCGAGGAACCAGAAGATCAGCCCACCCAGGGCACCTTGGGTCACGGCCACCAGCACATTGCCCTTGACCGTGGCCCGCACCACCCGATTGAACTTCAGTTGCAGCCGACGCTTCTGGTACTCCGCCAGGGGCACCGCCGTGCGGATCTTGCGCACCAGTTCCGGGCCATCGCGCAAAAAGAAGAACAGCAGGTACAGCATGATGAAGAAGCTCACCATGAACTCGAAGGTGCCCTGGCCGAAACTGAAAGCCTGGGTTGCCAGGTACTGACTGCCCTGCATCGCGCTCTTGACCACTTTATCCTGCAGCCCCTTGAGTTCGCCCAGGCCGAAACGGTCCAGCAGGTGCTGTAAATAGGCTGGCAGGCTGTGCTTGAACTGGGCCAGGTAGCCCGCAATGTCCAGCTGGCCGCTTTCAATCTTGCGGTACAGCTCGGCCCCTTCCTGGACCAACAGCACGCTGGTGATGATCACCGGCAAAATGGCGATCACCAGGCAGATGCCCAGGGTGCACAAGGAAGTGAGATTGCGCGGCCAGCCGAACTTCAATTGCAGGCGGTGCTGCAAGGGCGCGAAGACGATGCCAAGAATCACCGCCCAGAACAACGCGCCGTAGAACGGCAGCAGAATCCAGATAAAGGCCAGGGTCACCAGCGCCAATAACAGCACCAGGCTTTTGTTTTGCAGGTTGTTTTGATTCATCTTCGATCCGACTCAGTCAACGCCAGGATTCGGCGCCCTGAGGTTTAGTCCGCAGCCGCGCCGCCGAGTGCGTTTTTTCTGCGCCCGACATAGACCCAAGTCAATGAATGCCCCGCGGCTCTGGCTTACCCTCGCGACCTTTTGCGATCGACAGCCCCATGACGCTCCTCGCCAAACCCGAACTCCTGGCTCCCGCCGGCACCCTGAAGAACATGCGCTACGCCTTCGCCTACGGCGCCGATGCGGTGTACGCCGGCCAACCGCGCTACAGCCTGCGGGTACGCAACAACGAATTCGACCACGCCAACCTGGCCCTCGGCATCAAAGAGGCCCAGGCCCAGGGCAAGCGTTTCTACGTGGTGGTCAACATTGCACCGCACAACGCCAAGCTCAAAACCTTCCTCAAGGACCTGGCGCCAGTGATCGAAATGGCTCCGGATGCGCTGATCATGTCCGACCCTGGACTGATCATGCTAGTGCGCCGGCACTTCCCGGCCATGCCGATCCACCTGTCGGTACAAGCCAACACGGTGAACTGGGCGAGCGTCGAGTTCTGGCAGCAACAGGGCCTGACCCGGATCATCCTGTCCCGGGAACTGTCCCTGGAGGAAATCGAGGAAATCCGCCAGCGAGTGCCGGACATGGAGCTGGAAATATTCGTCCACGGCGCCTTGTGCATGGCCTATTCCGGGCGCTGCCTGCTGTCGGGCTACATGAACAAGCGCGACGCCAACCAGGGCACCTGCACCAATGCCTGCCGCTGGAAATACAAGGCCGAGGAAGCCACCGAGAACACCCTCGGGGAAATCGTCCAGACCTACCAACCAGAGTCGACCCTGGGCCTGGGCGCGCCCACTGACCAGGTGTTCCTGCTGCAAGAGGCCAATCGTCCGGACGAACTGATGCCGGCCTTCGAGGACGAACACGGCACCTACATCATGAATGCCAAGGACCTGCGGGCGGTGCAGCACGTGGACCGCCTGACCCGCATGGGCGTGCATTCGCTGAAGATCGAGGGGCGGACCAAATCCCACTTCTACTGTGCGCGCACCACCCAGGTGTATCGCCAGGCCATCGATGACGCCGCAGCCGGACGCGAGTTCGACCGCAGCCTGCTCAACGACCTGGAATCCCTGGCCCAGCGTGGCTACACCGAAGGTTTCCTGCGGCGCCATGTGCACGATGAATATCAGAACTACCAGAACGGCAGCTCGGTCTCGGAGCGCCAGCAGTTCGTTGGTGAACTGACCGGCGAACGCCGCGATCGCTTGGCAGAAGTGAAAGTGAAGAACCGCTTTGCCCTGGGCGACCACATGGAACTGATGACCCCCAAGGGCAACTTCCACTTCGACCTGCATGAGCTGCAGAACGCCAAGGGTGAAGGCATCGAAGTCGCGCCGGGCGACGGTCACACCGTGTACCTGCCGATCCCCGATCAGGTGGACTTGCGTTTCGGCCTGTTGATGCGCGACGTCAGCGCCTGACCAAGCCGGGCCTTTGCGCCAGGCTGCGACTGCTAGCTGGCTGGCCCGGAAAAACGATGTGAGCGGCATTTCGACGGTACAGGCCGCACGTTCAAAACACCGAAGGCCTGCGGCCTGATCGCAGCCTTCGCCAGCGGCTGGCGAAAGCCGGCAAAACACCACAAGAGCACCGAGCGCCTCAGATCCGGAACTGCCCCACCAACCGCCCCAGCCGCTGACCAAGATCGGCCAGACTGCGAGAAGTCTGGGCGCCGCGCTGGGTTTCATCGGCAACACTGTCCACCGCCACGGCGATCTGGTGCACGCTGCGGTTGATCTCTTCGGCTACCGCGGTCTGCTCTTCCGCCGCGCTGGCAATCTGCGCGTTCATCGAATTGATGGTGCCGATCAACTGGGCCATGGTGTCCAGCGAAGCCCCGGCTTCGTTGGCCTTGACCGAAGTACCGTCGCCGGCGTCGCTGGAACGGCGCATGGCGTCCACCGCCACCCGGGTGCCCTGCTGCAAGCGATCGATCATGCCCTGGATTTCCTGGGTGCTCTGCTGGGTCCGGCTGGCGAGGGCCCGCACTTCATCGGCGACCACGGCAAAACCACGCCCGGCCTCGCCGGCCCTGGCCGCTTCAATCGCGGCGTTCAAGGCCAGCAGGTTGGTCTGCTCGGCAATCGAGCGGATCACATCCAGCACGCTGACAATCGACGATACGTCCTGCTGCAGGCTGTCCAGGGACGTGCCGCTGTTACGGATATCGCTGACCAGCGCATGGATCTGCTGGATGCTGCCATCCACCACGCGCTTGGCCGCCTGGCCTTCTTCATCGGTCTGCTGGGCAGCAACGGCCGCGCCCTGGGCACTGCGCGCCACTTCATGGGCCGCCGAAGACATTTCATTGATTGCCGTGGCCACCTGGTCAGTCTCGTGGCGCTGACGCTCCATGGCCTGTTCCGAACGCTGGGCCTGGTCCGAAACCTGGGTCACCAGCTCGGTGAGCTGCCCGGTCATTTCGGTGATCTGCCGCACCAGGCCGTGGATCTTGTCGACAAAACGGTTGAACGAGCAGGCCAGGTCGCCGAGTTCGTCCTGGCTGGTGATCTCAAGGCGCCGGGTCAGGTCGCCCTCGCCGGCGGCGATGTCATCAAGGTTGGCTTTCATCAGGTTCAGCGGACGCAGCATGGTATTGGCCACCACCATGCCCAGGCCCGCAATCACCAGCAGCAGCACCGCGGCAATCCCGAGAATGCTCAGGACCATGCCTTCCATGCGCTGGTTGACACTGGTCTCGACCGCCGCCACCTGGGCGTCGATGCCATCGAGGTTGACCGAGGTGCCCAGCACCATGTCCCACTTGGGCAGGTATTCGGTGTAGCCCAGCTTGGGCACCAGCACATCGCTGCCCGGCTGGGTCGAACTGTACTGCACGTAGTGGCTGCCGTCCTTGCCGACCCGCACCAGTTCGCGGTTGACGTACACGCCGTTGGGGTCGCGGTTGTCCTTGAAGCTCTTGCCCACCCCGTCCGCGCTGTTGCCCTTGAACAGGCGTACGGTCTCGGAGTCGTAGCCGAAGAAGTAGCCGTCCTTGCCATAGCTGATGTTCGACAGCAGCTTGACCACCTCGGCCCGGGCCGCCTGATCCCCTGGCGCCGCCGCGTCGTACAGCGGCTTGACCGTGTTCAGGGCCACTTCGACATAGCTCTGCAACGTGGCCTTGGCCTCGCCCAGCAGGCGATGACGGGTTTCCTCGACCTCTTTCTGGGCTTGCTGGCGCAACATGAACACCGTGCTCAGGCTGATCACCAGCGCGAACAGCAGTACCGGGAGTACCGCCAGGGACAGGACTTTGGCCTTCAGGCTCAAGCGCATAGTGGGCTCACTCTAAGTTTTTATTGGCGTGATAACCGCGTTAACGGCACGCCAAAACAAAAGTTGAGCCTGAGCCCGTAGGAGCCGGCTTGCCGGCGAAGAGGCCCTTGAGCCTTGCACCGACCTTGCCGATGCCTTCGCGGGCAAGCCCGCTCCTACAACAGCCCACGGTTTCTACGAGAGCGAGATAATCAGAGGACCATGGCTGCAACCCAGCCGAAGGCCAGCAGCGGCAGGTTGTAATGCAGGAAAGTCGGGACCACGGTGTCCCAGATATGGTGATGCTGGCCGTCGATATTCAACCCCGAGGTCGGCCCCAGGGTTGAATCCGAGGCGGGCGAGCCCGCATCGCCCAGCGCCCCGGCGGTGCCGACGATGCAGACAATGGCCAGGGGACTGAAGCCCAACTGCACACATAAAGGCACGAAGATCGCCGCCAGGATCGGCACCGTGGAAAACGACGAGCCGATGCCCATGGTCACCAGCAGGCCCACCAGCAGCATCAGCAGCGCACCCACGCCCTTGCTGTGACCGATCCAACCGGCCGAGGTTTCGACCAAGGTCTGCACTTCACCGGTGGCCTTCATCACTTCGGCAAAGCCTGAGGCGGCGATCATGATGAAGCCGATCATCGCCATCATCTTCATGCCTTCAGTAAACAGGCCGTCGGTTTCGCGCCAGCGCACGATGCCCGACACCGAGAAAACCAGGAAGCCGCACAAAGCCCCGATAATCATCGAGTCCAGCAGCAACTGGACGACGAAGGCGGCGACAATCGCCAGCCCCGCCACCAGCAGGGTCTGCGGGTTGTATTGCACCGCCACCTGCTCGACCTTCTCGATCTTGCCCAGGTCGTAGACCCGCTTCTTGCGGTAGCTGAAAAATGCCATCGCCAGGCCGAACAACATGCCCAGGGCGGGAATGCCCATGGCATGCGTGACGTTGACCTGACTGACATCGACCCCACTGCGGGCCACGTTGGCCAGGAGAATCTCATTGAGGAAGATGTTGCCGAAACCCACCGGCAGGAACATGTAAGGCGTGATCAGGCCGAAGGTGATGACGCAGGCGATCAGCCGCCGGTCCAGTTGCAGCTTGGTCAGCACGTACAACAGTGGCGGCACCAGCAACGGAATAAAGGCAATGTGGATCGGCAGGATGTTCTGCGAAGCAATCGCCACCACCCACAACAGGCCGATCAGCAACCATTTGACCTGCCCACCGCCGCTGCTGTCCTGACGGTCCACCAGCGACAGGATCTTGTCCGCCAGGGCGTGGGCCAGGCCGGACTTGGCGATGGCCACGGCAAAGGCACCGAGTAAGGCATAGGACAGGGCCACGGTAGCGCCACCGCCCAGGCCACTGTTGAATGCCTTGAGCGTGGCCTCGATCCCCAGGCCACCGGTGAGGCCACCCACCAGCGCACCAATGATCAGGGCGATCACTACATGCACGCGGGACAGGCTGAGCACCAACATCACGCCAACCGCGGCAATTACTGCGTTAATCATCGTTACCTCATTACTGCGCCGGTAAAAACGGCGCAAAAGCCTGTGACCGACCGGAAGGCAGCGGACTGCCGACATCGAATGAAAAGAGGGTCTTGTTAGAGGGCGCGCACTTTGCAGCAGCGGGCCCGGCTTGTCAAAACCCGGGCGCGCTTTGCCCGCTGCCCCTGCCCCGCACCTTGCGGCAGCGGCGACAGGGTGCAATGAGCAACGGCGGGTTATTTCGAACAAGTGTTTAAAGAATACCGTTCGTCGGCCGTAACAATGCAAAGTCTCAGATATTTATCGAATAAAGGACGCCTCCATGCCGCTCAGACAACTTTCCATTCAATGGAAGATCACCTTGCTGGCCGGACTCTGTCTGCTGGGCATCGTGTCGCTGTTGGTGGGGCTTTCGCTGTATCGCATGGAGCACAGCTCCGAGCTGGTGAAAGCTTCGAGCATGGAGATGCTCAACGAAGCCGCTCAGTCGCGGATCGAGGCCCAGGGTGAAGTCCAGGCACTGGGGATTCGTCAGCAGTTCATGGACGCCTATCAATACGGCCACGGCTTTTCCCGCCAGGTGCTGTTCCTGCGCGAACAGGCCGAGAAGCGCTTTCTCGACGCCTTCGACCTGCGTGAAGACCTGACCCGCCAGGTCAAGTCGGCGCTGCAGGCCAACCCCGAGCTGCTGGGCCTGTCCCTGGTGTTCGAGGCCAACGCCCTGGACGCCAAGGACTCGCTGTTCAGTGGCCAGAGCGAACTGGGCAGCAATGAGAAAGGCCGTTTCGCCCTGTACTGGTCGCAACCCACCCCCGGCAAGCTGACCTCCATGTCGCTGCCGGAAAGCGACATGAGCGACACCCGCACCGGCCCCAGCGGCCAGCCGGCCAACGCCTGGTTCACCTGCCCGCGCAGCACCCTCAAGCCTTGCGTGATCGAACCCTACTTCTATGACATCGACGGCCAGAAGGTGCTGATGACCAGCATCGTCTTCCCGCTGATGGTGGACGGCAAAGTCATCGCCTCGCTGTCGGTGGACATCAATCTCAACAGCCTGCAGGCAGTCAGCGAAAACGCCAGCCGCAAACTCTACGCCGGCCAGACTAACGTCAGCATCCTCAGCCCGGTGGGCCTGCTGGCCGGCTACAGCCTCGACGCCAGCAAACTCAGCCAGCGCCTGGACAGCGTCGACAGCACCAACGGTGCCGAACTGATCCGCCAACTGGCCAGCAGCACCCAGACCCACAGCTTGCACAGCAACAGCAAACTCAAAGTATTGGCCCCGTTCACGCCGATCCCCGGCGGCAAAGCCTGGGGCGTGCTGCTGGATGTACCGGAAAAAGTCCTGGTAGGCCCGGCCGAAGCCTTGAAAAACGAACTGGACGCCAGCAACAGCAGCGGCACCCTGATCGAACTGGGCCTGGGCCTGCTGGCCGCGGTGGTCGGCTTGCTGCTGGTGTGGCTGATGGCCCGCAGCGTGACCCGACCGATCCTTGGCGTGGCCGCCATGCTTGAAGACATTGCCAGCGGCGAAGGCGACCTGACCCGCCGCCTGGCCTACGACAAACAGGACGAACTGGGGCAACTGGCCGGCTGGTTCAACCGCTTCCTCGACAAACTGCAACCGATCATTGCCGAGGTCAAACGCTCGGTGCAGGATGCCCGCGGCACCGCCGATCAGTCATCGGCCATCGCCACCCAGACCAGTGCCGGCATGGAGCAGCAATACCGCCAGGTCGACCAGGTGGCTACCGCCTCCCACGAGATGAGTGCCACCGCCCAGGACGTGGCCCGCAGCGCCGCCCAGGCGGCCCAGGCCGCACGGGATGCCGACCAGGCCACGCAACAGGGCCTGACGGTGATCGACCGCACCACCCGCAGCATCGACTTGCTGGCGGCCGAGATGAGCACCGCGATGACCCAGGTCGAAGGCCTGGCGGCCAACAGCGAGCAGATCGGCTCGGTACTGGAAGTGATTCGCGCGATCGCCGAGCAGACCAACCTGCTGGCCCTGAATGCCGCCATCGAAGCCGCCCGTGCCGGTGAAGCCGGACGCGGTTTCGCGGTAGTGGCCGATGAAGTGCGCAACCTGGCCCGGCGTACCCAGGAGTCGGTGGAGGAAACCCGCCAAGTGATCGAACAACTGCAAACCGGCACCCGGGACGTGGTGGGCTCCATGAGCAACAGCCATCGCCAGGCCCAGGGCAGCGTCGACCAGGTCGGTCAGGCCGTCACCGCCCTGCGCCAGATCGGCGATGCGGTCACGGTGATCAGCGACATGAACCTGCAGATCGCCAGCGCCGCCGAAGAACAGAGCGCGGTGGCCGAAGAGATCAACAACAACGTCGAGACCATTCGCGACGTCACCGAATCGCTGTCGGAGCAGGCCAACGAATCGGCGCGGGTCAGCCAGTCCTTGAACAGCCTGGCCAACCAGCAGCAGAGCCTGATGGACCAGTTCCGCGTCTGACGCCGTCCTTGAAACCCAGGTCCCTGTAGCCGCCAGCAGCGGCTACAGGAGCGGCCATCGGCAGGCCTAGCGCCTGGGTAGCTCGATTTCCACCCGCAAGCCGCCCAGCGCACCGTCCTCCAGGCTCAATGTGCCGCCCCAGGCCTCGACAATGTCACGCACGATGCCCAGGCCCAGGCCGTGCCCATCGGTCTGCTCATCCAGCCGCGCCCCCCGCCCCAGCACTTCAGCTCGCCGCTCTCGGGGAATCCCCGGACCGTCGTCGTCCACCGCCAGACAGAAACCCGACGCCCGCTCCTCGACGCTCACGCGCACCTCGGCATCGGCCCATTTGCAGGCGTTGTCCAGCAGGTTGCCCAGCAATTCCAGCAAGTCCTCGCGGTCCCAGGGCAGGCGCAATCCCGCTGCGGCGTGATAGCTCAACTGCAGGTGCTCGCCATGGATCATGTTCAAGGTGGCCAGCAACCCCGGCAGTTCGACATCGCAATCAAACAGCGCCCCGGGCAAGGCATCCCCGGCCAGCCGTGCGCGATTGAGCTCGCGATTGAGCCGCTGCTGCACCTGCTCCAACTGTTCCAGGAGGATCTTGCGCACCTCGGGATGGCCGTCCAGCTTGGGCCCCGATGCCAGGCTCAACAGCACCGCCAGCGGCGTCTTCAGCGCGTGTCCGAGGTTGCCCAGGGCATGGCGTGAACGCTTGAGGCTGTCCTCGGTATGGGCCAGCAAATGGTTGATCTGCGCCACCAGCGGCTCCAGCTCCTGCGGCACCTGGGCATCCAGCTGGGAGCGCTGGCCCAACTGCAACTGGGCGATCTGCTCGCGCGCGGTCTCCAGCGGACGCAAGGCCCGGCGCACGGTCAGCCGCTGCAGCAACAGAATCAGCAGCAACCCGGCCAGCCCCAGCCCGAGGCCAATCTGGCGCATGCGCTGAAAGCTCTCACGCACCGGGGTGTAGTCTTGGGCCACGCTGATGGAAATCGACTGCCCGAGGCGCTTGTAGTCACTGCGCAGCACCAGCAGTTGCTGGCCTTCGGGCCCCAGTTGCAGGTTGCCCTGCAGGCCGGCGCGGTCCAGTTGCGGCAATTCCTGGTCCCACAGGGAACGGGAGCGCCAGTGCACATCGGCAAAGTCGATGCGGAAGTAATGTCCGGAAAACGGTCGTTGATAGGCCGGCGACAACCGCCGCTCGTCCAGTTGCAAACCCTGCGGGCCACGCACCAGGGCCAGTAGCAGGCTTTCACTGTCGTTGCGCAACCCGGCTTCCAGGTAACGTTGCAAGCCCATCTCGAACAGCCAGAGGCTGGTCTGCGCCAACACCAGCCCGACCACCACCAGCACACTGACCAGGCCCAGGCTCAGGCGGCGCTGGATCGACCTCACGCAGCCACCCCGCCGAACAGGTAGCCCTGGCCGCGGCGGGTTTCGATCACGCTGCGGCCGAGCTTGCGGCGCAAGTGATTGACGTGGACCTCAAGGACATTGGAGTCGCGCTCGGTTTCGCCGTCATACAAGTGCTCGGCGAGGTGGCTCTTGGAGAGGATCTGTTGCGGGTGCAGCATGAAGTAGCGCAGCAAGCGAAATTCGGCAGCAGTCAGCAACACGTCCTCGCCGTCGCGCACCACGCACTGACGCCCCTCGTCCAGGTGCAACCCGGCGGCCCGCAAGGTCTGCTGGTTGGCCTGGCCGTGGGAGCGGCGCAACAGCGCCTGGACTCGCAAATGCAGCTCTTCGGGATGGAACGGCTTGCTCAGGTAATCGTCGGCACCGGCCTTGAGGCCTTCGATGCGCTCGGCCCAGGAACCCCGGGCAGTGAGGATCAGCACCGGTGTCGCCAGCCCGTCGGCACGCCATTGGCGCAGCACGTCCAGGCCTGGCACCCCGGGCAGGCCGAGGTCGAGAATGATCAGGTCATAGGGTTCGCTGGCGCCCTGATACAAGGCATCGCGGCCATCGGCCAGCCAGTCCACCGCATAACCCTGGCGGTTCAGGCCTTCCAGCAGTTCGTCCGCCAAGGGTACGTGGTCTTCCACCAGGAGCAGGCGCATCAATCGTCTTCCTCATCTTTCAACAGGCGCCCGGTGGCGGCGTCCAGATCCAGCTCGCGGACCACACCGTCCACGGTCAACAGCTCAACCTCGTAAATATACACATCGTGCTTTTCTTCCAGCTCGGCCTCCAGCAGCTTGGCCCCGGGATACCGGTCCATGGCCTGCTGCAGCAATTGTTCCAGGGGCAGGATCACCCCCTGCTGGCGCAGGCGCAGGGCTTCGTCCTGGTCCAGGTCGCGAGCCGGCGCCAGCGAGCAGAACAGCAACAGCGCCAGGGCCGCCCGGCTGCCGACGCGCAAGGTCGAGTTCATTAGGTGTCCTGATGATCCTTGAGTACCTGGCCGCTCACGGCGTCCAGTTCCACATCCCACTCCAACCCCTGCGGATCGCGCAGCTCAACCTGGTAGAGGTACTTGCCGTACTCTTGTTCCAGCTCGGTTTCACTGATGCTCGCCCCAGGATGCCGGGACATGGCCGTGGCATTGAGTTTTTCAAAGGACACAATGGTACCAGCGTCGCGCAATCTCAGGGCCTCGTCGGGGCCCAGGTCGCGGGCCTGGGCCTGGCTGGCGACCAGGGCAATCAGGCTGACGCCGAACAGTACAGTCAGGGTTTTCATCGCAGGTCTCCCATCAAGTGGCCAAGGGCCGATGACGCCGACGATACCCAAGGCAACTTAATTGAAACTGAATCGCCATCATCCACCTGACAGCAGTTTCACTCGGTCGCCGGCGCCAGGCTTCTCTATACTCGGCGGCTGATTCAAGAGTGAGCCCGGTATGACCGCCATCCATATCAAATTCCCCGCCCTGACTCTCAAGGCCGGCCCGCGCGCCCTGGCCCGCATCCGTCGCCAAGGCTTGCACGCTGGCGAAGTCGGCACCTTGCCGGGCGCCGCCGGCGGCCCCAAGGCCCTGGGCATCCAGGGCCTGGACCTGGCGCTGTTCGGTGAGTGGTTGCCCGCGGTGCCCCGCGAGCGCTCACTGATCGGCGCGTCGGTGGGTTCCTGGCGCTTCGCCAGTGCCTGCCTGCCAGACGCCGCCGAAGGCATCCGCCGCCTGGGCCTGCTGTACAACGCCCAGAGTTTCGCCAAGGGCGTGAGCATGGCGCAGATCAGCCAGAGCTCCCAGCGCATGCTCGATGACCTGCTGGAGGGCCGCGACGCCTCGATCCTCGACAACCCCTATTACCGGTTGAACATCATGGTGGTAAAGAGCCATGGCCTGTTGGCGGACGACCATCGCGGACGCCTGGGCCTGGGCCTGTCCTCAGTGATCGCCGACAACCTGCGGGGCCGCGCCCGCCTGTCCCGGCACTTCGAACGCCTGGTACTGCACGACCCACGCCTGGCGCCACCGCTGCACGCCCTGGAAGACTTCCCCTCGCGCTTCGTCCCCCTGGATCGCGGCAACCTGCGCCAGGCGCTGCTGGCCTCGGGCTCGATCCCCATGGTCATGCAGGGCGTACGCGAGCTGCCGGGAGCTGGTGCCGGCACCTTTCGCGACGGTGGCCTGCTGGACTATCACCTGGACCTGCCCTACAGCGGCAGCGATATCGTGCTCTACCCGCACTTCACCGACCGGGTAATTCCCGGCTGGTTCGACAAGACCCTGCCCTGGCGCAAGGCCAGCCCCGAACGCCTGCGCGACGTGCTGTTGTTGGCACCGTCAAAGGAATACCTGGCGCGCCTGCCCTACGGCAAGCTGCCGGACCGCAACGACTTCAAGCGCTTCATGGGCGACGACGCGGGCCGACAAAAGTACTGGCGTCACGCCATGGACGAAAGCCGGCGCTTGGGGGACGAGTTTCTTGAACTGGCCGCGCAGAATCGCCTGGGCGAACACCTGCAAAGCCTGTAAAGCGGGCCAGGCGCTGTGGACTGACCCTTTAGTCAGGGTTTTTCCGCAACCTTCGGGGCAAGCTGATAAACTCGCCGCCTGCCTCAACTCGCCCCCGGGCGATCGCCATCTGACAGAGCTGACCGACACTGTGGAAATCTTCAAAGAATTTACCTTCGAATCCGCCCATCGCCTGCCTTTCGTGCCCGAAGGCCACAAATGCGGTCGCCTCCATGGCCACTCGTTCAAGGTGGCGATCCACCTCAGCGGCGAGGTCGATGCCCATACCGGCTGGATCCGCGACTTCTCGGAAATCAAGGCGATCTTCAAGCCGCTCTACGAGCGCTTGGACCACAACTACCTGAACGACATTCCCGGCCTGGAAAACCCCACCAGCGAAGTCCTCGCCAAGTGGATCTGGAATGAGCTCAAACCCCTGCTGCCGGAACTGAGTGCGATCCGCATCCACGAAACCTGCACCAGTGGCTGCATCTATCGCGGCGAATAAGCCGACCGGAAAACCACTCCACGGAGTGGTTTTTTTATGCCTATGATTGGCTCATCCCCGCCGCTGTCCGAGCACTCGCGCCCATGCCGTCGACCATCCGCCCAGCCGCCCTGCCCGACCTCGCCGCCATCGAAAGCATCGCCAAGAGCGCCTACGCGCCCTATATCGCGCGGATCGGCCGTGAACCGGCACCGATGCTCGAAGACTATTCCTGCCTGGTGCTGGCCGAGCAGGTCTGGGTCCTGGAGGAGCAGCAGGCGATCGCCGGCTTCATTGTCCTGCTGGACGCCCAGGAAGCCCTGCTGCTGGACAACCTGGCCGTCAGCCCTGAGGCCCAGGGCCGCGGCCATGGCCGGCAATTGCTGGCCTTTGCCGAACAGCAAGCGCTGGCTGCCGGCCACAGTTGCGTGCGCCTCTACACCAACGAGGCCATGGGCGAGAACATCGCCCTGTATGGCCGTCACGGCTACGTGGAAACCCATCGCGCGGTGGAGCACGGCCTGCACCGGGTGTACATGAGCAAAGCGCTGGACTGATCACACCAGGAGTTCCCCATGCAACCCCGTATCTACCTCGCCGGCTTCGACGTGTTCCGGACCGACGCCCTGGCCCATGGCGCGTACCTCAAGCAACTGTGCAGCGCCCAGGGGTTGCACGGCCTGTTTCCCCTGGATAACCAGGCGCCGCCGGACCTCTCGCCGGAGGCCACCGCGCAGTGGATCTACCGGCAGAACCTGCAGATGATCCGCGACTGCGACGCGCTGCTGGCCAACCTGAATGACTTTCGCGGCCTGGAGCCGGATTCCGGCACCGCCTTTGAAGTGGGCGCGGCCGTCGCCCTGGGCAAGCCGGTGTGGGCCTACTTCGAAGGCCCCGCCAGCCTGCGCCAGCAGGTGCCCCATGACGCCAACGGGCGCGACGCCCAGGGTTTTGCGGTGGAAGATTTCAACCTGCCGCGCAACCTGATGCTGGCCTGCAGCTGGAGCGGGCGCAGCACCCGCGTGGAAACCGCCATCAGCGACCTCGGGCAGTGGCTGAACAGGTCCACTCCTCGCGGCTGAAGATAGCCAGCAGCGTCACTTTCTACGGAAAACGACCACCTCGGACAAAAGCCTTGTTTTGTCGCGAAAGCCGATGTTATGTTTCTAACACAGAATACAAAAATGAAATCTAGATAACATTTTCCGCGAACGCCTTGCGAGATCGTCATGGACAAGAACAGTTTCCAAGCCACCCTGGAACAGCAGTTTGCAAGCCTGACGCCCACCGGCAAGCGCATCGCTACCTACCTGTTGGCCAACCTCCAGCAGTTGCCCTTCGAGACCGCCGACAGCATCGCCCAGCAAGCCGGCACCACGGGAATTTCCGTGGGGCGCTTCCTGCGCTCCCTGGGCTATCGCAACCTGGACGAGGTCAAGCAAGGCCTGCGCGGCGATGCCCCGGCCTCCTGGCTGATCACCGACCGGCTTGGCGCGTTTCGCAGCGAGACCCACCAGGACGACGCCCTGGAGCGCTCGATGCATCGTGAGATCGAGGCCATCCAGCACGTCTATGGCCTGGCCCGCAGCCAGCCATTCGCCGATATCGTGCGGCAGATCGTCGAGGCCGACGCGGTGTTCATCGTCGGTATCCAGTCGACCCGGGGCATTCTCAGTGCCTTCCACAGCCACCTGGAATACATCCGGCCCAAGGTCTATTACGTCGACGGCCTGTCAGGTATCTACGCCGAAACCTTGAACTCCGGTTTCGCCAAGCCCTACGCAATCATTTCCGACTTCCGCGCCTACTCCAGTGTCACTCAGACTTTCTGCGAGGTGGCCAATGCCAATGCCCTGCCCCTGGCGCTGATCACCGACCTGCAGTGCCCCTGGGCCCGGGACTATTCGCTGGACCTGCTGCAACTGAAGACCGACGTCGGTCAGTTCTGGGATTCCCTGGCGCCACTGACCTGCCTGTTCAACCTGATGGTCTCCGCCGTGGCCGAAGGTTACGGCGAACGCCTGGACCAGCGCCTGGCGAAGAACCGGCAGTTGCAGGAAGCCTTCGGCCAGTTCGAGTCCTGACCTTCAAGCGTTACCCAAGATGGAGTGAGTGAGTGAACAACAGTCCCCTTGTCGAAATCGACGCCCAGCGGCATCAACTGGAGATCGACCTGGTGTACGCCAGCGCCGACAACCTGGCCGGCCAGGTGATCTACCGCAACACCCGCTGCCTGCTGCACAAGGACGCCGCGGCCTGCCTGTACAAGGCCAGCCAGCTGGCGCGCATGGCCGGCCTGGGCCTGCGCCTCTACGACGCCTATCGCCCGGCCTACGCCCAGCAATTGCTGTGGCAAGCCCTGCCAAACCCGGATTACGTCCGTGACCCACGCCTGGGCTCGCACCACACCCGCGGCGTGGCCGTGGACCTGACGCTGCTGGACGAAAGCGGCCAGCCCCTGGACATGGGCACCGCGTTCGACGCCATGGAGCCCAAGTCGCATCAGTTCTACAGCGACCTGCCGCCCCAGGTGCAGCGCAATCGCCTAATGCTCCTGGGGATCATGCGCAGCGCCGGCTTCGAGGCGATCGCCACCGAGTGGTGGCACTACGAACTACCCAACGCCGAGGATTTCCCCCTGATCGAGGAGCACGACCAGCCCTTCGAACACTGATCTCCTGTTCCCCAGCCGGCCACAACAACAGGCAGCCCACTGCCCCAAGCCGGTCGCAACGCAACACCGCTTCAGCTCCAACTGCCCGGTTATAGCTTTTATAAAAAACCTGACGAACTTCCAATCATCGAATGATCAAGGAAACCGGCATGACCCATAGCCCGCTGAACCACCGTAATCCACGCCTGTCCCAACGTGTCGCGCTGTCGCTGCTGTGCGCCGCCCTGAGCCTGGGCTCCTGGCAAACCGCCAGCGCCGCCGCGCCCAAGGACACCCTGATGATCGGCAAGGCCGCCGACCCGCAAACCCTCGACCCGGCCGTGACCATCGACAACAACGACTGGGCCGTGACCTACCCGGCCTACCAGAAGCTGGTGACCTACAAGGTCGAGAACGGCAAGGGCAGCACCGAAGTCCAGGGCGACCTGGCCGACAGCTGGAGCACCTCCGCCGACAACCTGACCTGGGACTTCAAGCTCAAGCCCGGCAACAAGTTCGACGACGGCAAGCCGGTGGACGCCGCCGCGGTGAAGTTCTCCTTCGAGCGTCTGATGCAGCTCAAGCAGGGTCCGTCCGGGGCCTTCCCGGATGACATGAGCGTGGCCGTGGTCGACCCGCTGACCGTGCGCTTCACCCTGAAAAAGCCCTACGCGCCCTTCCTCTACACCCTGGCCCACAACGGCGGCGGCATCATCAACCCGGACGTGGCCAGCAAGGGCGAGGACGTCAACGCCTACCTCTCGACCCACACCGCCGGCTCCGGGGCCTTCCGCCTGAGCAACTGGCAGAAGGGCCAGTCGCTGACGCTGGAACCCAACAGCTACTACGCAGGAACCAAGCCGAGCCTGAACAAGGTGGTGATCAAGATCATCAGCGAGGCCTCGGTGCGCCGCCTGCAACTGGAACGCGGCGACCTGGACATCATCGAGGACATGCCCGAAGACCAGCTCGGCACCCTGGCCGGCAAGTCCGGGATCGTGATCCAGACCTTCCCCTCGCTGCGGGTCAACTACCTGTACCTGAACAACCAGCGCGCGCCGCTGAACAACGTCGAGGCGCGCCAGGCGCTGGTCCAGGCCATCGACTACAAGGGCATCGTCGACGGCATCCTCAAGGGCCAGGCCAAGCTGATGAACGGGCCGATCCCCGACGGCATGTGGGCCCACGACCCGAGCCTGCCGCTGATGCAGCAGAACCTCGACGGCGCCAAGGCCAGCCTGGCCAAGGCACCGCAGAAAATCAGCAACCTGACCTACCTGTACTCGGACAAGGACGCCAACTGGGAATCCATCGGCCTGACCCTGCAAGCGGGCCTGGCGCCCCTGGGCATCAACCTGAAGATGGAGAAGCTGGCCAACGCCACCATGCGTGAACGGGTGGGCAAGGGTGACTACGACGTGGCCATCGGCTCCTGGAGCCCGGACTTCGCCGACCCCTACATGTTCATGAACTTCTGGTTCGACTCCAGCCTCCAGGGCTTGCCGGGCAACCGCTCGTTCTACAGCAACCCCGAAGTCGACAGCCTGATCCGCGAAGCGGCGGCCACCAACGACACCGCCAAGCGCATCGAGCTGTACCAGAAGGCGCAGAAGATCGTCCTCAAGGACAACGTCTACGCCTACCTGTACCAGAAGAACTACAGCCTGCCGATGCGCGATTCGGTGAAGGGCTACGTGTTCCATCCGATGCTGGAACAGGTGTTCAACATCGCCGAAATCAGCAAGTAGGGCTGGCGCTTCGATCCCCGTCGCCGGCCCCTGAACCAGGCTGGCGACGGACTGCCGTGTCGCCGCTGCGGGGCCGCTGTCGCCCCTGTCGTTCGTCAAGCGTTAACGAGGTTGCCTCATGGCCTTCCTGAATATGTTGCGCAAACGCCTGCTCGGCCTGCTGTTGGTCGTGGTCGGGGTTTCGCTGATTACCTTCACCATCTCGCACCTGATTCCCGGTGACCCGGCGCGGCTGATCGCCGGCGACCGGGCCAGTGATGCGATCGTCGAGAACATCCGCCACCAGCTGGGCCTGGACCTGCCGCTGTACCAGCAATACGGGCGCTACATGCTCGACCTGCTGCACGGCGACCTCGGCACCTCGATCCGCACCAGCCGCCCGGTGCTGGAGGACCTGCAGGCGTTCTTCCCGGCGACCCTGGAGCTGGCCCTGGCCGCCCTTCTGCTGTCGGTGCTGGTGGGCGTCCCGTTGGGGGTGCTGTCGGCGGTCTATCACAACCGCTTCATTGATCAGATCGCCCGCACCCTGGCGGTTACCGGAATCTCCACCCCGGCGTTCTGGCTGGGGCTGGGGCTGATCGTGCTGTTCTACGGTCACCTGGGCTGGCTGCCCGGCAGCGGGCGCCTGGACGAAGGCCTGGAGCCGCCCCGCACCATCACGGGCTTCTACCTGATCGACGCGTTGCTGGCCGGGGATATCCCGCTGTTTCTCAATGCCCTGCAGCACCTGATCCTGCCGGCGGTGACCCTGGGCTTCGTCAACCTCGGGGTGGTGGCGCGGCAGATCCGCTCGGCGATGCTCGACCAACTCGGCGAGGACTACATCCGCACCGCCCGGGCCTATGGCCTGTCACGCTGGTCGGTGATCCTGCGCCACGCCCTGCCCAACGCGCTGATCCCCTCGGTGACGGTACTCGGCCTGACCCTGGGCGACCTGCTGTATGGCGCGGTGCTGACCGAAACCGTATTTGCCTGGCCGGGCATGGGCGCCTATGTGGTGAAGTCGATCCAGTCCCTGGATTTCCCGGCGGTGATGGGCTTCGCGATCCTGGTGTCGTTTATTTATGTGCTGCTGAACATGGCGATCGACCTGTTGTACCGAGTGATCGATCCGCGCATTGGCGAGGTAAGTTGAGATGTCCGCTCCCTTGATCGTTCCCCTGCCACTGCCCACGTCCCAGGCCACCCGTTGGCGGGCGCGCCTGGCCTACCTGGGCTACCGCCTGCGGCAAAGCCCGCTGACCATCGCCGGGCTGTGCATGACCCTGCTGGTGCTGCTGTGCATGGCCTTTGCCCCCTGGCTGTCGAGCCATGACCCCAACGCCCTGAACCTCGCCGAACGCCTGGCCGCCCCCAGCGCCAGCCACTGGTTCGGCACCGACGAAGTGGGCCGCGACCTGTTCAGCCGGGTGCTCCACGGCAGCCGCCAGTCGGTGGGCGTGGGCCTGTTCGTGGCCTTCGCCTCATGCCTGGCCGGGGGCCTGCTGGGCTGCCTGTCGGGGATCATCGGCGGGCGCTTCGACAGCCTGATCATGCGCCTGATGGACATCATGCTCTCGGTGCCGTCGCTGGTGCTGATCATGGCCCTGGCTGCGGCCCTGGGCCCGAGCCTGTTCAACGCCATGCTGGCGATCACCCTGGTGCGCATTCCGTTCTATGTGCGCCTGGCCCGGGGCCAGGCCCTGAGCATCCGCCAGATGGGCTACGTCAAGGCGGCCCAAACCTACGGCGCCGGCCGCTGGCACATCGTCAGCTGGCACGTGGGGCGCAACGCCATGCCGCCGCTGCTGGTGCAACTGAGCCTGGACATCGGCAGCGCCATCCTCATGGCCTCGGCCCTGGGCTTCATCGGCCTGGGCGCTCAGCAGCCCACCGCCGAATGGGGGGCGATGGTGGCCACCGGGCGCAACTTCATCCTCGACAACTGGTGGTACTCGACTTTTCCCGGCCTGGCGATCCTGTTCACCGCCACCGGTTTCAACCTGCTGGGTGACGGCATTCGTGACCTGCTCGACCCACGGCAACAGGGGAAATGACCATGAGCACATCCGCTGTCCTCTCTATCGATAACCTGAGCCTGGAATTCCCCGCCTACCGCAGCAACGTGCAGGCCCTCAACGGCGTGTCGCTGCACGTCAACCCGGGGGAGATCGTCGGTGTGGTCGGCGAATCCGGCTCGGGCAAATCGGTGACCGCCATGCTCAGCCTGCGACTGCTGCCCGAGCGCAGCTACCGCATCACCTCCGGCAGCCTGAGCCTGCTCGGCCGCGACATGCTCAGCACCCCGGAAAAGCAGCTGTTGCAGATCCGTGGCCGCGATGCGGCGATGATCTTCCAGGAGCCGATGACCGCCCTCAACCCGACCCGGCGCATCGGTCGACAGATGCTCGACGTGATCATCCACCACCAGCGTGTGAGCCAGGCCGAGGCCCGGGCCAAGGCCATTGCCCTGCTGCGGGACATGCACATCGCCGACCCGGAACAGATACTCGAGGCCTATCCCTTCGAGCTGTCCGGTGGCATGCGCCAACGGGTGATGATCGCCCTGGCGTTTTCCTGCGACCCGCAGTTGTTGATCGCCGACGAACCGACCACCGCCCTGGACGTCACCGTGCAGCGCCAAGTGCTGCTGTTGCTACGCGAGAAAGCCCGGCAACGGGGCACCGCGATCCTCCTGATCACCCACGACATGGCGGTGGTTTCACAGTTCTGCGACCGGGTCTATGTGATGTACACCGGCGCCGTGGTCGAGCAAGGCAGCACCGCCCAGGTCATGCTCGACCCGCAGCATCCCTACACCCGCGGCCTGCTCAGCGGCCTGCCGGAACAGGTCGCCCCCGGCGCGCCGCTGCTGACCATTCCCGGGCAAGTGCCGAACCTCGCCCACCTGCCCCGCGGCTGTACCTTTCGCGAGCGCTGCAGCCAGGCCATGGCGATCTGCGCCGAACGGCCGCCGCTGCATTCGATCAACGCCTGCCAGGAACGCAAGAGCGCTTGCTGGCTGTCTGCCCCGGAGTCCGCGCAATGACCGCCACCCAACCTCAAGCCGGCAACGTGCCGCTGCTGCGCCTCAACGATGTGCAGGTGCGCTTTCCCCTGAGCAATGACTGGCTGGGCCGGCCCCGGGCCTTCGCCCACGCCCTGAACGGCATCGACCTGGAACTGCGCCCCGGGGAAACCCTGGGCATCGTCGGCGAATCCGGTTGCGGCAAGAGCACCCTGGCGCAACTGCTCATGGGCCTGGTCCGCCCCAGCAGCGGCGACCTGCACTGGGCCTACGCCAGCGACCGCGAGCGCCACAGCCACGTGCAGATCGTGTTCCAGGACCCGCAATCGTCCCTCGACCCGCGCCTGCCGATCTGGAAGATCATCACCGAGCCGCTGTTTGCCCTGGGCCACACCCCGGCCACGCAGATGCGCGAGATCGCTGCCAAGGTGGCGGAGCAAGTGGGCATCCGCAGCGAATACCTGGAGCGCTACCCGCACCAGTTCTCCGGTGGCCAGCGCCAGCGCATCGCCATTGCCCGGGCCCTGGCGTCGAACCCGGACATCATCGTCCTCGATGAACCGACCTCGGCCCTGGACATCTCGGTACAGGCGCAGATCCTCAACCTGCTGGCGGACCTGCAGCGCAGCCGTGGCCTGACCTTCGTGCTCATCTCGCACAACGTCTCGGTGGTGCGGCACATGGCCGACCGGGTGGCGGTGATGTACCTGGGGCAGATCGTCGAACTGGGCAGCGCCGAGCAGGTGCTGGAACGGCCGCGCCATCCCTACACCCAACTGCTGCTGGACGCGGTGCCGCGCCTTGGCGCACCGCTGGCGGACAGCCAGGTCTCGGCGCCCACCGAACTGCCGGGCAACCGCAAGCTGCCCAGCGGCTGTTTCTTCTTCGACCGCTGCAACCGCCGTGGCCCGGGCTGCGAGCGCCCGCAGCCACTGCTGGGGGATGCCACCCAGCAAGTGCGCTGCCATCGGCAAGGCGCCGGCGGCTGATGCGCCGGCACCACGCCGCCGACCACGGCGTGGTACTTGCTCCCTGCGCGCCAAGGGCTTAAAACAAGCGCCTTCTCTCTGACGTTGCAGGAACCCCACCCATGGAAAGCCACTGGCTGACCCACGCCAAACGCCTGCAAGCCATTGCCTCCACCGGCCTGCACTTCTGCCAGGACGTGCACGACCGCGAGCGTTACCAGGAAATCGCCGACATCGCCCACCAGATGCTGGCGCAACTGGGCAACGTGCCCCTGGAGCGCATCAACGAACTGGTCTCGGACTTCGCCCAGCGCTACTCGACACCGATGGTGGAAGTGCGCGGCGCGCTGATCGAAGACGGCAAGATCCTGCTGGTGCGCGAGCAGCACGACGGCCTCTGGGCCCTGCCCGGGGGCTACGCCGATGTCGGCCTGTCGGCAGCGCAGAACATCATCAAGGAAATCCACGAGGAAGCCGGGCTGCAGGTTTCGGTGCGCCAGCTGTATGGCCTGCGGCACAAGGCCAAGGGCCCCTACAAGCCCGATCACCGGGACTTCTACAAGCTGTACTTCCTCTGCGAACGGCAGGGTGACCAGCGTCCAATGGGCGGCAGCGAAACCAGCGAAGCGGCGTTCTTCGCCCCGGACCAATTGCCGCCGCTGTCCCAGGGACGCACCGTGGAACGGGACATCCAGGAAGCCTTCGACTTCCACGAAGGTCGGCGCAACGTGACCCTGTTCGACTGAGCAGGGTGCCCGATGTAAAGCACCCTTGACATAGAAAAGACCCGCACCTAATGTAAAGGACACTTTACTTCAGGAGATCGCCCCATGGGCAGTAAACGCTACTTCGTCGAATTCAGCCTGGCCTTGCTGGCCTACATCGCCTGCGTGCTGCTGAGCAGCCACTGGCTGGCGGACCTGAGCCCGGGCCCGGGCAAGATCGCCCTGGCCCTGGTGCCGGTGATCCCCATGGTGGCCATGGCCCTGGCGGTGGTTCGCCAGTTGCGGCGCATGGACGAACTGGCCCGGCGCATCCAGCTGGAAGCCCTGGGCCTGTCCTTCGTCTGCACTGCGCTGATCACCTTCAGCTACGGTTTCCTGGAAACCGCCGGCCTGCCCCGGCTGTCGATGTTCTACGTGTGGCCGGTGATGGGTCTGGTCTGGGCCCTGGCCACGGTGGCCGGCACGCGGCGCTACCGATGAACAACCAACTGCGCGAGCTGCGCACCCTGAAAGGCTGGTCCCAGGCCGAGCTGGCCACTCGGCTGGAGGTGTCACGGCAGACGGTGAACGCCATCGAGACCGGGCGCTACGACCCCAGCCTGCCCCTGGCATTCAAGATCGCCCGGGCCTTCCAACTGCCCATCGAAAGCATCTTCAGCCCAGACCAGGACTGACCCCGGCTGCCTGGCAGTGAGCCAATCCGGCTCGGCCGTGCACCGCTTTTGCCCCGCCAGCGCCTACTGCCGGGGCAGGCCCACGGGCATCGGCTATAACTGCTGGGGCGCCCGAGCTTGCCGTCGAGGATTGGCACGGCGCCTGCAACAGCGAGGCATCACTCCGACCAGGGACAGGCCCATGACCCAGCACGAACCCGGCAACGACTACCCCCTGAGCGAAGTTCCGCAGCACGCCCGCAAGGGCCTGGCCTCCATGGCCATGGTGCTGCTGGGCTTCACCTTTTTCACTGCCACCATGTTCGCTGGCGGCAAGCTGGGGGTGGCGTTCGACTTCACCACCCTGCTGGCGGTGATCCTCGTCGGCAACCTGCTGCTGGGGATCTACGCCGCCAGCCTGGGCTACATCGCCTTCAAGAGCGGGCTGAACACGGTGCTGATGGGGCGCTTCTGCTTCGGTGAACGGGGCAGCAAGCTCAGCGACCTGATCCTCGGCCTGACCCAGGTCGGCTGGTACGCCTGGGGCACCGCCACCGCGGCGGTGGTGCTGGGCAAGTATTTCCAGCTGGATCAGGGCGCGGTGCTGGGGCTGATGCTGCTGTTCGGCATGGCCTTCTGCGCCACCGCCTACATCGGCTATCGCGGCCTGGAGATCCTGTCGTGGATCGCGGTGCCGGCCATGGCCCTGCTGCTGATGCTGTCGATGTGGGTGGCGACCACCCAGGTCGGCGGTCTCGACAACCTGCTGGCACTCACGCCCAGCACCGGCATGGACTTGTCCACCGCCCTGACCCTGGTGTTCGGCACCTTTGTCAGCGGCGCCACCCAGGCCACCAACTGGACCCGTTTCTCGCGCTCGGCACGGGTGGCGGTGAGCGCCAGCCTGATCGGTTTCTTTATCGGCAATGGCCTGATGGTGCTGATCGGTGCCTACGGCGCCATCGTCTACCAGCAGCCGGACGTGGTCGAAGTCTTGCTGCTGCAAGGCTTCGCCATGGCGGCCATGGCCATGCTGCTGTTGAACATCTGGAGCACCCAGGACAACACCATCTACAACTTCGCCGTGGCCGGCTGCAACCTGCTGCGCACCCGTCGGCGCAAGACCGTGACCCTGGTGGGCGCGGTGATCGGCACCCTGCTGGCGATGCTCGGCATGTACGATTTGCTGGTGCCCTACCTGGTGCTGCTGGGCACCGTGATCCCACCGATTGGCGGGGTGATCATGGCCGACTTTTTCTATCGCTGGCGCGGCCGCTATCCGCGCCTGGCCGACAGCCAGCTACCGGCCTGGAACTGGCCCGGGCTCGGCGCCTACGGCATCGGCACCCTGGCGGCCTTCTGCTCGCCCTGGGTGGCGCCCCTGGTGGGCATCGCCGCCGCCGGCCTGAGCTACATCCTGTTGAGCGCGATGCTCGGGGCCCGTGCCCCGCTGGCTGCCGACATCCAGGCCTGACTTGGTCACCCGGCCCCCTCTGGGTCTATCATGGCCCGGTCTCGAAACACCCTGCCCTCCCGGCCAGCGGCCTTTTGCCGCTGGCCCCGGGGGCAGTCCAATGACCGTAGGACAAGGGCCTGGCCCTGATCCGACGGCTGAATCGCTGATTGCCCGACCCGAGGAACCGCCCGATGCTGATCACCAACGCCCGCCTGCGTCACCGTGAAGGCCTGCACCAACTGCACCTGGAAAACGGCCGCATCGCGCGCATCATCCAGCAGGGCCCGGACGCTCCGAGCAACGTCCCGGCCTTCGGCCCCGAGCACCTGGACGCCGGCGGCAACCTGGTGGTGCCACCCTTCGTCGAGCCGCACATTCACCTGGACGCCACCCTGACCGCCGGCGAGCCGCGCTGGAACATGAGCGGCACGCTGTTCGAAGGCATCGAGTGCTGGGGCGAACGCAAAGCCACGATCACCGCCGAAGACACCCGCACCCGGGCCCACAAGACCATCCGTGCCCTGGCCGCCCACGGCATCCAGCACGTGCGCACCCACATCGACGTCACCGACCCCGACCTCACCGCGCTCAAGGCCATGCTCGAAGTACGCGAGCAGACCCGGCACCTGATCGACCTGCAGATCGTCGCGTTCCCCCAGGAAGGCATCGAGTCGTTCCGCAACGGCCGCGAGCTGATGGAAGAAGCCATTCGCCTCGGCGCCGATGTCGTCGGAGGCATTCCGCACTTCGAGTACACCCGCGACCAGGGCGTAAGCTCGGTGAAGTTCCTCATGGACCTGGCCGAACGCACGGGTTGCCTGGTGGACGTGCATTGCGACGAAACCGACGACCCGCACTCGCGCTTTCTCGAAGTGCTGGCCGAAGAAGCCCGCAGCCGCGGCATGGGCTCACGGGTCAGTGCCAGCCACACCACCGCCATGGGCTCCTACGACAATGCCTACTGCGCCAAGCTGTTCCGCCTGCTGGGGCACTCGGGCATCAGCTTCGTCTCCTGCCCCACCGAAAGCATCCACCTGCAGGGGCGCTTCGACAGCTTCCCGAAACGCCGTGGCGTGACCCGAGTCAAGGAGCTGCTGGACGCCGGGATGAATGTCTGTTTCGGCCAGGACTCGATCGTCGACCCCTGGTATCCCCTGGGTAACGGCAACATCCTGCGGGTATTGGAAGCCGGCCTGCACATCTGCCACATGCTCGGCTACAGCAACCTGCAGAGCACCCTGGACCTGATCACCGACAACAGCGCCAAGGCCCTGGCCCTGGGCGAAGGCTACGGCATCGAAGAGGGGCGCCCGGCGAACCTGCTGATCCTCAGTGCCGACAGCGACTACGAGATGATCCGCAGCCAGGGCTTGCCGCTGTATTCGATCCGCCACGGCAAGGTGCTGATGCAGCGGCAGATGGCCCAGGTGCAACTGATCGGCGACTGACTTGTAGCGGCTGTCGCAGGCGATGGGCGACAGGCGCCTGCCATCTGGCACGCCACCTCGCCCGACCCGGTGAACAGTCGAACGCTGCGCAAACCCGTGGCGGCGTCTACTTGACCTTGAACGGCTGGGCCGCCATGAACGCCAGCGGCAACAGCGGCAGGGCGAGGATAGTCAATACGCCGTCTGCCGTGACGGTGACCGGTGTCAGCAGCACCTGGGTGACCTTGCTCTTCTTGCGATAGGCCGAGAAATGCAGGGTGTAGGTGCTGTTCAGCGGGCTGGCCTGATGGGCGCTGATATCCCGCCCGGACTCAAAACGACTGCCGCGAATGGCGTAGCGCTGCTGCAGCGCGTTCTGCGACTTCGAAGCAACGAAACCCAGGGCCTTGGCCTCATTGACCTGGCTAGCATCAAGTTGGTCCATCTGGGGAATCCTGAGGATGAATTCGCCCTCCAGGGTTTGCCAGTACGTGACGCTGATCGGCAAGAACTCGGCCTGCATTTTTCCATGCAGGCCTGATTTGATGACCTTCAGCAGCTCAGGATCGACCAACATGAAGTAGTGGTACTTCTTGCCCAGAATAACCAAGCTCTTCTCGTCCGCCGTGATATAGAACTGGCTGACTGTTTCCGTATAAACCTCATCACTGGCCCGGTCTTCGTACAATTTACGGGTCAGGCAACCGCTGAGACTGCCAACAACCACAGCGCTCAGGGCCAGCAGCGTGCCCTTGAGCAAAGCGCGGCGGGGCATTCCTTTTTGCATGTCGAATCCGTTCCTTGAATGGGTACTTTATCGGCTGATGAGCCGATCCCGCCGCCACCCTATAGCACCGCCAACCGTTTAGCTACCGAGCCCGACAGCCCTGCCAATCGCCAACACGCCGGCCTCAGCCAAGCCGAAGCGACCGGCTGCCAACGGGGTTGCCGCTGCCCTTTACGCCTCCAGCGCCAACGCCGTACCAAACAGGCTCACCCGTATCAGTTCACCGTCGCGCTCCTGCAACATCAAGGGCGCGGTGCCGCCCGGCATCACCACCTCGACCCGCCCGGCCTTGACCCAGCCCCTG